>JAEEIA010000009.1 GCA_016281125.1 Oscillospiraceae bacterium | reverse complement strand
TTCGGTAAGGGTCTCTCTTGCTGTTGCGAACTCGTCGCCAATGAAGCCCATTCTCATCAGCCAGGTTCTCATTGCGAAAACCTTGTTTTCTGTCTGCTGTTCTTTGTGGCTTGCGCTTCTGAGGTCCTTTGCCATCTGGCTCATTGCGAGGCAAAGCTGAATGTAGCTCTTGAGCTTGCCTGCGTGGAGGCCGTTCTGTTTGCCGTTTGCAGGCGGTGCGAACTGGAAAAGTCTGAACTCGACCGTGCCTTTGGTGAAGGTCGCGTGGAGGTTGAGCATGTGGTATCTGCTGTCGTTGTAGTGGTGGGTTCTGCCGTAGGTGCATCCCTGCGAGCCGTACCAAATGTCTGCAAGCTGTGCCATCGTGCGGGGCTTTTTGCGGTTGAGCTGGTCAAGGAATCGCGGGTCAACCGTTCTGCAGTAGCGGTTCATTCGGCTGCGGTCAACCTTGATTGCCTCGGCGATCAGTGTTTCGTGGCTCGCCATGATGTTTGCGAGGTTTCTCAAAGTCTGTGGTGTGTGTCCCTGTGCGCCGATGTGAATGTGAACTCCGCATCCTCTTGTGTAGTCGCTTTTTGCGCCTGCCTTGCGAAGTCTTCTCACAAGCTCCTGCAGGGTTTCGATGTCTGCGTAGTGCAGGATCGGTGTGACCAGTTCGCACTTTTCGCTGTCGGGGCCCGCGATGCTGACGTCCTTCTGGAACTTCCACTCGCGTCCCTGTGCGTCCCATGCGCTGTAGGTTTCGTAGCCGTTGCGGTGGCCTGTGTACTCGGTGCGGTCTGTGCCGAAGAACTCGGCGGCGAGCTGTGCGGCAGCCTTGCGGGTGATGTTGTTCATTTCAATCTCAACCCCAATGGTCTGCTCCTTCATTCTGTTGATCTGCTGTGCGGTCTTTTCAGTCATTTTTGTATCCTCCGAATCGTTTATTCCGTAGGGCTTTGCCCTTCGTTGTGTTACATATTACCGTCTCTCGGAAGATATAGCAAGCCGCTAAATTTACAGATCATTTGAGTGTATTTTTGCCGTATCTCTGGTACTTTTACATACTTGAATCTCTTGCATTTTTATGTTATAATTCGGTACGATGGAATAGGATCTCTATTTTTCGGAGGCCCCCACAGCTGTATAAATAAGCGGTCGGTCAGGCAGGGGAAATGCCCTGCCATGCCGCCTTTTTTATTTAGTATAGATGTCTTGCACTCCGCTCGTATGCTTCGTAAAGGAATTCCGGATCGAATCCGAATGATCGGTAACCCGTCACGCAAGTCCAAAAGTACCGAGGTGTCGGTTCGCCGAGCCGTCGTTTTTCATTCATGATGTACACAAAACCTTTCGTCTGCACTGTTCTGCCGCTTGCTGTACGGAACACGGGGAGTGTGATCTCTTTTTTGTAGTAGCATACCGGGCAGCCTTCGTAGCGGTCGAGCATTTTCTCATGCTCCGCTGTGACCTCCCATACTGCGATCGGAACAACGCCGTCCGCTTTCGGTTCGACAGTCAGGTAAAATCCGGTCTTACTGCCCTTAAACAGCAGTTCATATCCTTCGAGCAGTGCGGTTCCGACCGGCTTTGCACCAGGGCATCGAATCTGCATCTGCCTGCGGTTCAGGTTGCTGCCATAGGCCAGGTAGTATCTTTTCTTGCTCATGTGATCTCCTCCGTTCAGGGTATTGGGCAGGCATCCTGCCTGCCGTTGTGTAGCATATTACCATACCCTTCGGAGGTTATCAAGCGGGTAAATGTACAGATCATAATGGGCGATCCTGCGCTGTTTGTTGTTCATATTATGCCTTGCCGTAATTTGCGCCGTAACGCACCGTGTGGGGCTGTGTCCGGAATGAGGGGAGTTTACGAAGAGGCCACACACAGGCAAACATGGCGCATCTGTGCGCATTCAGCGGTCGGTCAGGGATTCCTGCCGTGCCTGAATCAGGAAAGAAGTATCCAGCCCGTTCATTTCGTATCCCTGACGGATGATACCATAATAGAAATTGTCAGGCGGTCGGACTCCCTTACTGTTCATGATGTAGACCATTGCATCGACCGTTTTGCCGTTCAGCTCGACCTGCACTGTCTCCCTACGGTAAAGGTGCGGGTAGCCCTCGTAGCGGTCAAGCGGGATCTCATCGGCGGGCTTGATGTCCCAGAGCAGCACGGGAACGCTGCGGTCGGGATCGGGCTCGATGGTTGCCACGCCGTTGAATACCAGACGGTAGCCGGGGAGTGTACTTGTGCCGAGCACTTTGGCTGTCGGGCAGCGCCGCTGCATCTGCCCGATGTGAAGATTCGAACCGTATGCTAAGTAGATCATTTTTCTGCCTCCTCGCTATTGGCGATCACTGTGAAATCGTCTACGCCCTCGATCAGCGAAAGCGTTCTGCCATTATCCCATTTCATGTGAATGTTCCCGGCATCGTCAATGTCCGAAACCGAGCCGGTCATTCCCGACGGTACCGGTGCATAAGGGTCATCCATGTGATTCAGGCGGATTCGGGTGCCTGCGGGATAACGCTCCCGCAGGGATCGGAGCTGTTTTTCATTCGGAAACTGCATCGTTTTCATCCTCCTCATTTTTCTGTGCATCACGCTTGGCCTTTTGTTTTGCTTCCCACCGCACACGCTCTGCATCGTTGCGGAATGCAGTATGCCCGGAAAGATTCTCCAGCAGACGCTTGCGGTCTGCCTTGAAGTCCGCACCGTTCAGTCCAAGACGGATCAGCCAGACGCGGAGAGAATACTTCTCATTGCTGTCATCGACATCTTTTGCCTGTACACGGTGCTGTGTCAATGCCATGCGGTTCATCGCAGCAGCGAGTTTCATAAAGGTATGCACATGTTCAGCATCAGCCGCCTGACCGAATCCGTCAAAGGTAAGCTTCTCGCTGTCAAAGGAGATACCGGTCAGCGGTGTATTTGTTTCATCCCATTCCCGGAGGAAGGCGATCAGCTCATGGACACTGCGGAACTCGTGCTTGCCGATCTCATCAGCAAGGCTGATGTCTGCAGAGAATGTTCCGCAGGTTGCCTTGCTGAGAAGCGGTCCGCGGGAGTGGATCATGCAGATGAGGTTTGTAAGGCTCTGCACCGTGTGCTCGGCAAGCGGAAAGCTGATGCTTGCGTTCAATGGGAATCCGCTGTTCCGGTCGATTTCTTCCGGTTCGGATTCAGCTGCTTCCGGAACCGCAGCTTCTTCTGTGTCTGATTCGATTGTGGCATCGGCTTCAACAAATTCTTCCTCGTCATCTGCAGCGTTTTCTGTTGTATTATCGGTTCCCTCCGGTGGTGTAACCGTTTCGTTTTCGTAGCCTGCTTCTGCAAGCCCGGAAAGCACCGTTTCCACGATCTCTGTATCGCTGCGGTCGCTGAAACTGAGGACTGCATCCTTGCCGAGAGTGAAGAAGTCGATCTGGTAGCCGCAGCTCGGAACTCCGAGGTAAACGACTTCAGCTCCTGTAAGCTCACCGATTTTCTGTGCCAGTGCTTTGCGCTGGCTCTTTTCAATATTGAACTTGATCTCCATATTAGAACCTCCGTTTTTTACTGCCGTCCCTTGCACCCTGTGCGCATGGGCTGCGGCGTTTTCGTAGTCACATATTACCGTCTTTTACTCCGGAATGCAAGACTGTAAAACGGAGAATGTACGGGGAAGATATCCGTCTATGTTTGTGCATATCACGGACACCTTCCAAAGAACAGCTTACATAGTATCAGTCTGTTCACAATTTGCTGCATGTGCTTCATAATCTCTTGCTGCCGCCCATGCGATACCGGCAAGTACGAAGAATACACAAGGCTCTGCGACTCCGTTGCCCCACAACTTATATTCCGCTGAATCTGTATACGGGTCAGCCAGCCATTTTCTGATCTGCTTTTCTGTTTTCGGCTTTCCCTTTGGATTCGTGATCTTTCGCCAGGTTTCCCAGACCTCCGTCCAGAAGGTGATCTCTTCGTCAGACGGATCGGTGATCGCAAGGTCGGAACACCACCAGTCCGGGAACCCCTGCAATCGGGCGCACTCCACAGGAGTCAGACGGCGCACGATATATACAGGCTCGTTATTCGGAAGGTCGTTCACAAGCGGAGGATCCTTCCAGTCGGAAGCGACCAGTGTGTTTGCCTGTTCATGCGCAGCTACGGTATGGTGGGAATTTTTACTGGTGCAGTAATGGTCTGCCGGTGCTGCGACCATTGCAGGTCCTCTCGCAACTGCTGTGACGGATACATCCTCCGAAACGGCGAAATGATTGTCGCGGGAGATCGTGAAGGACGGATCAGGTGCTGCGACTGCGTGCCTGTCCGAAGTATTGAGCGTAAAGCACACATCCTCATTGATGCCGTCACCCTGTGGACCGTTCTTGTCTGCCCGACCGATCATTGAGCCTTGCAGAGAATATGTCTCCGGTTCGACAACCGCAATGCCGCCATGATTGCTGTCCGGATTTGCTTCGCTTGTATCCAGGCATCGGGATATCTCTGTGGGATAACAGTGACCTCTGGCATTTTTTGTGCCTTCCGATGTGAAACGTACATCGAAGGTTTCCGGCGCAGGTGCTACCACACAGATACCGCCTTGATTCGATGTTACGGAATTGCCGCCGCTCCGGTCGAGTGTTCTGCTTGTTGTTGCTTCATAGAAACCGCTGTGCGGATTGTCCGACATCATCGCATTGGAATGTTTGCTGCATACACCGTAGGCTTTGATCTCAGGCTGAAACAGTGTCTGGTCGTTATGGGTGCCGAGTGTAGCAGATTTATCAGTCTGCCACAATGCGCCCTTGCCGCCGCCATCACAGCCGGAACGTATCTTCAGTGTAATCGGTTCTGCAACAAGCGGTACATTGTTTCCTCCTGTTCCGGCTCTGCTGCAGAGTGTCTGACAGGTATCATCCTCACGGATCTTAACCCGTCCGTCAGTTGGATGGTTTTCTACGGAGAGCGCTGCAGGAACGACACCTGCACGCAGAGTGGGAGAAAGTTCTTCACCGTATCCAATACTGCGTGCCTTTGCGCTGTGTTCTGTGGAAAAGCCGGCGGCATGAAGTACAGCTGGATGATTGCCGTGATCCTGTGCGATAAGTGCGAGAGCCTTATCCTCTGTAATGCCGACACCGCTGTTGCCCTGTGTATTCAGACAGTAGGTTCGATCTCCAGTGTCAGACCGCCCGCCTGTCTCTCCAGTGCCTTCTTCAGCACATCCGGCAGTTCCTTGCCACGCACGGAAGCCCTGCGGAGTATACCCAGACACGCCTTCGGACTTAAATAATACTTCTCCAGCACTTCCGCCAGCAAAATCTGCGACAAGGTAGATTCTTGCTCTTCGCTGGGGGACACCCCAGTATTGAGCGTCGAAAACTCGGTAAGCCACACTCCATCCGTCTCCCAGAAATACGTCTGATTTTGCCCATCTGTGATTCTCAGGCGCAGGCA
>JAEEIA010000075.1 GCA_016281125.1 Oscillospiraceae bacterium | reverse complement strand
GGTGGCTCCCCGCCGGGGCGCGAATGCGAGAGGGACAACCCAAGAAAGAGGGGAGGCGCTCCCTACGGTCGCTTATCTCCCCTCTCTCTTAGGTTTTCCCTCTCGCGCTCTCTCTTTCCTGACTCTCTCCTCTCTGTGCGCTCAATTTCAACTCTGCGGAAAAGGTGAGGGGAGCGTTGGCTCAGGCGCCCCCCATTGCAGGGAGCAGCGGCATAAGAGAAGCCGCGATAAATAAGAGCGCAACAGTCAATTCACCTGGAGGGAAACGCCCGCGGGGACTCCCCGCCCGAATGGATACGCCAGCGCGGGCTCAGCACGGCGCAGGCAGTGCCGAACAGCATCGCTGCGGTGATGCCGCCTGCCGCGGAGGTCAGCCCGCCGGTCAGTACCCCGAGCAGCCCGAACGCCTGCACGTCCTTCCGGATGCCCTGCGCCAGCAGGTTCCCGAATCCGCTCAGCGGCACGGAAGCCCCGGCACCGGCCAGCTCTGTGAGGTGCGGATATACGCCTGCCGCGCCGAGTACAACGCCCGCGACCACATACCCGACCAGAATGCGCGCAGGCGTCAGCTTGGTTTCATCAATGAGCAGCTGTCCGATCACACAGAGCAGCCCGCCGATCACAAAAGACCACAGATACGTCATATTTGCTCCTTTCCGCCGCTGTGCGACAGATGCACCAGATGACAGATTCCCGGAATGCTGTCGCCTTGCTGACACCGCAGCGGGGAAAGCAGCGCGCCGGTCGCGGCATAGAGGATATTCTGCATCTCGCCGCTTTGCAGCTTCGGCAGATAATATCCGCAGATGATGCTCGCAGAGCACCCGCAGCCGGAGCCGCCCGCATGGGTATCCTGCGCGGCATTGTCGAACATCATGACGCCGCAGTCACGGTGAACGCTCCGCAGCTCGTAGCCGTTCTGCTCCATGAGCCTGTTCAGCAGCCTGCTGCCGACTGTTCCGAGGTCGCCGGTCACAATCGCGTCATAATCGGCGGGGCGTGTTCTGGTCGCGGAGAGATACCGCGCAACGGTATCCGCAGCGGCAGGCGCCATAGCAGCGCCCATATTGCTCGCGTCGGTCAGTCCCATGTCGCGGATGCGCCCGATGCACATGCCCCGCAGATAGGGCGGCGCGGCGGCCGGTGTCAGGAGTGCGGCGCCCGCTGCGGTACAGGTGCGCTGTGCGTTCGGCGTGCGCTGTCCGCCGTAGGTCAGGGGAAAGCGGAACTGCCGTTCGGCACTGGAAAAATGCGATGATGTCAGCACGGCGCAGCGCGGCAGATTCATTCCGCTCTGCATGACCGCCGCGAGCATCAGTCCCTCCGCAAAGGTCGCACATGCGCTGAAAATGCCGAGATACGGCACATCCAGATGTCGCAGCGCGAAGGTCGAGCTGGTACACTGGTTGATGAGGTCGCCTGCGAACAGGCAGCTGAGCGCAGTTTCCGGACAGCGCGCCTTTTGCAGCAGCAGCCGAAGTGTGCGGCGCTGGAGCTCGCTTTCGGCCTGCTCCCATGTCGCCTGCCCGAAGTGACTGTCCTGCTCGGTGCAGTCAAAATACGGTGCCATCGGGCCTTCGCTCTCTTTTTTGCCGACGACGCTGCTCCATGCGGCGATGCTCGGCGGCTGTTTCAGGCGGATCAGATCCTCGTATTCGGTCATGCGGCGCCTCCTTTCCGTTTGGTATTATCTTGTCCCTCCGGCGGCAGAATATGCACGCTTCCGGAACACAAAAAACCGCTCCGGAACACGCTGTATTTTACGAATCTGTGCGAAATGTCAAGCGGGCAGAGGTTCCTTTGCCCCGATTTGTTGCAATCGACAAAACCGGACTTCAATCTTGCATTTTCTGTACGATTCTGGTATAATATAATCTGTATAGTTGTCCAGATTCTTTCGCTGAAAAAGGAGGATCTCGCAATGGATTCTTCATATGATATGATCGCGGCGCTTGCCGATCTGCGCGGCGTTTCCGGCAGGGAAACAGCCGTCGGGCAGGCAGCTGCTGATATGCTGCGCGCGTTTGCGCCGGATGCGGAATACCGCGACGGCTCGGTGACCGCGCATATCGGGACAGACAGCGGCAAGCCGACGCTGCTGTTCTGCGCACACCTCGATCAGGTCGGCTTCCTTGTGACAGACATCACGCCGGACGGCTTTCTGCGGATCGGCGCGGTCGGCGGGATTGACCGTCGGCTGCTGCTCGGCCAGCCTGTGCTGGTGCAGGGAAAGGAAACGCTCCGCGGTGTGATCTCCATTCTGCCGCCGCATCTGCTTCAGGGGGAGCAGGCCGTGCCGGAGTTCTCACAACTCTGCGTCGATCTCGGCGTATCCTCTGCGGAGGTGCTTGCCGGAAAGGTCGCGCCCGGTGATGCGGTTTATTATGATACGGCCTGCAAAAAGCTGCTCGGCAGCAGGATGACCGGCTCTGCGCTGGATGACCGCTGCTGTGCGGCCGCTGTGATTATGGCGGCGGAGCAGATCAGCAAAAAGCAGAATCTGCCGTGCAATGTGACAGTCGTGCTGAGCGGACAGGAGGAGCGCGGCGGACGCGGTGCAAAGCTCGCTGCGGCGAATGAACATCCCGATTACGCGATTGCGGTGGATGTGACCTTCGGGCTTGCGCACGGGGAGGATCCCGCCGAATGCTATGCGCTCGGCAAGGGGCCTGCAATCGGCATTTCGCCGGTGCTTTCGGCGGAGCTATCCGCAGCGCTGACCGAAACGGCAGAGGCCGCGGGCATTCCGTATCAGACGGAGGTCATGCCCGGCACGACCGGCACCGATGCGGATGCGCTTGCGCTGGCACCGTCCGGCTGTGCGGCAGGCACCGTTTCTGTGCCGCTCCGGTACATGCATACGCCGGTTGAGGTCATCGACGTCACCGACGTGGAGCAGACCGCTGCTTTGCTTGCAGCCTATGCGGAAAGGTGCGGTGCCCGATGAATCAGAAACGCTTTGAAACGCTCTGCGGGCTTCTCGGCACATCCGGCCGGGAACATGCAGTGCGGGATTTTATTCTCAGTGAACTTGAAACCATGAATCTGCCGGCGGACGCCGTTCAGACGGATCGGCTCGGCAATCTGCTCGTATACAAACAAGGCAGACAGCCCGCAAAGCGCAGACTGCTCTGCTCGGCGCATATGGATGAGGTCGCGCTCATTGTCACGCAGATCTTTGAGGATGGCTCGCTCGGGTTTGATGCGGTCGGCGGTGTGAATGCCGCTGCGGTGATCGGCCGTCAGGTGACGGTCGGCCGGGAGAAACTGCCCGGCGTGATCGGCTGCAAGCCGGTGCATCTGCTTGGCAAGGATGAACGCAGCAAGCCTGCGGATATGCACAGCCTGTTCTGCGATATCGGCAGCAGCTCGAAGCAGGAAACCGCGCAGCATGTGAAGCCCGGCGACATCATCTATTTTCAGGAGAATGCGCAGGTGTTCGGGGACGGCTCGTTCCGTTCCAAGGCGATCGACGACCGCTTCGGCTGTGCGCTGCTGCTGGAGCTGATTGAACAGGAACTGCCGTATGATACGGTGTTTTCGTTTGTTGTGCAGGAGGAGGTCGGGCTGCGCGGCGCCGGTGTTGCGGCGGCGGCAGCGGATCCGGAGCTTGCACTGGTTTTTGAGGCGACGACTGCGGCGGATCTGCCCGGCTCGGAGGGCGCAGACCGCGTCTGCACGCTCGGCGGCGGTGCGGTGATCTCGTTCATCGACGGCAGAACCGTCTACGACAAGGCGCTCTATGATCTTGCGGTGCAGCAGTGTGAAGCACACGGCATCTGCTGGCAGACCAAGACCAAAATCGCGGGCGGAAATGACGCGGGTGCGATTCAGAACGCAGGCCGCGGCGCCAGAGTGCTTGCGGTCAGCGTGCCCTGCCGGTATCTGCATGCACCGGTTTCCGTGATCCGGCTTTCGGATGCGCAGGCCTGCCTTTCGCTTGCGGAGCAGATGATTGCCGCCGTACAGGAGGCCGAATTATGATCGCTGAGCTTCGCCGTCAGACCGAGATCGACCGCAAGTCGCTGGCTGTGTGCCACTACGGGCGGAAAATCCTCTGCAATATGGTCGCATACGGCACGAAATACAGCTTCTGCCGTTTTTTCCGGCTGCGCTCACATGACAAAACCGCGTGGATGATGCTCCAGAACAGTACGCTTCTGGTCAGCACGCAGGCGGATTTTTCCAGGGATGCGGAAGCCCATGCGGAGCTTTCGCTGTTTGTGGAGATGCATCAGCCATTCCGCGTGGAGGGCGCGCAGTCGCTGCTCTCCGGCCTGCAGTTAAAGGGCTATCAGCAGCTGCACCGGTCGGTGTTCCGGCTGGAGCCGGGCGGCATCTCTCCGGTGTTTGATCCGGAACAGGTTGACCGTGCACCGAAGCTCGACGACGTTTACGAGATTCTTTCGGAGGGCTTTCCGAATCTGATTGCGCATGATATCTGGCTGACGGACACCTCGCATATGGTGCGGCGCGGTCTGCGGCAGTGCTTTACGTATTTCAATGTGACCGCGGCGACTGCGATCTACGACTACGGCGATCAGGTGCTGATCGGGCAGGTTGCGACGAAGACCGCGGCACGCGGCAAGGGCTACGCGCGGGACTTTCTGCACTGGATTGCAAATGATCTGGAGGCGCGCGGCAAGACCGGCATCCTCTATGCGCTCGACATCCGCAAGAGCTTCTACGAGGAGATCGGCTTCACGCTGATCGAGTCGGAGTTCGTCTGGGAGCGGATTCATGCCGCAGAGCCGGACGGCGGAAAGGGTATCCTGTGATGTGCGCCGGTTCGCGGACTGCGTTTTCGGTCGTGATTCCCGCGCACAATGAGGAGTCGCTCTATGTTGTGTGGTATCTGATCCGGAACCGGAAGCTGACCAGGCGGATTTTTACCGGCAAAGACCGGGAGGCTGCCGATTTCTTTTACTATGAAACGCGCTGAGGCGCGAAAACATCAGGGAGTTCAGCATGAGTTCAGTATTTTCATTTGATGACAGACTGCTTGCGGCGGCTGCTGCGGCAGAACAGGCTGCAAGGCCGCAGTTTGAGGAGATCGACCGGATCTCCCAGCACGGCACGGCCAAGGTGCTGAAAGCGTTTCAGTCACAGCAGGTTTCAGCAGCCTGCTTTGCGGGCGCCAACGGATACGGCTATGACGATGTGGGACGCGATAAGCTCGACAAGGTCTGGGCAGAGGTGTTTCACACCGAGGATGCCCTTGTGCGGCATCATTTCGTGTCCGGCACACATGCGCTTTCCACGGCGCTGTTCGGCGTGCTCCGGACGGGCGACAAAATGGTTTCCGTGACCGGCGCGCCGTATGACACGCTGGAGGAGGTCATCGGCATCCGCGGAAAGGGCAACGGCTCGCTGGCGGATTACGGCATCTCCTACGGGCAGGTTGATCTGAAAGCGGACGGCACGCCCGATTTTGACGCGATTCCGGCCGCCGTGAAAGGCGCGAAGGTCGTGTATTTGCAGCGCTCCCGCGGCTACTCGCTGCGGCCTGCACTGACGGTTGCGGATATCCGCAAAATTGCGGTGCTCACAAGAAGCGTGAATCCGGATGCAGTCATCATGGTGGATAACTGCTACGGTGAATTTGTCGATTACGAAGAGCCGACCGATGCGGGCGCGGATCTGATCATCGGCTCGCTGATCAAGAACCCGGGCGGCGGCATCGCGGAAACCGGCGGCTATATCGCCGGAACGGCAAAGCTGGTGGAGCAGTGCGCCTACCGCCTGACCTGCGTCGGCATGGGCAAAGAGGTCGGCTGCTCGCTGAATCAGTGTCGGTCGATGTACCTCGGCCTGTTCATGGCGCCGGAGGTCGTTGCGAATGCGCGCAAGACCGGCGCATTTGCGGCATCGCTGTTCCGCAGCCTCGGCTTTACCTGTCTGCCGGAAGAGGGCAGAACCGCCGGTGACATCATCACTGTGCTGGCGCTCCGTTCGCCGGAGGCGATGGAGGCATTCTGCGGCGGCATTCAGGCCGGTTCGCCGGTCGATTCCTTTGTGACGCCGGAGGCCTGGGACATGCCGGGCTATGAGAGCAAGGTCATCATGGCGGCGGGTACCTTTACCGGCGGCGCTTCGATTGAGCTGTCTGCGGACGGCCCGATGCGCGAGCCCTACGCCGTCTATTTGCAGGGCGGCATCACCTACGGCAGCGGCAAGCTGGGGATTCTGACTGCGGCGCAGCGGATGCTTGACCGCGGACTGATTTCGTTTGCATAACGGTTTTTCGGAAATATAAAGGGGAAAGGATGTTTACCATGGCAGGCAAGGATGCAACGGGCGAGTTCTCGATGGAAAATTACTTCAATGAAGGTCTGGCTGACCGCACGGAGCCGAACAATCCCTTTGAGGTCGCGGAGCAGGATCCGCCGAAGCGCGGCAGATCCGGAAAAAAGAAGAACGGCGGAAAACGCAGCGCCAAGCGGATTCTGATTCTCATTGCAGCTGCGCTGGTGCTCGGGCTTGCGCTGTTCCTGTTTATCTTCATCAGCCGTCTGCGCAATGACGGCGCGCGCTATGCCGAGAAGCTCTCTGAGCGGATCGGTCTGCCGCTGGATTCCGCATCCAAGGCTGCCAAGGTCGATCTCTCGAGCGAATCGAGCTATCCCACACTGAAAAATCTGTTCTCCTCCTATCAGGCGATTGCGGAAAGCAAGAAGAGCTGCCGCATTGAGGGCGTCAGACTGCCGCAGTGGGCGATTTTCTGCAACACGAATGCGGAGGAGCTGACGAACGTCACTTACTATAACTACGAGGTGCTGGAGGACAATATCTTCGGCACGGAGCGCAAGTCCTACAACGATCCGAAGCGCGTCAGCCTCGGTGCGACCGTCGAGGCAGCCGAGGAGGAACTCGGGCTGAAACCCTACCGCATCCAGTATTTGCAGGGCAAGAACATTCTGCGCGAATACCGCTACTGCTATGAGGACAAGGAGTCCGGCGATGTCGCCGCCTATGTCATCACCGGCATCTGGGATGAGAACGGTGCGCTGACCAAAATCGAGGATACGCGCAAAAACTATATCGGTTCGCTGCTGGCGAGCCCGGAAACCTGAGTGCTCCCAAACGGAGCCGCCGACGAAAACGGCGGGCTTTCGTCGATTTCACCGGAAATCGTTACAAAAAAGATACAATTTGACAGCAAATCGGTGCAATGAAAAGAAAATCATTGACAGAACGCCGGATTCCTGCTAAAATGTAAAGTGATTATTCAGCAAAAAAGTCTGTACGGCGGCATCCCCCGGTTCGCCGTGCGGGACGGAAGGAGTTAATGCAATGAGCGATCTCAATCTCTGCTACGGCTGCATGGAGCCCCTCGGCAGTGACAGCGTTTGTGCGCATTGCGGATATGATCAGAATACGACCTCTCTGGCGAATTATCTCAAACCCGGAACGAAGCTCCGTGAACGGTTCCTTGTCGGCAGGGTGCTGAGCGCGAACGGCGAGGGCGTGACCTATATCGGTTTTGATACCTCTGTGGAATGTAAGGTTCTGATCCGCGAGTATTTTCCGGAGCGGCTTTGCAGCCGTGTTCCGAACAGTGCAGCCGTCAATGTCAAGTACGACCGCCTTGCGCAGTACAAGGCACTGATGGCGGAATATACCGAGCTGAACAAGGCCCTTGCACGGCTCAGAACCCTCAGCCACCTGAACCCTGCGCTGGATATGTTCGCGGAGAACAATACCACCTATGCGGTGTATGAGTATCTGGAGGGCGGTACGCTGCTCGACTATCTCAAGGAGAATGCCGGTGAGCTCAGCTGGAACACCGTCCGCAGAATCTTCCCGCCGCTGTTTACGACACTCAGCCTGCTCCATAATGCAGGCGTGCTGCACAGAGGACTCAGTCCGGAAACGATTTTTGTCACGGATAAGGGCGAACTGAAGCTGCTCGGATTCAGCATCTCCGCTGTCCGGACAAATGATACCGAGCTCGATGCGGAGCTGTTTGACGGCTATGCCGCACCGGAGCAGTATTTTGCAGACCGGCAGCAGGGGACATGGACGGATGTCTACGGCATCTGCGCCGTGCTCTACCGTATTCTGACCGGATGCAGAGCAACCGACGCGATTTCCCGTCAGGATTATGATATTCTCGTGCCGCCGACCGAGCTGAATCCGCAGGTGCCGGAGAATGTTTCAGACGGCATCATGCAGGGCTTGAAGCTCGACAGCAATGCGAGAATCCGCACCATAGCTGATCTTGTTGCACTGCTGTTCGAGGAGGAGCTCCCGGAGCAGTCCAGGGTATCCGATCTGCCTGCAGGCGCACCCGATAAGGAGGCGACCGCCGTTTTCAAGGCGCATCAGTCCTACGGCAGCCGCAACGCCGACAGCCGCACCGGGCATACCGGCCAGCACAGCACACAGTCGGGGCACACCGGCCAGCAGAGCGCGCACAGCGGCCATACCGGCCAGCACAGCACGCACAGCGGTCATACCGGGCAGCATCGCCGTCCGGCAGGGCAGGGCAGCGGCGCAAGACCGCAGCACAGCGGAAACGGTCAGAAGCGTCCGGCGAACGGGCAGCACAGACCGAATCCGAACGGCCAGCACCGCAGTCCGCAGCAGAGAAGCAGCGCAGCGGGACGCTCCGGCGCAAACCGCTCCGCGGCACAGCGCTCCCATACGCAGGGACGCCCGCAGAACGGCAGACGGCCTTCCTCCGCAGCACGCGGCAGATACAATGCAAAGAACAATGAGCTGACGGTCTTTGAGCGCATCCGCACACCGCTGCTGATTGCGTTCCTGTTCATTGCGATCGTTACGATCGTCGTCGTTGCGCTGACCAAGATCCTGCGGCTTAATACGCAGGGCGTCGCGGAAAATTCGCAGGAAAGCTCCTATACGGAGGCGATTCCGACGGAGAGCAGCGACTCTGACGAACATAATAAGGACTTTGAGGTGCCGAATCTGATCGGCATGAACTATCAGATCAAGAAGGACGAGCTTGCCAAAGACAATATGCTGGTTCTGGAGGCGGAATTTGAGTTCAATGAGCATCTCGCCAAGGATCAGATCTTCTGGCAGGAGTTTGAAAAGGGCGAGGCCGTCAAAAGCGGCTCGACCATGAAGGTCAAGGTCAGCCTCGGCTCTTCGATCATTACGATTCCGCCCTTCAAGGGTCTGCGTCTGCAATCCTACTGCAAGAAGCTCGAGGAAATGGGGCTTTCCAAGGCGATTGACGGCGGCGGCAACAACAATATGGGCACCGGCAGCGTGACTGCAGGTACCACACCGAACACGCCGCAGATCGGCAATGATGTTGTTACGACGATTTCCAAGTACGGCAAGGTGCAGAACGTGATTTACAGATCCACGGTGAATTTCGCCTACCAGAACGGCTATGTTTGCAGCGTGGAGCCGGATGTCGGCACGCTTGTGGACGCGCTTGACGATTACGATATCATCGTCTATTACGCATATAACCCGGTCTACGATACCGTTGCGAACGGCAGCGTCTTTACGACCTCCAACAACGGAAAGAAGACCACCAAGACAACCAAGACCACCGCAAAGACGACCTATTCTGAGGCCAAGACCACTGCGGGTCAGCAGCAGACCGCGCCGCCTGCGACGCAGCAGACCGATCCGCCGGCCACGCTTCCGCCTGCAACGAACCCGCCGGCACCTGTGACAGATCCGCCGGTACAGCAGCCGGTAGTGTCCGACCCGCCTGCACCGCCGTCTCCGACGACCGATGCACCGGTCAATCCGCCGCCTTCCAACGGCGGGGATCCTCCGGCTGACGGCTAGGCGCAGCGCCGTGAAGCGCACCGGGCTGAACCGGATTGCGCTGCGGCAGTGCTGATGTGCAGTCAGCCGATGAAATAACAGACAAAACAGGCAGTTCGCTTTGAACTGCCTGTTTCAGTTTGTGTAGAAAGCGGTATCTCTGATGGATTGATAATGGAGGCGTTGCCCCCACCCCCCGCTTAAGGGCTGCCAGCCCTTAAGAATCCTATTTTGATGTAATAGAACGTATTTGCTTCGTTTTTATATCAAGGGATTCTATTCCTGTGATCAGGCTGTCGATATGCCTGGTGCAGCCGAATACTTTTATTTGGGTGAAAAATAAGCGCCGACCGTTTGGTACAGCGCTTGTTTCATTTTTATTTCGGGATTCCAATGGGACAATGTCCCTTTGGCGGGGCCCCATTTATAATCCATCGGAGATACCGTTATGTTTCCCTGATAAACGCCAGACTGCCGCATTCACTCGGATGATCGAGCAGCACAGCCTGCTTTCCGATGTACTTCCGGATGACAAGCGCAATCGTCAGATCGCCGCCCGCAAACAGAATATTCATCAGCCCGAACGCCAGCATTGTCATGCTGCCCGCCGGGATCGCAGCAGCCGACGGCAGCAGACCAAGCACCGTAAAGGGCGTCAGCAGGCCGAGATAATAGTTCTTCACGCCCATCGGCTCCTTGCAGTTGCAGTACGGCGTCAGCGATGACCACATCATGCCGAACCGGATGCTTTTCCAGCCGTTTTTGCATGACGGCAGCCAGCCGAGGCCGTGCAGCAGCTCATGCACCGGAATCGAAAGCAGCACAAGAACCGGGAACAGCGCCCAGCCATTTGCCTCTGACAGTCTGCCGTACCCGCCGTTCGCAAGCGCGTAAATCACAGCAAAAAACACGCAGACCGGCACCGATGTCGCAAACACCATGAGGTTTGCTTTCAAAATCGAAATCGTCGCATTTTCACAGCGATAGCCCTGCTGTTCCAGCTCCGATCTGATCCGTTCACATTCTTCCTTCCGCACCTCTGCTGCGGTTTTCTTTTTCGTTTCCTGTTCCATTGCGATGACTCCTTATCCGATCATGTGTGAGATGAAGATTTCCAGTCCGATGCCGATGAGCAGCAGGCCGCCGAGCACCGTTGCCTTTCCGGCGAGCTTCATGCCGAATTTCCGGCCGATGAAAATACCCGCCATGCAGATCACAAAGGTCACTGCGCCGATGATCAGTGCCGCTGCAAGCGCGAGCCAGACGTCATAGTCCGCAATCGTGAAGCCGACGGACAGCGCATCAATGGACGTCGCAATGCCCTGGAGCAGCAGCGCGCCCAGTCCGAGCCCGGCCACTCTGCCGGATTCCGGTGCTGCCTTGGAGCGCAGTCCCTCCAGCACCATTTTGCCGCCGATTGCCGCAAGCAGAATCAGCGCAATCCACGGGATCATCTTTTCAAATGTTTTGAAATGCTGTGCGACCGTATGAACGCAGACCCAGCCGAGCAGCGGCATGGCTGCCTGAAATGCTGCGAACACGCCCGCGATCCGCGCAGCACCCGGCAGCCTGATGCTTGGCGCATTCAGTCCGTTTGCCAGCGAAACCGTGAACGCATCCATCGCCAGTCCGGCACCGAGCAGAATGCTGTTCAGAATAAAAACGAGTGTCATGCTGTATATCCCCCCGAAAAGTGCGTGTTTTATTATTATATCACAGTGCTATGCCGATGTCAAGCGTGCGCACAGGCGGAACAAGGTATCGCTGCGCGATGATTGAGAACGGGCGCTGCCCAAACCCGCCAAAGGGACATAGTCCCTTTGGAATCCCATAATATAAAAAATGAAGCAAATACATCACTTTCATTCTGATCGGATTTTTGAGTACCGGCAGCGCCGCCGTTATGAAAGACAGATACCCGTACAGAAGATTTGCCCCTGCGTACGTTGCAACGCGCAGGGGCATTGCATTGATTCGGCTGCTGAGCGAAATCAGAATTTGTCACCCGTTTCCGTACTGATACCCGTCCGGGATTCTGATATACGCACGAATATGGCCGTCGATTGGCCGCTCGATGATTCCGGAAATGTTGTTCACATTTCCTTCTGCAACAAGGATCGTGTGTTCCCGTTTCTCGAGAACGATTCCGATATGGTCGTGCGCTCTGTTCTCGAATACCCTGTCATAGAGGACAATATCGCCTGCTTCCGGCACATAGTTTTCTGTGCCTTTATGGTATCCGATCCGCGGATCGCCTGCGGCAAATTCCTCCCAGCCAAAGCATGCTGCCAGATGACAGGTTTTACATTCCGCGGGTCTGTACGGGATTCCGAATCCGGCTTCCGTACAGCAATAATACACAAATGCGGCACACCATAACCCGTCAGCTTCCCGGATGCTCCATGTCGGATACAGCCGCACGATCGGCGCAAGATTGGACGCCGTCCCGTCAACATCCCCGTGAAACGGGAGCTGCGCCATATCCCTTGCAACTTCGGCCAGTTTTTTTCTTGTTGCTTTTTCCATATACACCTCAAAAAACGTCCGTTTCTGTTTGCAGCAATGACAGCACAGCATGGCTGCACAGTCAATAGAAACGCATTGTACTTCCGGCTGGACACAAAGAAGCCTTCTCATCACGGTGAGAAGGCTTCTTTGTTTACGGGTAAATTCGAGAGGGCGATTGATTTATCTTTTCACAGGCAAGCAATGATAAATCAATTTATGGAGGAAAGGATGGATGCCGTAGCTTTGCTTACCTTGATTGTATTATAACAGATTTGTATAAATCCGTCAAGAGGAAAATGCAAATTTCGGAGAAAATCAGCATTGTATCCAAGTTTCCGCTTAGATAGTTGTATAAACTGCTAACGGGTATACCGCGGGTAATTGAAAAACACCTTAAACAATGCCCTTTTTATACGCAGAATCATATTTTGTTCCGGCGGCTCCTGCGGCGTCTGTGCAATCTCCGCAGCAGCACAGAGCGGCAGCCTTGCAATCTCCGTCTGACCGCTTCTGTACAGCACGCTTCCGACCGGTTCGCCCTTCCTGACCGGCGCCGTCAGAAAGGGCGGCAGCAGGATCTGCACGGTGTATTCCGGCGGAATGCCGCGCCAGGCCGTCAGTGTCAGCGGCTCCCGGAGATACACCCGCAGCGCGTCGGATTCCCCGCCCTCCACAGGCACCTCCGGCAGTTCAGGCAGCGGCAGCGTACAGGGCATCGCGGAGGCAAAGCCGTAGTCAAACAGCGCCTGATGATCTGCCCAGTCATTCGGATCAAAGAGCGTCACGCAGATCAGCCGCCTGCCGTCCTGCTCGGCCGCACTGACCAGACAGCGCCCGGCATCATCGGTGAAGCCGGTCTTGACGCCGATCACGCGCTCATCCATCGAAAGTAGCTTGTTGGTATTCGTCAGCGTGCGCAGAAAGGGCGGCGCACCGAAGCAAACCCGCATATGCTGCTGACAGCAAATCGCTGCAAAATCGTCATTCCGGAGCGCCTCACGCGCGAGCAGCGCCATATCATGCGCAGAAGCGCCGTGTCCCTCCGCGTCCAGTCCGGAGGGCGTGGCAAAGCAGGTGTGCGTCATGCCGATTTCGGCCGCTCTGCGGTTCATCTGCTCCAGAAAGGCGGGAATATTTCCGGCAACTGCAACAGCCGCCGCATTGGCAGCGTCATTGCCGGAGGGCAGCAGCATCCCGGCGCAGAGCACGCGCTTGGTCACGGTGTCGCCCTCCTGCAAGCCCATGGACGAGCCCTCTGTGCGGATCGCCTCGCTGTCTACGGTGAACGGCATATCGAGCGCGCCGCTTTCCAGCGTCAGCAGCGCGGTCATGATTTTGGTCGTGCTGGCCATCGGGCGCTTTTCCTCTGCGTGATTCCCGCAGACAACCTGCCCGGTCTGCGCGTCCATGAGGACATACGCCTTTGCGGAAACCTCCGGCACATCTGCGGATACTCGCAGCACCGGCACCGTACAGATCAGTACAGCTGCCGCTGCCGCCGCAATTCTTCGGATCATTTTGATTCCCCCCTGCTGTATGGTATGCAGAAGCGGGCGCGGACAGAACTGCCGCATATGCAGAAAAAACCCTGTACGCTTGGCGCGCACAGGGCTATGCAGAAGGAATGAAGGAAGTGTATAAAAAGGGGATGTCGTAAATGATATGCAGGCCGGGCCTGCGAACGCCTCCGTTCCGGGGAATCCCGCCCTGCGCGCCTGACAACGCGCAGGGAAATGCAGAAGGAATGGAGGAGGATTGCTGCAAAATAACTGTGAAATGTCCGATGCCGAACCCGGCACCGGCGAACCCGGCGCTGCCGTCCGAACGGCAGCTTTCAAAACCGGCTGTGCTGTGCCGGCGGCTTTCTGCGATGTTCCAATCCATACCATCCATTCTTCTTTTCATCGCATTCAGTCGCCCGGCATCAGCCTGCCTTCCGGTTTCCGCACCAACATATCCCAAAGCTGTCATGTATTCTGAAGGGGAGTGTTCATGTCAGGTGATGCTGTCATGCTGTGCGGTTCTGGGTTCCGTTCACCCGATGTCAATATCATACCATAACAGCATCAAAATCGCAAAGCCCGAGAAAATGCCGTTCAGATTGCGCGTTCATGATACACGGCGTTTCCTCCGGATATCTCTGCTTTTCTCACTTTTTCACGAGTGGTCATGAAACGGATATTTTTCTGAAAAATGTTTGAAATCAACGAATCTGCTGGAAAAATATTTTTAATGTATACAGGATGCATTGAAACGCATTGGCCGTCAGATTTTTTCAAAAAGGATTTTGACGTATCTTCGAGGATTTTGCACCGAATCCCGCCGCGTGGAAAAATTTTTTTCGGAAACCCCTTGACAAATCTGTACTAACTGTGTATACTGTATATGAACAGTTGACAAGGAGGTGGATGCATGACTGTCTTCATAGATAACAAAAGCGGTGTCCCGATCTACGACCAGATCTATACACAGATCAAAGGCCAGATTATCAGCGGGGCGCTGCTGGAGAATGATCCTCTGCCGTCGATCCGGAATCTGGCAAAGGATCTGCGCATCAGCGTGGTGACGACCAAGCGCGCCTATGATGAACTGGAACGCGAGGGCTTCATTTATACGGTTCCGGCAAAGGGCTGCTTTGTCGCCCCGAAGAACACCGAGCTGCTCCGGGAGGAGCATCTGAAACAGATCGAAGCACATCTCACGGAAATCCGGCAGCTCGCAGCAGCCTGCGGACTGAGCCGTGCAGAGATTATCAGCATGTTCGACTATCTGGAAAATGACTGACGATGATTTTGAAAGGAGTATCACGATGAACGCGATCGAAATAAAAGGACTTAAGAAGAATTACAGGGATTTCAATCTCGGCCCGATTGACCTGACGCTGCCGCAGGGCTGCATTATGGGACTGATCGGCGAGAACGGCGCAGGAAAGAGCACGACAATCAAGGCGATGCTCGGTATGATCACTTCGGGCGGCAGCATCCGTCTGTTCGGGCAGGACATCGGCGGCGACGCTGCGGCACTCAAGCAGGATATCGGTGTGGTGCCCGATGAGATCGGCCTGCCGGAAATGCTGAACGCACGGCAGATCGAAAAGATCATGCGGGATACCTTCACAAACTGGCAGACCGACGTGTTCAACGACTATCTCAGCAAGTTCAATCTGCCGGAGAAAAAGGCATTCAAGGAATATTCCAAGGGCATGAAAATGAAGCTCGGCATTGCGATTGCGCTTTCCCACGAGGCAAAGCTGCTGATCCTCGACGAGCCGACCAGCGGCCTGGATCCGCTTGTGCGTGACGAGATCGTCAGCATTCTCAACGACTTCACCCGCGATGAATCCCGCGCAATCCTCATCTCCTCGCACATTGTCAGCGACCTGGAAAAGATCTGCGACTATATTGCATTCCTGCACAAGGGCAGAATGATGCTCTGCGAGGAAAAGGACCGTCTGCTGGAACAGTACGGCGTCCTGCACACGACTGCGGATGTCCTGAATGAGCTGGAGGACGGCGCGGTGATCGGCAAGCGCGTGACCGATTACGGCGCAGAGGCAATCGTAGACCGCGCAAAGATCCCGCAGACATTTGAAACACAGCCTGTTTCCATTGAGGAGCTGTTTGTCATCATGGCCAAGGAGGCATAACAATGAAAGGATTACTGAAAAAAGAGTGGTACGTGCTGTTCAACAAGCCCGTCATGCTCCTGCTGCCGATCATGATATTCATTATCATGGGGCTTTCCACCAAAAGCATCGCAATGATTCTGTATCTGCCGCTGTATGCGGGCATCCTGCCGGTGTCGCTGATTACAACTGACGAAACAAGCCGCTGGGAGCGCTTTGCGCTCGGGATGCCGTACAGCCGCAAGACGCTGGTTTCCGCAAAATACCTGATGAGCATTCTGCTCGTCATCGCCAGCACGCTGCTGACATCCGTGATGCTGCTGCTGTTCCTGAACAACGCATTCACCTTGCAGCAGAGCGTCCTGACCGTCGCGGCCATTGCAGCGGGCAGTCTGCTGCTGCCGTCCGTTCTGCTCCCGCTGAACCTGAAATTCGGCACGGCGAAGGCAAGACTTGCGCTCTTTGTCCTGCTGGCAATCTGCGGATCTGTATCCGCAATCGCACTGAATCACGAGGGCGAGGACGTCCGGTTTGACCTGTTCGCAAAAATCGCCGCATGGGGACTTAGCCCCGCGCTGCTGACTGTTCTGCTGCTCGCAGCCGCAGTCATCCTCATGTTCGTTTCATGGATGATCTCCGTCACAATCTACAAGCGCAAGCAATTCTGAATCACAACAAAATCTTTGCAAAGGGAGGTGACCGTATGAAAGCGCTGCTCCGGCTGAATTATTATATGATCGGAGGATATAAGATTGTGCTGGCGTTTGCGGCAATTCTGTTCTTCTTCCTCCTGCTTCCGATATCCCGCAGATTGGATGCATCCTTCACCGTCATTCTGTCACTCAATTTCGGAGCCGCCATCGGATTCACCCCGGTCGGAATCGAAAAAGCCGAATCCATGAGCCGCTGGCGCTCGTATGTGAAAACGCTGCCGTATACCCGTGAACAGCTCGTTGATGCGAAATACCTGTTCTCACTGATCAGTGCCGCTGCTGCTGCACTGCTCGGCACGGTCATGCTTCCGCTGCTGATGCTGCGAAATCCGGAAGCGATTTCCGCACTCACTTATGCACCCTCTGCGGCAGAGTTCTCCCTTATGAATGCAGCTTTGGCGGCAGCAATCGTCCTGTATGCAGCTGCCATCCACTATCCGTCGTATTTCCGCCGCACGGGCGGCATCGTTCTCTTCGCGGTCGGTTTTTCGGGTCTTATCTTTGGTTTCGGTTTCATTTTCTTTCCGAAATATATGATGGCGCTGAACCGCTGTGAACTGGAACCGCTGACGCCTTTTATGCGCTGCCTGCCGTATCTGCTGTTTGCCGTTTCGGCGGTCTGCTGTCTGCTCTCATGGCTGTACACCCGCAAAACGTACTGCCGCAGGAAAAGGAGGCGAGCCGCATGAAAGCACTGCTCCGGCTGAATTTCTATCTTTCCGGCGGATATAAGAATTTGCTGATCCTGGCTGCGATCCCGTTTCTTCTCTTGCTCGAGAATCACATAGTCGGTTCGGAACCTGACGTCGGATTCAGCATCCTGACGGTCGGCGCGATCGGCGTAACAATCGGAATCACGCCGTTTTCCCTGAACGCAGTGAAAACACAGAGCCGCTGGCAGACATATGCCAAAACGCTGCCGTATCACCGCGCACAGATCGTTGATTCACATTATCTGTTTTCTCTGCTGGATGCTGTATTTGCCGCGGTGGTCGCCTCGGCAGCCGTGTCTGTTCAGATGCTGCTGAATCCGGCACTGCTTTCCGGAACCCCGTACACGTCCTCGGCCGGGTTTTCGCTGATGCACGCAGCGGCAGCGGCGGCAATCACGCTGCATCTGGCCGCATTCCAGTATCCGCTGCACTTCCGGCAGCAGAGCAGCATCCGCTCATATTTCCTGTTTACCGCACTTTCCCTGCTGCTCCTGCTCCCGTATCTCCTGTATCTCACAAGGCACATGGATTTTTTCGGCACGGTCACAGTGTTGCCGGATACGCGCTGGCTGCCGCTTCTGATGCTTGCTGTTTCGGCGGCATGTTATCCGCTCTCATGGCTGATGTCCCGCAGATCTAACTGCGGCGCAGAAACGGAGGTGAACGCATGAAAGCCCTGCTCCGTACCGAATATATGCTTTCCGGTGGAAAAACCACGCTCTGCTGCGCACTCGGCTGCGGCATTCTGATGCCGTTTCTCCCGTGGTTCTTTCTGCTGATGTATTCCTCCATCCTGTCAATACTCCTGATGATCCTGCCGCAGATCATCAGTCAGATGCGCATGAAAAGCGGTCTGCACCGTTATTCGCTGGTTCTGCCGTATTCCCGCAGGGAAACCGTCCATGCGCGGTATCTGTTTTATCTGACACTTGCAGCGGTTGTGATTCTCTGGACCCTGCTGCTTTACGGTCTGCATGCCCTGCTGCATCCGAATATCGAGCCTGTGCCGCAGGATACTGCGCTTCTTTTTCTGCGCCTCGCGCTGCTCCCCATCGGACTTGCGGTCGTTTTGCCGCTGACGCTTGCGGCGGAGCGCTTTGACAAAAAGGCGTTCCTCGCAATCTGCTATATCTTGTTCTATTTCGGCATCATGTGGTATTTCGGCGGGGTTCTGCTGACAAGCATCCTGAACACGGATCTGAAACTGACCGCTGCCAACTTCGGCCTCGGCGTGCTCGCGGTACTGCTGATCCTGGCAGTGTCATTCGGCATTTCCCTTGCGGCATACTGCGGCGGATTCCGGCGGAAGGAGGCGGACGCATGAAAGGACTGCTCCGAAAAGAATTCTACATTCTCGGCGGAATCAAAACGCCGATCGGCATTGCTGCGATGTTCACAGCCGCACTGATTCTCAACTGGGACTTTGTGTATTTTACCACAGCGCTGGTCATTGTATGTCTGCCGCTCACGCTGTTCGCCGCAGATACGAAAGCACGCTGGTGGACATATTCCAAAACACTGCCATATTCCCGCAATCAGATCGTGGATGCAAAATACCTGACACTGCTCATCTGCATGAGTATGCCCGTGCTCGGGCAGCTGCTCCACACCGGCGTTAATCTGCTGATGCAGCGGAAAAGCATGCCGGTTCTGTCCGCGCCGTATCTGATTTTTCTGCTCTGCTATATCCCGGCATTCTGGTTCCCGGCGCTGTTCTGGAAAAAACGGCACGGTGCAAAATGGCTGGCGGTCATTGTCATCTGTGTCATCCTGACTGCCGCGATGCTGCCGCTGCTTACGATGCTGCCGACATTTGCGATCTTTGAATCGGCAGCCCGGAACGAGTCTGTGGTCACGACCTTCTTTTTCTTCGGAAAGGAGTATACACTGAACGAAGCGCTCCCGCTGATTCGCCGGGTGAAGCTGCTGCATCCTTTCGCGGGCGCGCTGCTGTACGCTTTTTCGTGGCTGCTTTCGCGCAAAATATATAGCCGCCGCGCCCGTGCACAGAAATCACGGGGAAAAGCGGTATCTCCGATGGATTGATAATGGGGCTCTGCCCCATACCCCGCCAAAGGGACACTGTCCCTTTGGAATCCCGCGATATGAAAAACAAAGTGATCCCATTTTCGATAAACAAAAACAGGCAGTTCAAAGCGAACTGCCTGTTTTTTGATTGTTAATAAAGTCGGTATCTCCGATGGAGTCAAAATGGGATTCTTAAGAGCCAGCAGCCCTCATTATGAATCATCGCGCAGCGATACCTTCATTTTACCGCTGGGCGGCTTCAAATTCCTTGGCGAGGTTTTTCAGGATCTTGGCGACGAACTGATCGACTTCCTTGTCCGTCAGTGCGTGATCGTCGCTGCGGAACCACAGCGAGAATGCCAGCGACTGCTTGCCTGCCTCAATCTGCTTGCCCTTGTACACATCGAACAGCTGCACCTTGCTCAGCGACTTGCAGGCGCGCTTCATGCAGGCTTCCAGATCTGCGCAGATGACGTCCTCACCGACCAGCAGGGCAATATCACGCTGCTCGACCGGGAATTTCGGCAGCATCTCAAATGCGACCGGCTTGTTCAGATACGGACGCAGCACCGTCAGATCCAGCTCGGCCAGACAGACCGCGTGCTCCGGTACCTCTGCGTCAGTCAGATCATGTGCCAGCATACCGATCCAGCCGATCTCCTCATCACCGAGCGAAACAACTGCGCTCATGCCCGGATGCAGGAACGGATACTTTGCCGGATCCTCCGGCTTTTTGTAGGTGAAGGTCAGGCGGAATGCCTCAGCCAGCGCTTCCAGCACAGCCTTGCCGTCAAAGAAGCTCAGCTTGCCGCCGTCGAACAGACCGATCGAAAGGGCTTCGCGCTCCTCGGGTTCGGTCGTCGGGTGCTCCTCTGCGGAATGATAGGTCTTTGCGACCTCAAACAGTCTGCCTGCGTCATTGCCGCGGCGGACATTGCGGATCACCGCATTCAGCATGGACGGCGCCAGAATCGTGCGCATGATCGAAAGATCCTCGGAAATCGGATTCAGAATGCGGATTGCCTGACGCTCCTTTGCATCCTGCGGGATGCGCAGCAGGTCGAGATCCTTCGGGGAGTAGAACGAATAGTGAATCGCTTCGTAAAGTCCCTGTGCTGCGAGCGTCCGTTTTAATTTCAGCAGGCTGTTCTGTGCAGCATTCCGGCCGCCGTTCGTGACAGACGCTGCTGCCAGGAAGGTCGGGGTGATGTGGCCGTAGCCGTACATGCGGATCAACTCCTCCGCGATGTCGGGAGCGTTCTCAATATCCTCGCGGTACGGCGGGATCTGCACGGAGAGCTTGTCGCCGTCGATAACCGGTGCAAAATCCAGATTCGTCAGGATGCGGAGAATCTCCTCATCCGGGACGGTGATGCCGAGCAGCGCATTGACCTTTGCAATCGAAACCGTCAGCGGGCGGGTCGCGGTCGGATCTGCGGAAACGGCTTCTGCAAAAGCGGAATCCGTCACGGAGCCGCAGCCGAGCTCCTCAATCAGATGCAGCGCACGCTTCAAGCCGAGCTGCGCTGCGTATTCGTCCACGCCCTTTTCAAAGCGCTGGGAGCTGTCGGAGTGCTGACCGAGCGCACGGGAGGTCTTGCGGACATTATCGCGCATGAACTTGGCAGATTCAAACACCACGTCTGCGGTGTCGTCCTTGATTTCGGAATTGAGGCCGCCCATGATGCCCGCGAGCGCGACCGGCTTTCTGCCGTCGCAGATCACGAGGTTGTTCGGATTCAGCTTGAATTCCTTTTCGTCCAGCGTGACGATGGTTTCGTCCTGCTTTGCTCTGCGGACGATGATCTGCTTTTCCTCCAGCTGGCGCAGATCAAATGCGTGCATCGGCTGGCCGATCTCTTTCAGCACGTAATTCGTAATATCAACGATATTCGAGATGGAGCGGATGCCGACCAGCGCGAGGCGGCGGCGCATCCATGCAGGGGACTGCCCGATCTTCACATTGCGGACATAATGCGCCTGATAGCGCGGGCAGAGATCCTTGTCCTCAACCGTGACCTTGAAGCCGTCAAGCGTTGTGCCGTCGGTCTTGTAGTCAACGGCAGGCATTTTCAGCGGCTTGCCGAGTGCGGCAGCGACCTCGCGGGCAATGCCCAGCACGCTCATGCAGTCCGGGCGGTTTGCGGTGATCGAAATATCGTACATCCAGTCATCCAGGCCGACCAGCGGCTTGATGTCCGCGCCGACCGGAGCATCCTCCGGCAGCACGAGCAGTCCGCAGTAATCTGCGCCCGGATAGAGATCCTCGTTCAGACCGATCTCGATGCCGGAGCAGAGCATACCCTGCGACTCAAAGCCCTTGAGCTTGCCCTTCTTGATCTTCATGGTGCCTTCGATTGTCACATGATCTCTCGCGGTCGCATAGACCTGCGCACCGACCAGTGCGGCGGGATATTTGCCGCCTGCCCTGACGTTGTCTGCGCCGCAGCAGATCTGGAATTTGCCGTGCTCGCCGCAGTCAACCTGACAGACGGACAGATGCGTGTCCGGAATCGGCTCGCACTGCTCGACCAGACCGACCACAACACCGGAGATTTCCGCGCCGAGCTCGGTCAGCGTTTCGACCTCAAAGCCGCAGTCAAAGAGCTTTGTTTCCAGCTTCTGCGGCGTGACATCAATATCAACGTATTCCTTTAACCAACTTAATGGAACGATCATCGTTATTAGTTCCTTTCATATATTTCTCGGAAAGGCTGCCGGACAGTCCGGCCTGCCTGCTTATTCGTGGAATTGCGAGAGTACGCGGACATCCGACTCAAACAGCATCTTGATGTTCGGGATGCCGTATTTCAGCATGGCAATGCGCTCGATGCCCATGCCGAATGCAAAGCCGGTGTACACATCCGGATCAATGCCGCAGTTTTCCAGCACCTTGCGGTTGACCATGCCCGCACCGAGCACCTCGATCCAGCCGGTGTCCTTGCAAAGACGGCAGCCCTTGCCGCCGCACTCAAAGCAGCTGACATCGACCTCGACGGACGGCTCCGTGAACGGGAAGTAGCTCGGACGCAGACGGGTTCTGACGCCTTCGCCGAACACATTGCGCGCAAACTCATCCAGCATGCCCTGCAAATCGCAGAGCGTGATGCCCTTGTCCACGACCAGACCTTCCATCTGGGAGAACATCGGGGAATGCGTTGCGTCGTCATCGGAACGGAACACCTTGCCCGGCGACAGAATCTTGATCGGCGGCTTGGTGTTCTCCATGACGCGGATCTGTCCTGCGGAGGTCTGCGTTCTGAGCAGCAGCTCCGGCGAAACATAGAAGGTATCCTGCATATCGCGTGCCGGATGATCCTTCGGGGTATTCAGCGCGGTGAAGTTGTAGTAATCGTTTTCGATTTCCGGCCCCTCGAAGATCGTGAAGCCCATGCCTGCGAAAATCTCAATCAGCTCATTCGCAATCAGGGTGTTCGGGTGCAGCGCGCCGCAGGCATGTGCGGATGCGGGCATCGTCACGTCGATCTGTTCGGCTGCGTTCTTCTTTGCGAGCTCGGCGGATTTCAGGCGGGCGTCCTGCGCGGTAAAGAAATCGAGTGCCCATGTTTTCAGCTCGTTGACGATCTTGCCGAAGGCGGGACGCTCTTCCGGTGCAAGATCGCGCATATTCTTCATCAGCGCGGAAATCTGACCTGTCTTGTTGTCAAGGTACTGCTTCCGGAGCTGATACATTTCTTTGGAATCGGTAATGGCAGCGGCGGCGGCTTCGATTTCGGCGCGCATCGCCTTGATTTGCTCTTCCATTGACGATACCTTCCTCTCTTTGATTTTTCGGAAAACTCCAACTTATAGTATACTGCAAAATGAAAAGATTGTCAAGCCTTTCACAAACATACTTTCACGCGGACAGAAAGGCGGAAACCGGCGGCGAAATACCGTCTTTTTTCAGCTTTCACCTTGACAAATCACTGTTGATATGGTACAATATAGCGGTGAGCAGACTGTGCAGCCGCGGCAGCGCTTTTTATGCTGACGAGGAAAGTCCGGGCATCACAGAGCAGGGTAACTGCTAACGGCAGCCGGGGGTGACCCCAGGGCCAGTGCAACAGAAATGAAACTGCTCCGCGCCTTCGGTGCGGTGCGATGGTGGAAAGGCGGGGTAAGAGCCCACCAGAGAATGCGAGAGCATTCTGCTGTGTAAACCCTACCCGATGCAACGCTGATTGGTGTGTCAGGTCATAACGTCTGCTCGGCGGATCTGATGCAAAGGCGGCTTGAGCGCTCCGGCGACAGAGCGCCTAGATAAATGGCTGCACCCGTTATCCATTCTTCCGAAGGAATAACAGGACAGAACCCGGCTTACAGGTCTGGTCACATCCGGAATGCCGATGCGCCGAAAACGCATCGGTTTTTCAATTCGCTTTTAACCAGAAAGGATACATGCTATGTCCAATAAACTGCTGACGGCGCTGCTTGTCGCGCTGATTGTTGCGTTCGGCATGGGCGTGCTCATGCTGATCCTCCCGCGCACTGCCAAGGAACAGGAAGAATCCTCGGAGGAATCCTCTCTGGCGAATACCGAGCTGCTGGTCGTCGCTGCGGATATGCCGGAGGGCATCAGCATTCAGGTGCCGGACGAATTCACCGAAACTGCCTCGCAGTATTACAAGAAATACTATGTCAAGGATGACGCCTCGATCATTATTTCCGGTGAGAAGATGGAGTTCAGCTATGCCGAGGTGGACAGCTATACCGAGTCCGTCGTGATGCAGTATCAGGAGGCAGTGGATGAGTTTGAGCTGATTTCTGACGAGTCGATCACCGTTTCCGGTTCGCACGCAAGGCTGCTGGAGTTCACCTACGCGATTGTCGGCTCCGAATCCCGGCAGGATCTGGAATGCACGACAGCCATTATGATGAAGGGCGACCGCGTCTATCTCGTCACCTGCAAGAGCAACCGCGAAAACTATGACAAGTACCGCGAGAAATTCCGCATGATCATGAACAGCATTCAGCTGACCGATGTGGACGGCCCCGCGCCGGAAAACAGCGGCGATGAGCCGGTCATGACCGTTCCGGCTGCGGAACAGGACGCATCGCAGCCCGATTCCGCGGCAGAAGATTCTGTTCAGCCCTGACAATAATCCGCCGGAGTATCCCGGCGCGGAATTGTCAAATTGCACAAAAGTGGGATAGCGAATCGCACGAACCTTACAATTTTTCAATTTTTTCCGAAAAGGGATTTGACAAATCAGCGATTTGTGGTTATAATATAAGAGGAATCGGTGTGCCCTGCGGTACACCGCATCCGCGATATGCAAATGAACCATGCGCCGGTTACCGGCGGAATGCAGCTGCCTTACCGCGAAAAAACGGCTTCCGCAGTTACGGAAAGGGGTCTTAATGATATGTCAAAAACGATAGCAGTTACGTCCGGAAAGGGCGGTACCGGAAAATCCTCGATCTGTGCAGGAATCGGCTACACCCTTGCAAAGCAGGGCAGCCGCACGCTCATCATTGAGCTGGACTTCGGTCTGCGCTGCATTGACATTATCTTCGGCATGAGCGGCCAGATCAAGCATGACCTGAGCGACGTGCTCACCGGAAAGGTTTCTGCGGTGGACGCGGTCGCCCGTGTGCCGATGGCGAGCAATCTGTTCGTCCTCTGCGCACCGAAGAACCCGTTCCTCAAGGTCACGGTGCAGCAGATCATTGACATCTGCCAGTCCGTCCGTAAATACTACGATTACATTATTATTGATACCGGTGCAGGCATCAATAACCATGTCTTTGATATTGTCGAGCAGGCGAACCTGATTCTTGTTGTCACGACGCCGGATCCGATCTGCGTGCGCGATGCGCAGATGATGTCTGATGAATTCTATGCGCGCGGCAACCGCCGTCAGCGCCTCATCATCAACAAGGTGAGCAAGAAGGCACTGGGCGCCGAGCTCGTGCGCGACCTCGACGAGATCATTGACACGATCGGCGTGCAGCTGATCGGCGTGATTCCCGAGGATTATCAGCTTGTCATTGCAACCGGCAAGGGCGAACCGATTCCTTCGACTGCACCGAGCCTTGCTGCGTTCGACGCGATTTCCAAGCGCCTGCGCGGCGAGCCCACACCGCTGACCGTTAAGATCGGTTAATCCGGTGCGGATTACACTGTATATTTTCTTCACAGAAAGGATGAACTATAAATGACAATAGCGCTGATTGCTCATGATGCCAAGAAGGAGCTGATGATCCAGTTCTGCACGGCTTATTACGCGGTGCTGAGCCGTCATGTGCTCTGTGCGACCGGTACGACCGGCAAGCAGGTCGCGGAGGCGACCGGACTGCCGATCAAGCGGTTTTTAAGCGGTGCGCAGGGCGGCGGACAGGAGATTTCCGCGCGCATTTCGTGTGACGAGATCGACGTGCTCCTGTTCTTCCGGGATCCGATCAATCCGAAGGCCAGTGAGCCGAATGACATGAATCTGCTCCGCCTCTGCGACGTACACAATGTTCCCGTCGCAACCAACATCGCAACGGCAGAGGCACTGATCCTCGCGCTGGAGCGCGGTGATCTGGACTGGCGTGAGATCGGAAATCCCACGGTCATGTGATAACTGAACCTGACTGATTGCCCCTCTCTTTATGAGAAAGGGGCAATTCTGCGTTTCAAAGGGGTGTGCATATGGGACTGGAAAAGGCGATTGCATCCGGCAAAGAGCACCGCAAAGCATACCGCGGCTGCCGGGCATGGGATCCGATGTGCCGCAATCACGGCGGCTGTACTTACTGCCTGAAAAGCCGTACCTACCGCACGCAGAAGGAACTGGAAAAGATCCGTTTTTCCCGTGATGACGCGGAAAACGAAAAAAACTGAGAGGACTTTGATTATGGCCAATTACCTGAAACGCCCGCAGGGCACGGAGGATATTACCCCGGAGCGTATCCGCAAGTGGTATACCGTTGAAAAGGTGACGAGAGATGTCGCGGAGAGCTTCGGCTTCTCTGAAATCCGCATCCCGACCTTTGAGCAGACGGAGCTGTTCCAGCGCTCTGTCGGTGAAACGACCGACGTCGTGCAGAAGGAAATGTATTCCGTCATTGCAAGAGAAACCAAATTCACCCTGCGTCCGGAGGGCACGGCCGGTACGATCCGTGCGATGCTCCAGAACGGCATGCTCGCGGAGGCACTGCCGCAGAAGGTGTTTTATCAGCTGTCCTGCTTCCGCCACGAGCGCCCGCAGGCCGGCAGACTGCGCGAATTCCACCAGTTCGGTGTGGAGATGGCCGGTGCCGCTTCGCCGTATGCGGATGCAGAGGTCATTCTGCTCGGCAAGACCGTGCTTGACCGCCTCGGCATTCAGAACATTGTGCTGAACCTGAACAGCATCGGCTGCCCGACCTGCCGTGCGGCCTATCAGCAGGCGCTGAAGGCGTATTTTGAGCCGCACAAGGAGCAGCTCTGCGAAACCTGTCAGGAGCGTCTTGTGCGCAATCCGATGCGGCTGCTGGACTGCAAGTCGCCGGAGGATCAGGAGATTGCAAAGGATGCGCCTGTCATCCTTGATTATCTCTGCGATGACTGCAAGGCGCACTTTGAAGCGGTCAAATCGCACCTGACGTCCATGGGCGTGGAATACGTCATCAACCCGAAGATCGTCCGCGGCCTGGATTACTACACCAAGACCGTGTTTGAGTTCATCACGACGAGCATCGGCGCACAGGGAACCGTCTGTGCGGGCGGCCGCTATGACGGACTGATTGAACAGCTCGGCGGACAGAGCATTCCGGCGCTGGGCTTCGGCATGGGACTGGAGCGCCTGATCCTCACGATGGAACAGCAGGAGCTCGGCTTCATGGACGCAAAGGTCTGTGACGTCTACTTTGCGCCGATGGACGATGCCGCAAGACCGACGGCGTTGCAATATGCGAATGCGCTGCGTGAAATGGGCGTCCGTGCGGAGTTCGATCTGATGGATCGCTCGTTCAAGGCACAGATGAAATATGCAAACAAGCTCGGTGCGAGGTATCTGGTCGTGCTCGGCTCCAATGAGCTGGAGCAGGGCAGCGGTCAGCTCAAGAACATGATTACCGGAAAGCAGACGCCTGTCCGGCTGGATTCGGCAGAGCATTTTGCAGAGGATTATTCCGGCATTTCCCTTGCGGATCTGTTTGAAACAGAGAGCTGACAGACCGCAGCCTGATTTCCTGATGGAGAGAACAAAATGAAAGAGATCATGCGTCAGATCTCCGAATTTCTGCGCGGCGGCTTTTTGGTGCTGCTGGTGCTTGCGTCTGCGGCACTCGGCGTGTACCGTCTGGTTAAGCTCCAGATCGTTGCGGCAGAGGAGGAGAGTCAGCAGCATATCGTGGAGAATGTGTATACACAGGTCATTCCCGCAACGCGCGGCGAGATTGTGGACTGCACCGGCTCCCCGATTGTATCCAACAAGATCGGCTATAATCTCGTGATCGAAAAGGCCTATTTCCCCGATGACAACAAGGCGGGCAATGCGGTGATTTTCCGGACGGTCGAGCTGCTGCGCGAGGCGGGCTATGACTGGAACGATACCATGCCGGTTTCCAAAATGCAGCCCTATGTGTTTGAAAATGACCGTGAACGCGATGTGGCCGAGATGAAAAAGAATCTGCGCCTCAACAAGTATGCGGACGCGGGCAACTGCATCGAAAAGCTCTGCGACGATTACGAGATCGGTGAGGAGTACAGCGAAAAGGACAGGCGCATCATTGCGGGCATCCGCTACGAGATGCTCCTGCGCAGCTTCTCCATGTCCAACGTGTTCTATTTCGCCAACGACATTGACCTGAAAACGGTCACGCGGATCAAGGAGCTTCGCGTGACACTCAGCGGCGTCAACATCGTCGAGGAGGCGATCCGCACCGTTGAGAACGGCACGGTCATCCCGCATGAGATCGGCTATGTCGGCCCGATCTATTCGCAGGAGGAGTTTGAAGCGCTCAAGGAGAACGGGCATTCCGATTATGCGCTGTCCGATGCGGTCGGCAAAACCGGTTTAGAGCTTGCCTGTGAGCCGGATCTGCGCGGCATCAACGGAAAAAAGGAAATCACCGTCACGAACGGCGATGTTTCCTCGGTTGTCATCTCGCAGGAGCCGGTCGGCGGCAAAACGATTCAGCTGACCGTCAACAGCAAGCTGCAAAGCAGTCTGCAAAAGCGGCTTGCGGATCACTGCGAAACGCTCCGGCGGACGGACTACGAATGCCGGAATGCGTACTGCGGTGCGGCTGTTGTGCTCGATACGAAGGACAACGGCGTGCTCGGCATGGCAACGCTTCCGAGCTATGATCTTGCGGATCTGCTGGATAATTATAACAAGGTTGCGGAGCAGGAAAATTTCCCGCTGATCAACCGCGCCACGGACGGCCTGTACCGTCCCGGCTCCACGTTCAAGACCATCACCGCGACCGCCGGTCTGGATACAGGTACAATCGACGGAAACACGCAGTTTTACTGCGATACCAATTACAAGTATATCGACACCTGGTTCCACTGCACGGGACATCATGAGAATATTGCCGTGACGCGTGCACTGACCGTTTCCTGCAATATCTTCTTCTATGAGCTGAGCACGCGGCTCGGTCTGGACGTGCTGCTCGATTATGAGCGGATGTACGGCCTCGGCGCACCGCTCGGGCTGGAATCCGGCGACAGCGGCGGCTATCTTGCCTGCCCGGAAACCTACGAAAAGCTCGGCCTTGACTGGTACGTCGGCTGTCTGGTGCAGGCGGCGATCGGTCAGTCGGAGATTCAGGTGACACCGCTGCAAATGGCGACCGTCGCCTCGACCATTGCGAATGACGGCGTGCGCTATAAGCCGCATCTGATCAATTCCTACTGGAATAACACAATGACGGAGCAGCTCTCCGTCAAGGAGCCTGAGATTGCGGCCACCGTTGCGCAGAACAACGCGCAGGAGGTTTACTACTATATCGAGCAGGGCATGATCGGTGCGGCGCGTACCCCGATGCTGCCGGAATATGACCTGAACAACCTCGGATTTGACGTTGCGCTCAAAACCGGTACGCCGCAGTCACCGCGCGGCACGGATACCTTTGTCATCGGCTATGCGCCGGCGCAGGATCCGGAGATTGCATTCTGCGCGATGATCGAGGGCGGCAAAAACGCGAAGTTTCTGGTGAAAGGGATTCTGGAGGATTATGCGGAATGCTATCCGGAATCGAAAATCGGACGAACCCTGCGCGGCAGGAGCATCTTACAGGAGCAGCCATGAATATTCAGATTTTCGGAAAGAGCAAATGCTTTGATACCAAAAAGGCAGAGCGCTTCTTCAAGGAGCGGCATGTCAAATATCAGTCGGTCGATCTGCCGTCCAAGGGGATGAGCAAGCGGGAGCTGGAAAGTGTGATCCGCGGTGTCGGCGGGTTGGAAAACCTGATTGACACCAAGCACCCCGATGCAGCGCTGGTGCAGTATCTGCTGCCGGATGCGCAATTTGAGAAGCTGCTGGAGGATCCGACGCTGCTCCGCACGCCGATTGTGCGGAACGGCCAGAAGGCGACTGTCGGAGAAGCCTCTGCCGTCTGGAAGCAGTGGCTGACCGAGGAGTAAAGATGTATCTCCGACGGATTCAGAATGGGGCGCTGCCCATACCCCGCTTAAGGGACATGTCCCTTAAGAATACCCTGATTTAAAGAATAAGCAAATACGTTCTTTGACACAAAATAGGGCCTGGGGATACGTCCCCGGCAGGAGTTTGAGGGCGGCGCCCTCATTACAGATTATCGCGCAGCGATACCTTTTTTCCACAAGCCGACGGGGCGCTGAATTGTCTTTCAGCGCCCCGGTTCTGTATCTGCACAGTGAAAGCGGCAGATCCCGTATTGACCGTCTGCGGGGCATTTTCCCGCCGATTCCCCGAAAAAAGCACAAAATCTTACACAGATGCTTTTGCAAATGTCTTTACTTTTTCAACAGAATGTGTTATAATGATCTTGCAGAGGAGGGATGCTGCATGGACAAAAAAATGACAGCCGTGATCGTTGCTGCGGCTGTACTCTTTATTCTGCTGGCGGTATTTGCCGGAACGCGCAGCAAATCAAGGCCGGAGCAGAACATCTTGCAGGAGCCGGAGCAGGAATTCAGCATGCAAATCGCGGAGGATGTCAAGCCCGCAACGCAGGCGCCGGAAACGCTCCCGGTTCTGACGACAGCCGCCGAAGCGGCCGGTACTGAGAAAGAAGCCGCGGCTGAGCAGACCGAAAAGCCTGCCGCGACGACAAAGAAAAAGAAGAACAAAAATAAAACCACAACGACAACTGTCACGGCGGATGACTACATCACTGCGACGGAAACACTCGCGGAAACCGAACCGCTGACCATTGACGTCACGATTGACAGGGACGGTGTCTATACCACAAAAGACGACGTTGCGCTGTATATCTATACCTACGGAGAACTGCCGTCCAATTTCATCACGAAAAAGGAAGCGCAGAAGCTCGGCTGGGAGGGCGGCTCGCTGGAGCCCTATGCACCCGGCTGCTGCATCGGCGGATCGAGCTTCGGCAACTACGAAGGCAAGCTGCCGGAGAAAAAAGGCAGGACGTATACCGAATGCGACATTGACACGCTCGGCAAAAAATCACGCGGCGCAAAGCGGATCGTTTTTTCCAATGACGGTCTGATTTACTATACCGGCGACCATTACGAAACCTTTGAATTGCTGTACGGGGAGGAATAATGCCATGACTGTGACAATCGACTGCTCAACCATTCTTGAAAATGCAGATCTGCACCGCGTCTTTTCCACGCAGCTGCATCTGCCGGGATTCTACGGCAAAAATCTGGATGCACTGCATGACTGCCTGACCTCTCTGCCGCAGAAAACCACAATCAATCTGCTGCACACGCAGAGCCTGATCGACAATCTGGGGCCTTACGGCAGAGCTGCGATTTCTGCGATTGCCCACGCGGAGCGCGAAAATCCCGAACGGCTGCGCGTCAACATGCGCTGAGCAGGGGACACGGCATGTTTCGCGTTGAGACCGGTCAGATTATATATTTTGACGGCACAAAGGAATATGTATTCCCGGCACATGCGGAGCACGCGCGTCCGTCCCTGCTGGGACTGGGCATCAGCGCGGGCGGCAGGCACTGGTCAAGCCGGGATCCGGATATCAGGCTGGAAAAGCATGTCAGCGTTCAGGACGCGGCGGCTGGAACAGAATGACGGCGAACGGCTGTATTTTGCGGCCTCTATGTATTATTGCACGGACAGGGAAACATGGTGGTCGGACACGGCTGCTGCTGCCGAAAGCGGGCTTCAGACCTATCTCATGCGAAAGCAGGATCAGAACGGCAGATCATAAATCAGATTTCAGTGCTGCACCGGCATCACGGGCTTTTGTTCCGTGATGCCGGTGCTTTTTGCGTTCTGATACCAGCGCGCAGAGAAATCTGCAAAATAAATGTGAACTTTTATAAAATATATTGAAATTCTGATAAATTTGTGGTATAATAATATATACAAACCGTTTGCCAGTCATGCAGAAAGGAGCTGTTATGACGCTGTATCAGATCCCCGGGATCATGGAACTGATCCGGAATGAACTGCCGGGAGATGTCCGGCAAAAGAGCCTCGTTCAGAAAATGGAAAACCTGTTTGTGACCTCCTATAATCAGTCGTATCTGACGGATTCGCACCGGAACAGTACGGATCTGGTTGACAGGGTCTGGCTGTATGCAAGCCTGATTGACGCGGCACTGAGCGAGAAAACCAAATATATGCCGGAGCGGTACGGCTGCAAGAACGAGTGGGATACCGCTGTTCGCTGGCTGAAATTTGAGCTACGGCAGAAGAAGCTGTTTTCCGGCCGCATGATTCACGATGTCGCCGGGCTTTGCAGCAGAGCGTCTGCATCGCTGGACTGCCTGAAACCGGAATCCTGCGGGCAGTCGCTGGTCGGGTGGATCCGGAAAAACGGGGAGAGCCTCACCGATCTGTATGAGATCGTGAGCGATCTGCGCTTCCGGCTCGGGGAACTGGCTGAAACCTATCAGCGGTATCAGTATTCACTGGAACCGGACTGAGTGAACATGAACGATCAATGATTTCCGGCACCGTTCTTTCGCGGTGCCGGTTTTTGATGATATTCCGCAGGATTCTTCTTAAATGATTGACTTTTTTTCTTCTGTATTGTATAATATGAGTAAGAGAAAGAAAAATAATGTAGGATAACTTTGTGTTATCTTGCGGGCTTGGGGTGATCGTTATGCACAGTGATGACGAACTGTATCAGGCGTTTCTGGACGGGGATACCGCGGGGCTCGACACGCTGGTGCTGCGGCACAGGGAGCGTCTGATTGCATATCTGAGCTCGATGCTTCACAATGCTGAGGACGCTGAGGACATGGCCATGGAGGCATTTGCGCGAATCATGGCGAAGAAGCCGCGGATCGCGGAGGGCAATTTCCGCGCCTATCTCTATCAGACAGCGCGGCATCTGACCTTCCGGTATCTGCGGAAATACCGCCTGGAGGACATCCGCATAGAGGATCTCGACATCCCGGATTCCGGGACGGCGGAAACCGTTGTTATGGAGGCGGAGCGCAGCCGGATCCTGCACAGCTGTCTTGGAAAAATGGAATCCGGTGTGAAGGAAGCGCTCTGGCTGATTTATTTTGAGGACATGAGCTATGCGCAGGCCGCAAAGATCATGCATGTGACCAGCAAGAAAATCGACAATCTGCTGATGAAAGGAAAACGTCTGCTGCGTGCAGAGCTGGAAAAGGAGGGGATTACCGATGCAGGATGAGTCGCAGTTCCTGGAGCGCGTGCATCAGCGCGCTGCCGAAATCGAAAAGCAAAGCGTCCGGCGCAGAATCCGTGTGATTCAGTCAGTGTCTGCGGCGGCCGGTCTGGCGGCTGTCATCATGATGGCACTGATGATGCCGAAGGTTCTGCCGGAAACCGAATTGAATCCGGTGACCATGCAGGCGAGTGTTTTCTCCGGAAGCCGCAGTCTGGGGTATATCGTTGTCGGGGTGCTCGCGTTCATGCTCGGCGCAGGCGTCACGCTCCTGTGCCTGAAGCTCCGGCAGTATTTCGTGAAACAAGAGGACAAGCATGATCGAAACCGTTGAAAATGCCGCGCAGCTTGCGGTCGTCAGCATTTGCGGCGGTGTTTCGCTGTATCGCGCCATCCGCAGGCGCTCACGGCTCTGGGTGCTGATGACGCTGTTTTACGGTACCTTTCTGCTCGGACTGCTGTACTGGCTGCTGTATCTGCTGTTTTACGGCTTGACGCCGCAGTTCCGTTATATCTCCGAGATGAGCTGGTATACCGCGTATGTGTTTTTGTTTATGATTCTGCAAACCATTGCCGATCCCGGGGAGCGCAGTGTCCGGAAGCGGTCGCTGCTGCTCTGTCCCGTGTTTGCAGCGGGCATGGCCGTGCTGTATATGCAGTTCAGTTCCTGGCTGAGCAATATCTGTTCAGCGGCGATCATGAGCCTGCTGATGTACCATGCTGCCCGCGGGCTGATCTATCACCGGAAAAAGCCGCAGCACGGAGCATGGAGCGGTTTTTATCGCCTGATGCTGCTGTTCTGCGCATCGGAATACCTGATGTGGACGGCGACCTGCTTTTACTGGTCGGAAACACTGGAAAATCCGTACTTCTGGTTTGATATTCTCCAGACGGTCTGCTTCTTTCTGATCCTGCCGGCAGTCGAACGGGTGGAGCAGTCTGCAAAGGCGGTGGCGCAGACATGACATATTACATTGAGAATATTTACATCTGTCTGGCGGCGCCGCTGCTGGTTTCTGTGTTGTATCTGCGCGGGAAAAAGCAGGCTTCCATGATCTTTCTGCTGGTCGGGATGACCGCCTGCCTGCTCTCATCCTATATCAGTACGTTTGCGGCTGCCATTCATCATACGACGCTGGTGATGGCCTCGGTGGAGATTACGCCGATCATCGAGGAGAGCATGAAGCTGTTTCCGATTTTGTTCTATCTCATGGTGTTTGAGCCGAAAAAGGAACAGGCTGCCGATGAGGCGGTTGTATCCGCAATCGGCTTTGCGACCTTTGAAAACGTCTGTTATCTGCTGACAAACGGCGCGGCCAATACGCTGCATCTGATCATCCGGGGACTGGGAACCGGCACGATGCATCTGGTCTGCGGCATGATTGTCGCGGTCGGGCTGCTGACGCTGTGGGATCGGCTCTATCTGCGGATTGCTGGAACCATCGGGCTGCTGTGCGTCGCAATGACCTACCATGCGATTTACAATCTGCTTGTGACACAGGGCGGAGCTGCGGCGGGAATCGGGTATCTGATTCCGATTGTGACCGCGGGATTTATGCTGGTATTCCGCCGGAATATCTATAAGTTTCTGAAAATATCATAACAAAAACCGGAACCCTGCGGGGCTCCGGATATTTTTTTCAAAAAAATTTAGGAGAATCGGTTTTTCAGGTATCTGTATATATGGAGTGAGAAATGCACTTCGGTTTTGTTCAGGGAGAATTCAGCGGAAAGGAGGGTTTTGATGCGTTCGGCAGCATTCTTTGTCAGTGAGGTTCATCGCCGGGCAGAAATACTGCGCAGGAAACGCGAAAAAAAGCAGATCCTGCTTCTGACTGCGGTCAATGTCTGTCTGCTCGTGTTCCTCGGGGCGATGATCGGTACGCCGCACCGGATTTCAAGAACCACAATGGCCGGAACGTCGCTTCTTGACGACAGCGTCGGCGGATATGTGGCGGTTGCCGTTCTGTCTTTTATGCTGGGCGCAGCGGTTACGTTTTTTCTGCGGGAGCATCTGAGGAAAAAGGCTGCCCGCCGATCAACTCCGGAGAACAAAAACAATCAGACCTGATACGCAGACGCGGCCCCTCTCTCCTGCTGCACAGATTGTGCCTGACAACGGAAAAGCAAACGAAGCAGCGCGCTGTTCCCGAACCTGCACACACAGCCGGGCAGCGCAACCCGGAATACTTGCCGTATACAATGATGCAGGCAGCAGAAATTTTCGCGCCGGTACAGGTCACCGCAGCCGGGACGAAAGCGCCCGGAAGCCGTCAGCTCCGGGGCGGCATCCCCACAATGCCGCGCCCGGTACAGGTAACAGTCCCCACAGGCTGTTTACCGCAGCAAGGGTGAAGGCTTCCCCACAAAGTCACACACCCGAATCCGAATTGTTTTGAATCACAAACCTGAAAAACACTCCGATCATTACGGCATCCGCAGATCATGACGCTGCGGATGCCGTGATGCTTTTGCGGGCATTACAGCAATTCTTTATACAGCGCAGTTCTGCGATCCTGCAATGCCGGAAAGCGCTGCCGGAACCGGCCGGCTTCGTCCCGGATTTCGCAGAAGAGAAGCCCCTCCTGCCCGAGCAGGCAGTCAACGGTTTCGCCCTCCGGATTGACGGCTCTGCTGCTGCCGTTATAGTGCAGCTTTTCCTGGTCGCCGACGCAGTTGATCCCGAGCACCCAGCTTTGATTTTCCAGCGCGCGTGCTTCCAGCAGCTTGTTCCAGTGTGCGATGCGCGCTTCCGGCCAGTTTGCCGCAACGACCAGAACCTCGGCCTCTGCGGAAACCGCCCGGAAGATTTCCGGGAACCGCAGGTCATAGCAGATAAACAGGGCGAATGTGACGCCTGCATACGTGAATACTGCGGTTCGGCTTCCGGCTGCAAAATAGTTGTTTTCTCCGCCGTATGAGAACGGATGAATCTTGACGTAATCCGCAAGTACCGCACCGGTTTCATCGGCAACGGTATAGTGATTTTCGCCCTTGTCCGCAGTTTTCTTCACCCAGCCGAACCCGACTGCAATGCCGTATTTCTGCGCATACTGCCGGATGATGCGGAGCGTTTTGCCGTCTGATTCGCCGGTGACAGATACCTGCATCGAAAAGCCGGTGAACGACATTTCCGGAAAGAAGATGATCTGTGCATGCTCCTTTGCCGCTGCTGCGATCATCTGCTCCGCTTTCAGCAGATTCTGTTCCTTTTGTTCCCATTCAATGCGGAATTGACATAATGCCGCTTTGATCATGCGTTTCTCCTTTTACCGCCGATTCTCATGCTGCCGACCAGAATTACATTATTGCTCATGCTTCGCACTCCCTTGCAAGTTTATTGTCATCCTCTTCCAACGCTGAGCGCAGCCTCAATCGCCATGACAACGGCTAGTACCTCGGCTTCATTCTGATCATCCGAAAACTCTATTTCGCAGCAATTCCCCTGATCGAGCTCACTGAGCGGAACATGCGCGATCTTTTTCAGCGCCTCGTACAATGCATCCTTATGCCCTTTGCTGAATTCAACCATT
>JAEEIA010000074.1 GCA_016281125.1 Oscillospiraceae bacterium | reverse complement strand
ATAGATTATTTTTGTTTTTTGCGCTGTCTACTTGACAGGGGGCGGGTCATGCTCGCAGAGGGGCTTTGTGGACAGGCTGAGCAAGGAGAGCATTTTCTCCTTGCTGATAGTTTGAATATCATGGGGTCTTTGCATGTATTTCATGTACTATCTCGGACAGCCTTTCTGAATGCAGCATCGGCATATAGTGACCGCCTTCGACCTCGTAATAATTCTTATCTGGAGCGTTGATCTTTTCATAGTAAGCCTTCGTCACCGAAGTCATGACCGTATAATCCTTATCTCCCATTATCACATAAACCGGAACCTCGTAATCCGTTCGGTCAAATACAGAAAGACCTTTAAACGAACCGATCTGCATACATTGAAAATAGCAGAAGGTGGAAAGATTATCGTAATCAATGTATTTGCTGATGCCGATGTAGGTATTGTAATAATTTTTCAATGAACAATAAGGGTTGAATATCATGGCAGAAACAAGTGAAACGTCCCCTGCAAACAGGGAATCGGGTTCACAATATTTATCATTGATAGCGTACTGTTCTAATGATGCAAGTCGCTGCTCGTCAAGTGACATACTGTCATACTTAGCCTGATCCGTGATGATGTTTTCAGCTACCTTATGCAGTTCGGGATCATCTTTTGTCCATTCAAGTGCCTGCTCTTGAAATGCTTTTTGCATCTCAATCCCATCGACCGGCCAGCTCATTGCGATCAGACGGTCATAGTATTCGGGATGATCCAGCACCAGATTCGCACCGAATGCCGCGCCCCATGAGATGCCCATGATCGTTATCTTCTCCTTATGCAGATAATCCAGCAGAAATTTTGTCATTTCCTCACCATCACTGTAAAGCATCTCAAATGTAATAGGCTGATTGGTCTGCTCCTTTGTCCAACTGTGACCGCAGGCACGCTGATCCCAATTTACAACCGTGTAAATATCACTTAGCTTTCTCAGCACAGGATAATCCATATCACTTGTGGCACTGCCCGGACCGCCGTGCAGATACAGCAGAACGGGATTGTTCTTGTCCTGCCCGTAGATATTGATCCATTGTTTCGTACCGTTTATGTCAACATACATCGTTTCGTTAATTCCGCCTTCCGGTGTTCTGTTGTTTATTTTTTGCCCTATGAAGCGGACAAGGAAAAACAAGACAATGATTGAAATAAGGATAATGAATATCCACTTTACTATCTTAAAGAGAATTTTGAAAGACTGTTTCATTACATACTCCTATAACAGCCGTTTTATATGAGCAAACCGAACGCCGCCACTTAACAGTAATTATACATCATCGCCGTGTATAAGTCAATCATATATCGACAGAAAGAAAAAATTAATACATAATCGCTCCTCAACGAGCCCCATATTTTCAAGAGGTTTCTGTCAGACCATGTGACATCTTGTCGAAAAAGCCTGGCGAACCAATGAAAAACTTCCCCAATGATGAAGTTATGGCGCAAAGAATCCAAAGTGCTCCAGCGCCTGTGCAACACCGTCATGCCAAAGATCGGCTGTCACATAATCTGCATACGGAATCAGCTTTTCACCGTTTCCCATCGCAATGGATGTACCGCAGCCTTCAAACATCGGCAGATCGTTCAGGCTGTCACCGATCGCATATGCATCCTCGCGCCGCAGACCATAATGTTTCAGAACATACTCTATGCCGGTCCGTTTGCTGAACGGCAGCGGCACCATTTCTGCAAAGCCCCATCCTCTGTCAATGAACGTAAAATGCGGTATGATTCCGGTGCGAAACCGTTCCAGATCCGTTTGTTCATCATAGGCAATGACGAATTTATCAAAACTGAAATCGGCATCAGATACTTTGCGCCAGACATTTTTTTTCTGCATCTGGAACATATCCCGTATATCTGTAATAAACGGAAGATCCCGTGCTTCAGGATCAAAGAAAAAAGCATCCCGCCGCTCGTAAAGCGGAGAAGCGCCGCAGCTTCGGATCAGTGCAGCCGTTTCTCTGCATAACGCCTGTGGATTGGTATGATAGAACAGTTCTTTTCCGCTGCATTCAATATAAGTACCGCAGCCGCAGATATATCCGTCAAATCCCAGTACACGCACATCCGCATCGACATTGATGACCGGCCTTCCCGTATTGACAAACAAAAGATGACCTGCATCTCTTGCCCGCCGCAGTGCTGCGGGTGTACTCTCCGGCACAAAATGCGTCGGAGAATCTTCCATCAGGGTGCCGTCAATGTCAAAAAACATAATCTTCTGCACGGGATTACGCCTTCTTCAACAGACTGACAAGCTCCAGTGCACCGAGTGCACAGTCATATCCCTTGTTGCCGGCTTTTGTGCCTGCCCGTTCGATGGCCTGTTCGATTGTATCCGTCGTCAGGACGCCGAACATGACCGGTACACCGGTTTCCAGTGATACGGATGCGATGCCTTTTGATACCTCCGCACAGACATAATCATAGTGCGATGTCGAGCCGCGGATGACTGCACCGACACAGATCACGGCATCATAATTTCCGCTTTTTGCCAGCTTCTTTGCAAGCAGCGGAATCTCAAATGCTCCGGGAACCCATGCCAGCGTGATATCATCATCTGCAACGTCATGCCGGCGCAGACAGTCTGCCGCACCGCTGACAAGTTTTGACGTGATAAACTCATTGAACCGCGATGCAACGATCGCGATTTTAACGCCTTTTCCCGCATAAATGCCTTCTAAAAGTTTCATAACAAAGACTCCTTTTTAATTCATATCATTCGGAGCATCTGCCGGCACATCCAGCAGATGCCCCATTTTTTCCTGTTTTGTCCGCAGATAAAAGCGGTTTTCCTTTTTCGGCGGTATTGCAATCGGTTCACGGGAAATGATTGTAATACCGTATTCAGATAGATCCGTAATCTTCTCCGGATTATTGGTCATAATCCGCAGCTGCACAGCGCCAAGATTTTTCAGGATCTGCGCACCCTCACTGTAGTCGCGCAGGTCCGGCGCAAACCCGAGCTGAATATTTGCTTCAACCGTATCCAGACCTTGCTCCTGTAAATCATAGGCTTTGATCTTATTCAGCAGACCGATGCCCCTGCCTTCCTGCCGTAAATAGACGATGATGCCGCGTCCTTCCTTTGAAATGCACTGCATCGCCTGATCAAGCTGTTGTCCGCAGTCACACCGGAAAGAGCCGAATACATCACCGGTCAGACATTCCGAATGCACTCTGCAAAGCACCGGCTTTCCGTTTGCGACATCGCCCATGACCAGTGCAACATGCTCTCTCCCTGTGATCTGGTTGCGGTAGCCGTGCAGCATGAACGTGCCGTATTTTGTCGGCAGATGTGCCGCAGAGATGTGCTCCATGAATACATCATGCATTCTGCGGTAGCATTGCAGTTCTTTGACAGATGTCATAACCAATCCATGCTTTTCAGCAAAATCTGCAAGCTCCGGCATCCGCATCATCTGCCCGTCATCTGCCATGATTTCACAGCAGAGTCCGCAAGGCGCAAGCCCTGCAAGGCGCATGAGGTCAACTGTTGCTTCTGTGTGACCGCAGCGTTCGAGCACGCCGCCCGGACGTGCTTCCAGCGGAAACATGTGACCGGGACGGCGAAAATCTGCCGGTGCTGCTTCCGGCTGCACGCACATTCTTGCAGTAAAACCGCGCTCTTCCGCTGAAATACCTGTTGTTGTGCGGACATGATCGATCGACTCTGTAAAAGCGGTGCAGTGGTTATCTGTGTTGTTCACGACCATCTGCCGCAACCCTAGTTTGGCTGCATGTGCTCTGTCCATCGGCATACAAATCAGACCGCGTGCATGTGTGGCCATAAAATTCACATTTTCCGTCGTCGCAAATTCTGCCGCGCAGATCAGATCACCTTCGTTTTCGCGTTCGGGATCATCCGTCACAAGAATCAGCTTCCCTTCACGCAGTGCCTGAAGCGCATTTTCAACAGACTGAAATCGGATATCCTGTTCTGTATCCATTCTCATCCTCTTTTCTTCGATTATCTCTCATAGAAACCCGTGCTGCGAAAGAAACTCCGCAGAAATGTTGCTTTGCTGCTGCGGGCAGAGCAGCTTTTCCGTATACTTTGCAATGATATCACATTCCAGATTGACAGCATCTCCCGGACTGCGTGAAAGCAATGTTGTTTCCTGCGCTGTATGCGGAATCACAGATACAGAGAAATCCTGCCGCGTGACCCGGGCAACGGTCAGACTGATCCCGTCGATTGCCACAGATCCTTTTTCAATGATATAGCGCAGAAGAGATGCATCTGCTGAAACCGTGACCCAAACCGCATTCTCTTCACGCTGCAGCTTTTTGATCGTACCTGTCCCGTCAATATGTCCGGAAACGATATGTCCGCCGAGGCGTCCGTTTGCAGGCATCGCGCGTTCCAGATTTACCTTGCTGCCGGGATAAAGCCTGCCGAGATTTGTCCGCCGCATCGTTTCCGGCATGACATCGGCAGAAAAGCTGCTTCCGTCTGTCCAGCAGACTGTCAGGCAGGTTCCGTTGACTGCAATACTGTCTCCGATATGTACATCTGAAAGCACAGCCTTTGCTGAAACTGTCAGAATGCAGGCAGCTGTACTGTTCTGCACCTGTTTTACTGTACCGATTTCTTCTATGATCCCTGTGAACAAGCCGCTGCCCCCTTTACCATATAATCCAGCAGAATATCATCACCGATACGCGTGATCTCCGGTGCCGAAAGATGATATGCCTCTGAGATCTCATCAATGCCGGTTCCGGCAATTGCAGTTTTTGCTTTTCTTCCGCCGAAAATCGTCGGAGCAATATAGATCTGTATCTGCTGAACGATTCCGGCACGCAGCGCAGCTTCATGCAATTCCGCGCCGCCCTCGATCAGCACGCTGTCAAGATGCATTTCACCGAGTACATGCATCAGTGCGTTCAGACTGACATGTCCGTTTTCAGATGGAAGCATTAGTACTTGAACCCCTGCCTTTTCCAGCTGTGCTTGCTTTTCCGGATTCGGTTCGCAGGCAGCGACAATTACGGGAATATCTCTTGCCGTCTGCACAATTCTGGAATTCAGCGGCAGGCGAAGACGGCTGTCACAGACAATCCGAACCGGGTGACTCGGAAGCTCTGTCCGGCAATTCAGCATCGGATCATCGGCAAGTACAGTGCCGATGCCGCACATGATTGCCGAAACACGCTTCCGTGTTTCATGTACATGCCTGCGCGACGCTTCACACGTGATCCATTGGGATTTGCCGGTTCTTGTTGCAATTTTGCCGTCTGCGGTCATTGCAGTCTTCAAAATGCAGTAAGGCATTCCGGTCGTGATATAATGAAAAAAGATACGGTTCAGTTTGTCGCACTCCGCTTTGCAAATACCTGTCTTTACTGTGATACCGGACTCACGGAGCTGCTGAAGCCCTTTTCCGGCGACAAGCGGATTCGGATCGTCTGATCCGACGACTACACATGATATGCCAGCAGCGATTACAGCTTCTGTGCACGGTGGATTCTTGCCGTAATGACAGCAAGGCTCCAGTGTCACATACATAACAGCGCCGCACGGATTATCTGTGCAGTTTTTCAGCGCATTCCGTTCGGCATGAAGTCCGCCGTAGTGCTCATGCCAGCCTTCCCCGATCACGTTGCTGTCCCGCACGATCACACAGCCTACAAGCGGATTCGGATTCACAAACCCGATGCCGCGTTCTGCAAGGCTGACTGCACGCAGCATCCATTCTGAATCTGTCATGTCAGAACTCCCTTCCAAATAAGAAGTCCCCGAAGATCAGACTTCGGGGACGCGGGTCATTATATGTATGCCCGTTCTTCTCCCATCCGGACTTTACCGTCGGTGCCGGAATTTCACCGGCTCGGCCTGCGTCAGCAGGTTCACGGACTTCGGATGTGCAAGCATCCGTTACCGTCGGTTATGAATTACACATACCCCGAAGAACAGTTATCATTATACAATCTTTCTGCGTATTTGTCAATAGGGGATGAGTATGAGATTTTGGAAGCGGTTACTCAGAAAGCGCCCCGCAGAGCGTTTTTGTATATTTAGGTTGCTGTTTGAAACTTGCTTCTGAGATGTAAGTTTCAAACAGTAACGAATATTGGAAAGAATCTATTTAGTTTTCTACTCAACAAGCTGCATATTTTCATGAGTTCTCTGTTAGACCATATGACATCCCGTAATTCAGTAAGAATTTGAAAGAAGCGCAAAAGCATCGCCGAAAGGATGTCGATGTTCATTGCAATCATGCTGAGGACAATCGATGGTCGAGGATACTGCACATATTCATGCACAAAATCATTGACATTTTCAATTAAATATAGTATAATATTTCTATACACCAATTGAGAAATTTGACAAAACGGTATTTTCCGAACGAACTGCAACTGATAAAGGAGGTCCGAATATGCGTATGATACGAAAGATCACATCCTTACTGCTGACAATTCTGCTCGTGACGGGAATATTTTTGCAAAACGGTCTGTTTGATGCGGTTTCAGTGTCTGCTGCCGTATCCGTGATGAACGGCGATCTGAACGGAGACGGTGCGCTCAGCATTGCGGATGCCGTTTTGCTTGTCCGGCTGCTGACAGAGGACGGAGATCTGCAAGTTTCCGAAGCGACGGTTCTGGCTGCTGATGCCGACGGGGACGGTATGCTGACGCTGATCGACCTCACGGTGCTGTTAAAAAAGCTCGGCGTCGGCTACACGTTCACGAATGAAACAGACGCATTTCCGGCGGTTTCATCTCAGGACAGACCGGAGGTGCCGAAACCCTCGGGCAACAGTGCGCCGTTCTCGGAGGAAACGATTCCGGGCCTGACACTTTCCGCGGAGGCGAATGCATTCTCCTATGACGGACAGCTCACCGTCAGCGAGTTAACGGAAGAGGAGGGCATGGCGCTCATGGATAAAATGAGCGCGGATGAAAACACCAATGTTCTGATGCTCCGCAGCTGGAAGGTGGAGGCGGGACTGGAGCCGGACGAATATCTCCCTGGGACGTTCCGTTCGGAGTTTGACCTCTCCGTGCTGGAAATGCCGGAGGAGCTGTATCCGAATATGACGGCGTTCCGCATCGATGACAACGGTGCTGTGCAGCGTTTTGCCACAAAGCTTGACGGCAACATTCTGAGCTGGAACAGCAATCAGAACAGTCTGATCGTGCTGGGAATTCTCACGTCGGTTGGCGTTATGATCGGCGGACATCTGCTGGCATCGTCCGTGATCTGCTGGATCGGGGCTGCGTGTCTTGCCGGTGTGGTTACCTATAAGCTGGACACCATGCAGAAGGATGTCTGGGATTCCGAGGAGCTGAAATCGCTCTGCTATGAAGAAACCGACCATTTTACGGTCTGGTATTCCAGAGCGGATGACAGTGTCCGGCAGCGTGAAACGCGCATCAAGCTGAAAGAAAAGGCTGCACTGGATAAAGCACGAAAAGAAGCCGAAACGGAAGCAGCGATCCGGATCGAGAAATACGGTTTTGGCTTCCGGGAATATGTCAACCGGCTGATTCCGGTTCTGCAAAAGGAATATCTGGATGCTGACCCCGTGTATCAGGCGGATCTTGCTGACCGTAAGGCGATTCCTGCGGATGTCATTCTGCTGATGGAATATCTGGAGGAGGCGTACCGTTATAATGCCTATGAACAGGGGACAGGAGAATTATCCTATAAGCCGGATGTGCTGTTTTGCCCGAAGATCACGGATGACGGCAATGCAGTCACCACGCAGCTCGGTCTGACCAATCCGTTTATCCTTGTCAAGCGCGATCCTGCCATGGTTCAGGATGCAATGCCGATGAAAAAAGGCGTGGATATGGATAAGATCTACGGAAAAGTTGTGAATGCGGCGCTTGCAGACAGCATGCTGCTGACCGTCACGCATGAGCTTTTCCATCTGATGCAGAACAAATGCTTCCCGGGCAAGGATATCCGGCATCTGAAATGTTCCGAAATGACTGCGATCCTCTGTGAGCACGAAGCGGAGCAGTATTTCAGACGGCTCGGAATGCTTACAACCGAATACACAGACCAGAACAGTACAAAACGTGAAGCAATGGCTGTCGCAATGGACGACAACAGCCGTGACGGAAAGCTGCTGACCGCTGACGGCTATACGCTGGCAAATTTCTTTGAATATATGGAGCGCAAAACCGACTGGGACTTCAAGGCGTGGGATGCCGTTCAGATGTATGCGATGACAGACAAGCAGCTCACCAAAACATTCTGCCGCTGCTTCCAGCTCGGCAATTACCCTGACCTTGACCCCGAATTGCTGGCAGAATGCTGGAACAGCTATGTTCGGTTCGATGCGTTGAATTTTATCGATCGCGGCAAGGCGATAAAGTCACAGAAAACGGATGCTAAGGACGGCGCCTATCTGCCGTCACAGATGCAGCGGTACAGTATTTCTGCAGCGTCGCCGGTGCAGTCGCTTACGGTGCAGCCTGCCGATATTTCCGCCCGGATCGCTGAGGTAAAGCTGACCGGTCTTGACAGATGGACATTGCTGCTGATGCCGGAGAAATCTGCAAAAACTGCAATTCCGGAGCTGGATTTCGTGTTCCCGTTCAGTCAGAGTGGGCTGACCGGCTACAGCGTGACCCGCACCGGTTATGCGCTTCATGGCATTGAGGATACCTATTATTATCTGGAACGACAAGGCTTCGGCGGAAAGAACCGGACCGGCTATACCGTGTTCCTGATGCAGCCGCCGAAGGCACCCACCGCGGAATATGACGAAGAAACGAAGGAAATCAAGGTACGGCTGCAATCGCAGCCAGGGGAGGCGGCAAAGAACGGCGGCACGGACTGCTTCCTGCTGATGCTCAGTACCGAGGACGGAACGGTGTTCTATTCGCGGGAGGTTCCGTATGAATCGCAGAGCGCGGAAATCGTCATCAGACCGGAGGATATGATTCCGGATTATACGCTGATGCCTGCAGTTCGCGTGCGGGTCTGCGAGTATACGCAAGGCGATGAGAATTCCGTTTCGTATGCGTTCCCTGCCTCTGATGCGACAGTACTTCTCATCACTAAGGCGGAAACGACTGTGGTCACGTCTGAGGTAACGACACCGCTCAGCACAACAGTACAGATGACGGTTTCTGCGCAGAGCAGCGGAAGCGGCAGCACCGATCCGGGTACCGGAGCATCCGGAACAACCACATCTTCAGGACAGACGCAGACGAGCACCATTGGTACCGGCACGCAGACAACGCCGTCCGGTTCGACAACTGTCACGGCCATTACAACGGTCAGCGGCTCAACAGTTTCAACTTCCGCCTTGACGGGCACCACGACCGCTGTTACGACTGTCACGACCATGACTGCTGCAGTTCCGCTTGACCTGCATCTGACGCCGCGCAATATTGCATTTGACTATGTGGACGGCTACTACGAGGATGCGGATATCGGCGGTGAACATACGAATGCCGATCCCTATCATACATCTGAAAACAAATATGTCATGCAGTTTGACAAGGCTCCGGTCTTTCATCTGTATGCTGACGGTACATTTTCGCTGACCGTGTATCCGCACAACGGCAGGGATACCGGATACTGGCGCGTGACGGAATGGGGCGAGGAAACCGGCGAACTTGAGCTCTGGGATGATTATGAGTGGAAGTACGACGGCTTTACGGTGTACGGTCAGGTACTGGAGGATATAACCGGAAAAGATTGCTGGGAGGGCATTATCACACACTGCACCGCGGCTTCGCTTTCAGCGGAATATAAGGAATATGATATGAATACGGAAACGTATCAAATTGATACGTTCACCGGAACGCCCAAGGCACTGACACCGGATGATGACGATTATGATATGTACGCGGAGGAGTATCCAGACATAGAACTGCCGCCGATTTACGGCTATCTGCAGTTTGATGAGCTGAACATGGGCAGCAGTGAATACAAGGGGCGCCCGTGTGTGACCATGTGCATGAACACGACCGGCGGAGATGTCTGGGCGGAATGCAGCTTCTTTGATCCGTATGAGGGGTGGCATTATCAGGATTTTGAAATCGGACATCCGGATTATCTGATGACAATGGATTTCGGGCCGGTTCAGGACGCGATTGATCTGAAATCCGGCTGCGGAACAGATTTCGGTATCTCAGACGATGCATTCATGCTTGCTTTCAATCCGGGCAGTCTGGAACGGGAAACCGGGGAAAAAGATGAGGAAGGAAATTGGCTGAAAGAGAAGATCGAATGGAGCAGGCTGCGGATTTCGGGCTATGCGCCGGCTGTTAAAAACAGCGGCAGCTGGACGGTCCCGGTGATGTTCTGCAATCAGCACGAATTCACGCTGACTGTCACGTCACCGGATGGAACGCAGCAAACCGTCACGGCGGAGATTCTCAGACCGGTCACAGGAACCGTATCCATCAGCTCGTCGGTCAGTGATGGGATGAAATACGTCACCGTAAGTGCGGAACTCATGACAAGCGAGGGTAAGATCCGGTTCAACGGCATGTATTCCGTGAAGGTGAAGGAGAAGTAGCACTTCGGAAAACTCGATTGATATGCAGATTCTTCATGACAATTTATTGATGAAAGCAGCCGCCGATGTGACCATTTCATATCGGCGGCTGCTTCTATAATAATCACTGAGAACAGCCCAGTCAGGTACTGCTCAGTGTCCAGACCGTTTACGCAGAGATTGCATTTCCCATGGAGAACCGGGGCTTACGGAATCATTGGGATCTTGTTCTGAGTAGAAAGCGAGGGGATAACAATATTCTGCTGGCATTTCTGTTTTCTAATTGCGCCTAATACAACTTTGGTGAAATTAAAAAAGGGAGTAAAGAACGATTTTTAGGCTCCGAAGGCTTTTACTGCATCCGGAGAGCGCCATCCGAAAAAACGCTGGGAAACTGACAAAATGATTGCATTTGCAGATTACATATGTTATAATAAATACAGTAAGACGGACACAGGATGTTCGTGACAAAGACCGCAATTCTGTGAATCGTTGAAAACGGAGGAAACCAAAATGATGATTGAAGAGCTGTTACAGGATTTTGACCGGTACGCAAAGGAATCGCAGGGTCATCTGACAGAGATGCTTGCGACGATTTCTACCGGAAGGGTTCCTTCCCGAAAGGATGTCAGTCAGCTGGATCTGTCGATTGCCAGCTTGCGTGCGAAGTATGACTGCATTTATCAATCGGCATCCGAGCAGCTGTCTGCTGATGAGATGCCGTCAGATGACGCACCGGCTGCCGCAATTGCGGAGGCAGTCCGGAACAGCAAAACGGTTCGGCTGAGAGCGCTGATGGAACAGGCAAAAAGCTGTTTGCAGCAATTTCTGTCCGTTCGTTCGCTGGTTGATGCATATGCCAATGCTCTGCGCCCGTATCAGGAGCAGGCGCAGTCTGTTCTGCAATCGCTGGAGGAAAACCGGAATCTTGATTCTGAGGCGCTGCAAGAGGCAGCATCCGGACCGCAGGCACTGCTTGCGGCGATTGCATGTGCGGATAAGGACACAGAAGAAGGCATGGAACTTTGCGACCGGGTTGCGGCGTTTTATCCCGGCCGGATCTACGGCGGTGTTGTGGCAAATAAATACTATCTGGAAAAGAAGGCGGATACACAACCCGAACCGGCTGCGGCGGAATGTCCTGCAGAGCCTGCTGTTTCTTCTGAAATCGAACCGGAATCCGTGTTTACTTCTGCGAAACCGCCTGTACAGGAAGCCGAACCGGTGCCGATCGCCGCAGAGCCTGAACCTGATGCTGCCGTATCCGATGATGCGGCAGAGCCGGATGCAGAGCCGGATTCCTCTGTGGATTATTCTGAATTCACGGAACAGCTTCATGCGGCAAACTGTTTCATCGAATCGGATGATGCGCTCGGAACATGGGAATGTGAGAAGAGCCCGAACGAGAGCAAAAAGATCACGGCAAGCATCTTTTGCAAGGAGATGCGGAGCCCGCTGTTCCCGGTGGAGCGGTTCATCATCCGGGGACTCAGCAGACGGAATTTCATCTCTGTGCAGTATCTGACAAAGGCACTCGAGCTTTCGGAAAAGAATGTCAGAAGCTGTCTGGCGTATCTGGTCAACAGAGGCTTTTTGTACCACTACAGCATGACGCCCGGCGGAGAATTTTACTGCGCATCCGTGCGCCTTCAGAAAGCACTGACGTATCAGGAAGCGTGCAAGCTCATGGATGCAAAGCAGCATAAGCTGAAGGAATGGGGAGAAACGGTTGAGGATGCTGCTACCAGCATTGCAGCCAGAGTTGCGCTGAGCCATCTGTTTGCGGAGGCGGCTGCCGGCATCTTTGCACGTGGTGCGAAGTCCTATTCTGATGACACCTGGGTCATGACAAATGCATTCTGCTTTTATGTGTATAATTCGGATGATTCGTCGGACGGTGAATGCTGCGCCGGTGCGTTCTGGAAATCGGATGCGGAGTGTGCGGAAACCGCTGATATGATCCGGGAAATGTTTTCACGGAACGGAAAGCCGCGTACATTCTGTTTTGCGGCGTGGGATCTTGCCCGTGCAAAGAACATTGTTGACTGTCTGCCTGCTGCCCTCGGGGACGAAATGCCGGAATGTCCGATCCGGCTGTATGTTCTTTCGGAAAACGCATATTATTCCTATCCGGATCTGACGCCGGTTGACGGCGGTGATTTGAAAATGCAGCATTCAGACGTGGAAGGCAGTTCCGAAGAACCGGACACCCCCTCCCCTGCCGCAGAACCGGATCCGGCGGAGGAACTGACAGCATCTGCAGCTGAAACTGCTGCGGATATACCCGAGAAGCCTGTTCTGCCTGAAACAGAAATTGTTTCTTTGGAACGTGAAGTGACGCCGGATGAGCCGGCTGAACCTGTGCAGGCACCGGATGCTGCGCCGTCTGCTGTGCCTGCGGCGAATACTGTTCCGCCCTGCGAGGAAACGGACATGCTGCACAGAATGGTCAATGCGGCAGCAGCGCCGACGGATGATGAATTCTATGACCTGATCAATCTGATTCTGGAGGAGAAGGCCGGAACCGCGTTTCAGGAGGATTCGGCGATTGCGCAGGCGCTGCTGCTCGCCAAAGCTGCCGGCTATGCAGCGGGCAACGTGAAATGCCGCGCCCTGTACCGTCAGCTTTCCTATGCGGCAAAGTCGCCGCTTACGGATTTAGCCTATACGTCGGAAAATCTGTCCGATGCATTCGGAGTGCCGTTTTCCGATACGCTGCTGTTGTCGGCATATCTGTTTGCGCTGCTGATTCCCGGCATGGCATATGATTACAGCCTGAAAGCGCAGGCTGACGAATTCCTGCGGGATTACGACAGTTATTTTCCGAAGCTGGCCGTAATCAAGCCGCTGTACGCCAAGCTCCGGACGGTGCAGGATGTCGTCCCCTCCGGATTTTCCGGCTCGGTTCTTGCAAGGCTCGGAAATAACTCGGAGCAGGAAGCATATATCCGTTTGCTCCAGACACAGGCAGGAAATCTGCTGCAATATTCTGCCCCGAAGGCCAGAATGAAGGCGCTTCCCGTACTGTACAGCTCCTGCTTCGGAAAGTCGGGCGATCTGTATCAGTGCCTGGAATATGTTGCGAACAATGACCTGAGCGGAACGGAGCTTGTTTCGATCGTGCTTTCAGAGTTCTGCGACGAAACAGCCGGAACGCTGACCATCAGCAGCCAGAAGGTCGAAGTCTTCCTTGACCGGAAATGGTATGAGGTCAACGGCCATGTTTCCGCATACGTACTGGAATATGCTGCCCGTCAGCAGGCGCTGAAGCAGATCTATTCCCGGTTGCAGGTGATCCGGGACTGGTCGGAGCATGTCAGCATTCTGCCGGGCGGAAAGTATGATATTTCCCGCCTGAAAACACTGAAACAGGAAATCACTGACCTTGCCGGTCAGGCAATCAGCGCAGTGGCCGGAGAGCAGATCGAACATAAGAGCGTGATGCTCCGGGCGCTGAAAGAGATCCGGCATTATCTGAATACGCCGACCGGCACAGGGACAAGGTTGTTTTCTGAGCTGGTCTGGACCGGCGTGATCACACTGGATGATGCATGGCTTCCGGTTCTGCGCGAGGAAACAGATTCTGTCAAGTATTACGAACCGTGGAGAAGGGTTCTGCGGCATATGCTTTCTCCGGTACGCAGTCTGGAGGATGCAAAGCATGAGATCCTTGACGGTACGGTGTCCTCTGACCTGTTTGACAATCTGCATCAGCTGGAGCTGATCGGAACGCTGACCGGCGAATCCCTGGAATCTTCTGTTGCGCAGATCGAAACGGCAAGGCAGTCCGCAGCGGATGCTTCCAAAGATTTCGATGATGCACTGGAGCTGGCGTTCACCTATAACCGCATCACCGAAACCGAAAAGGAAAACCTTGCAGCGATGAAGCGGCAGCACGAGCACGCGCTGATGAGCAGAATGGATTTCGGTGTCTGGCGGCAGTTCCTGAAAGCGCTGTACCGGCGGATCGAGGAGCTGACCGCGGAACGGAAAACAGAGCTCCAGGGAATGCTGGATATGCGTTTGGCGATGGACACCGGGAAGAACTCCCCGATTCTGGCTGCTGCACAGACCTTGCTTAACGAGGATCTGAATTTTGCCGTCACGGAAGAATACATCAACCGGTTTGACAACGGCGAGGAGGATTTCTCGGCGGATTTGCAGGCCGTGCTGCATGAGGCGGATCATTTTGCGGAATTCATCTCCGATTCGGTGTACAGGCCGATTTATGATGAGTGCTTCCGGCGCAAGGATGGCAGCTTCTATCATGTTGCAAAAGACTATCTGCCGCGGCATTTTCCGAAAGAATGGACTGCCCGTCTGAAGGAAGACAGCCTGCGCTTTGTCGGCGGCGGAGATATCCGCTCGGAAAAATACTGGCCGGCCAGAAAGGACCGTACCACCGAACAGCAGATCGCGGATCTGTTCAACTGGCTCGGAATGACTGTGAAGCGCGCCGAAAAATGCAGCCGCACTGAGGAAATGTTCCGGATTGAGGTTGTCCCCTCACCCCGCAGCATGGCGGATTATCGGCATCCGATCTCTGCGTTCGGCACGCAGGCCAAGCGGCAGATGAATGTGATCGTGCTGCACGGAAATATTCCGGCAAAGCAGCTGGTTGACAAGGTCACGGGGCTTGGCCTTGGCGGCATGTCGATTGTGATTCTGAATTATCCAATCAGCCTTGCCGTGCGCAGACAGATCGCAGAGGAGTTCCACAAGACCTCCGGACAGAATCCGTTTATCCTGATTGATCAGGTGCTGGCGATTTATCTGGCGCTGCATCAGGTCACGGAGCGTCTGCCGGTTCTGCTGAAATGCACGCTGCCGTTCACGACCTATCAGCCGTTTGTCCGCGACGGCGGCTCCACTGCGGATGAGATGTTCTTCGGACGCAGCAAGGAGCTTGCGGACATTCTGAATCCGAACGGTGCATGTATTGTTTACGGCGGTCGTCAGCTTGGAAAAACAGCGCTGCTGGAACGTGCGGAAAGTCTGTTCTGCAAGCCGGAAAACAGGGCATTTGCCGTTTACAGCAACATTCTGAACTGTGTGACTGAAATCGATCTGGTACAGAAAATCACGGAGGATATCCGGAAAAAGACCGCACTGGAGCTTGGTGCATGTGATTCGATCCGCGGACTGTGCGATGAGATCGAGCAGCTGTTCCGTTCCGGAAAGGCAGAGGCGCTGCTTCTGCTTCTGGATGAAACAGATAAATTCCTGGGCGCCATCGCGGATCAGGACTATGCCCCGCTTCAGCCTTTGATTGACCTGAAGCGCAGTACCAAAAATGCATTCAAGTTTGTACTTGCGGGTCTGCACAATGTCTGCCGTGCGAAGAATGCGACGGAACGCAACGGTGTATTCGGACAGCTGGGCACGCCGCTCTGTGTCAAGCCGCTGTCCCCGACCGATGCCTTGCAGCTTTTGTCCCGTCCGCTGAAATATCTCGGCTTCCAGATTGACAGATACCCGCATCTGGAAACGATCTTGACGAATACGAACTATTATCCGGGTATTTTGCAGTTCTTCGGCTATATGCTTGTGGAAACGCTTTCCACGCATTACGGGAAGTACTATCGCGCTGTTGACGGCAATCCGCCGTACACATTGCAGGACGATCAGCTCGGTGCGGTCATGAACTCCGCTGACCTGAACCGCAGCATCCGGGATAAGTTCCGCTGGTCGCTGGAGCTGGATCCGCGGTATTTTATGATTGCAAGATGCATTGCCGTCCTGTATTATCTGAGCGACGAGGAAACGAACACCTGGCTCGGCTTCTCGATCGGACAGATCATGGAGATCGCGCAGAGCTATGACATTCACTGCCTCAGCGCCGAACGCGAAAACGATTACCGCAATCTGCTTGACGAAATGGTCGAAATGGGCATTCTCAGCAAGCCCGACGCGCAGAAGACTCTCTATCGCCTGCGCCGCAGTTCGTTTATCAATATCATTGGTTCTGATTTTGACGCTGTAGATGCCGATATCACCAAAAACAATCAGGAGGCAGCATCATGAACGGACAGGATTGGAGCGAATTCTGGTGGACCAATATCACGGGTGCACATCTCGTGGTAACAAAAGTCGTGGATGCACTGGCGGATCATACCGCAGTCATTGTCGATATTCCCCCGGATCTGCCGTGGCGGCAGCAGATGCGAAGTGTCATTGAGGATGAATTCCGCAGGAAAACCGGCGATTCAGACAGGATCATCGAGATCATTGACGCGGCGGATGAGGTTTCGGAGGATACCGAACCGGGCAGATTTCTGCTGGACCGTTTCGCACCGAATAAAGAGGTGCGAAACGGGTACCGCGAGCGTTCACAGAAATCTATACAGGATTATATCCGTGAAAACGATGTGCTCAAAAGCCGCGTGATATGGGTAAAGGGTCTTTCACGGGCACAGGCCGCAAAATGGATCACATTTTGCAGAGATTACGGACGCAGTGCAGTTGACAGCGGCAGCTTTGTGCTTGAGGTGCAGGGCAGCACGCAGAAGCTGGACAGCGGCAGGATGTGTTCCGTCCGGCTCCTGGACTGCATTTCCAGTGACGATGTGCAGCTGTTCAACAGTTTTATAGCAGCGGAAAAGGCCGGATACTCTATGGAATGGCGGCGGTATCTTTCCACGGCTGCCGCAAGTATCTGTGATACCGATGCAGAGGTTTCGGCGCATCTTCTGGAACAGATTGACATCAAGAAGCAGTCACCGCTGACTATGCTGGGAGAGCTGGCCGGTGAGGATGCATATGCGGCAAGAGGCGCAGCGTCGGATTCAGAGCATGTGTTTGCCTATTGGCGTCGGCAGGATCTTCAGGAACTGGAGCAGCGGCTGTGGAAGGCACAGGTCAAGACACTGTTTCCGCTGATTGAAATGGAACGGATCCGCATTATTACGTTCTATGAATATGAACTGCGGTCGATTCTGGAGGAACGGTATATCGAGCAGTTCAGTGAACGGATCACAAACCCGGTTGCACTGGAGCTCGGTACGCTGTGCTATGTGATGCGCAAATTTGACTGCATCCGGGATCAGGATCTGCGGGACCGGATTTTCTTCCTGCACAAATGCAGAAATCATCTTGCCCATGCACACTGCTGCAACGTTTCTGAGGTGCGCGGATTGCTGGATGACGCACCCGGTATACTATTATAATAAATCAGCGCGGTGTCCTTATCTGAGGATACCGCGCTGTGCTGTATCAAAGAAGACTGAACGGATCGAGTAACTCTGAAAATGCTGATAAACCAGAGTTACTAAATAACAAATTCCGGGATTGCCACACGGGAACTGTGCCGGAAAAATGCTTATTCTGAGGCGCGGTTTATGATACCATTACTGTGAAACGAGCAGGATCGTGCAAAACAAAAGCCGTATCCGAAATCGGAAACGGCTTTTGCTGTCGTATCAGTTTGCAGCACCCTGGGGACCGGTGCGGCGGCTGTCAGTCAGCCGGAATGCCTCATCCGTATCCACGTTCAGCATCTCCACTGTCTGCTTGTCAAAGTCAATGTGAATCATTCCGATATTAGCAGAAACACCGACTTCGTCATTCTCCAGCACCGCCATCATATCTGCGGAACCGGTTCCCTCGACAGTCAGGGATGTTACGCCTGCCGCATATTCCGGATCAAAGCTGGCGCCGGTAAAAGCCGGCATGTCGTTCTGATACAGCACGATATGGAATTTGCCTTTCACACCTGCGGGAATGCTGAATATAACGCGTACTGTATTTGCATTGAGATGACTGCGGGAAACCTTCACCGCAATGACGGAGCCCGCAGCAATCATATCGCTGGCTGCAACATCCTGAGAAAGCACAGTGCCTTCTGCGGCTTCATCGTCAACTTCCTGCTTTTCAAGCACTAACCCGATGCTTTTTGCCATGCTCTCAGCAAGATCATACTTCATGCCGACGAAATCCGGAACAGGAATCTCTTTCTTGCTGTCTGTTGTCGATGAAGTAGTCTGTTTGTCTTCCTCGTCAAGAGCCGAAATAGCCTTCTCTGCTGCACGGTAGAGTTCAAGTTTATTGCGTTCCTCATCCGTCAGGCTGTGCAGCGACATCTGGTAGGTACCCACGCGCCATTCGCCGTCAAACCGGAACACATACACCATTTCGATATTCTTCTCCGTGCTGCCGTTTTGGCTTTGGGTCACGGCCGTTACAGGGAATTTGTACGCGCCGTCAATGCGGTCGCCCCATTCTGTCACGGCATTGCCGTTGCGCAAGCGCGCGGCATCTTCCGGACTGAGTTCCTTAATCTGGTAGGAGCGCAGTTCAAGCAGATCGGCCTGCATCTGCTGGATCTCCTCAAATTCGCCGTAGCATTCCGTGCCTGCTCCGCAGCTGAGATCCACAATCTCATCCTTGGATTCTGCCAGTATGGCAACACTGCGCTCGATCTCTTTCTCGGCAATCTCCTGATCATCCTCTGCTGAAAAGTATACATAACAGTTCTGCTCGATCAGCGAGGTTTTGCGGATCGTTTCCGTATCGCCCTGTTTGCAGGCTTCAAGGAACCGTTTCATCACATCTTCTGCCGTTTCCGTTTTCGTTTCTGCGACCATGCTGCTGCCGACGGGATTTCCCGCCGTATGCAGCCGCCGGATCAGCAGGCCGCCGCTTGCAAAGATGCACACCGCTGCCGCAACCGCAATCAACTCTGCGATGCGTCTGGTGAGCATAACAGACCGTTTTTCCTGGTTTCCCGCGGGTACCGTCTTGTGAATGAGTTCCTCATCTGCTTCTCCGATTGCCTGAAACAGCTGTTCTTTCGTAAGCTTCATAAGAAGCCCTCCTTTTTCAAATATTCGTGAAGTTTTTTGCGTAGCCGCGTCAGCGTAACGGTGACGCGGCTTTCGGTGATGCCGAGTCCTGCAGCGATCTCCGGACCGGTCATCATATAGAAATACCGCTGCATAAAGATCTTCTGCTGCATGGTATTCTGTCTGTTCAGGAATTGCCGGACGCATTCCGCAAGCTCGGACGCCTCTGCCTGTGCAGCTACGTCCTGCTCGTCCGCCAGCACCTCGGCCAGTTCGTCCAGCACGAGTGCAAATTCCGATGCGCTGCGTTTTTCTGCCTGATTGTAGGACTTCCGGTTCAGAGCGGTGTGCCGGACCACCGCCAAATAATACGCCCTCAGATATTTCGGCTTGGCAGGCGGGATGCTGTTCCAAAGCCTGAGCAGTGCGTCATTCAGGCATTCTTCCGTATCCAGAACATTGCCAAGAATGCGCAGCGCAATCTGTTTTCCGAGATTGCCGTATGCAGTTGTGATTGCACCGAGTGCGGATTCTTCCCGCTGCTCCAGCATGCGGATGATCTCGCTTTCCTTCATGGTGTCAACTCCTTTCACCCTATATGACAGCACGGCATTCAGAATCCCTACAGCCCTTTCCATGTTTTTTCAAAAAAATCTGTGCGTGTTCCGTTTCGTTTCACAATGGGTATTATATCAGGTTTTCCAAACCTACGCAAGCGAGGGAATTCTTTTTCTCCGTAGTCAGAATGTATATGATACTGGATTGAATCTTGATGAGCCCACTTTTATCACCGAAGAAATTGACGAAGAAATGAAAAACACTCGTGTTCAGCCGAATGATGTCTTGCTGAACATTACCGGCGGTTCTATCGGTAGATGCTGTATTTTCCCGCCTGAATTAAAAACCGCTAATGTTAATCAGCATGTTAGTATAATTCGCGTTATCAATACTGTTTTTACTCCTGAGTATATGCACCATTACTGGAACTCAACTATTGGAAAAATGTCAATCGCTTTGTATCAAACAGGCGGGAACCGTGAAGGTATGAGTGCAGATGCGATTAAAAATTCACCTATAATGATTATGCCCATAGATGAACAACAAGAAATCGCCGCATATCTCGACAAAAAATGCGCCGAAATCGACGCGCTCATCACCAAAAAAGAAACCTTCCTCACCGAGCTGGAAGACTACAAAAAATCGCTTATCTAGGGAACTAAATTAGCATTCTTTCTTCAGCAGGGTGCGTTTTTGTTGACGCTAATGCAGCCTATATTACAAAAAGGAGAGCTGAACCGATCAGCTCTCCTTTTTCATCGTGTTTTCAATCAATCATCAGTAGATGGATGCAGCAGTACTCTGCGACGTCAGCCACTCACTTTTGCCGGTCTGCGGATTGAGCGAAACGCATTGAAATCTATGCGGAATTACATAATAATTATAATTCTCGTTGATCTTTCTGATCCGCCAGACTTGAAACTCAGAAGTGGAGCTGGGCGAAGCAAGCCGGACTGTGCGTCCGATATCAGTATTTGCATTATTATTTATTTCCAGATATTTATTGCCGGATACCAGCCGGTACATACCGTTTCCGAAGTATTTGACTGTGCAGTTGATCCAGCTGCCGCCCACCTTGACATTTTGGAGCAGTTTTCCGTCAAGGACAGTATTGACATTTTCAAGTGTCCATGCGGATGTGGTTTTTCCAGATTCGCTGTTTGAAATGCACAACGTATTATTATAGGTATCATTTGTTTTGGGGTTGCGGTTAAAAGTCAGGAGCAGATCGTCATTCAGCCTGGACGCAATTCTGTAAGATCCGTCTGCATTCTGTGTAATCTTCCATTGCTGGCAATTCTGCCCACTATATCTGAGCTGCCAGACAGCAGAAAAATCTTTTGTTTTTGCATAGTAGACTTCGAGGCACTTCGACGGATTGTCTGCCGCGACAATTTTATAATAGCCGTTGTTCAGCGGAATAATTTTCCATTTTGATGCAGACGAATCGCAGTAAGGATTCAGTGTGGTAAACTGACCGCTGCCGCTGCCGGGGCTGATAATATAGGAATTACTGTAATTGTTTTTGATATAATATGGATATTCGTCTTGCAGCAGCGCAACTTTTTCAAACACCCAATTCTGTTTCTTTTCAGAAGAAGATCTTTCATAAATAACTGTATTCCCGTCATTTGAATAATTCAGTGCAAAATTATAATTCGCCTTTGAAATCAGCTGATAACCGTAATCGCCTTTTGCGAGTTTCCACTTCTGGCAGTTTGCACCGGTATAGTTATACCGCCAGACCTTTTTATCGTTACGCATGGATGCATTCATAATATCGAGCGAAGAATTCAAGTTATCAAACGGGCTGATCACATAATGATTGTCCTCATATCTCACGCGCCACATCTGATTACTGTTTCCGCTCAAATCATCGAGTTTAACGTCACCGGACAGGTTTGTATTTTCAGCAGTGATGTACTTTTCGGCATTGCAGTTTTTGATATAGTAAACACCCTCTGCAATATGCAGATCATCCGGATATAACTTCTTTTCCAGATAGTAGAAGGCTCGTTCAGCATTGATCGTGCCGGATGTGACACAGCGATTCTCAAAGCTGCTGTTCACATCCACAGTGTTCAGAATTGCATCCTTGATATCCATCATGGAAGCAGTAGGGAAATAGCTTTTCAGAAGTGCAATAACGCCTGTGACAAATGGTGCACTATACGATGTACCGGATACAGCATGATAACTATTTCCTGTTTTGGGTACCAACATATCCATTGCAGGAGCTGCTAATGTAACGGTTTTTTGACCGTAATGAAATTTCGCTAACGCCGGATTATCATATTTCACTGGGAAAACCCCGCTTTTTGATCCTGTTACAGCAATTACATTGTTATGGTCTAAAGAATAATTTGCAGGATGATACGGATGAATATCATTATTGGATTCACCAGGAATGGATTCATCATTTCCGGCACTGCATATAAGCAAGCCGCCCGCCTTCTCGTATTCATTCAGCCAATACGAAGAACAAGAAATCCCTCCCCAGCTAACGTTTATAAGGTCAATACCGTTATTATAACAATATTCAATAACTTTATCCAAACTCCACTGAGGATCACTCGTACAAAAGGGATATATTTCGACATTAGAGCAAACTCCGCTTCCGCCGATACCATTATCCCGTTTCATGGCAATCACACTTGCAACATCTGTACCATGATAATTGTTTCCGTTTGTGTTTTGCCGAATCGGATCTGTTATATATCTATCCTCGCACCATTGAGATTTCAGATCTTCCTGTTCCAAATCAAACCAATTGTCATATATTGCAACCTTGACCTTCTCCGTACTCGGTGTTCTGAAAGGATTGTTCCAGACATTCACGACACCGGTATCCCTTAAATAATGCTGCGCGTAGGCATACGGATCGTTGATAGAAACGCTGTCGGCTTGTACGGTCAGCCCGCCGGTCAGGCCGGACAGAAGCATTGCTGCCTGTAAAGATGCAAACAATTTTTTTACATTGTTTTTCATGTAAAATTCTCCTTTTCAATTCGTTATTTGCAAAAATGGTATGCTTGAATAATGTTGTTATCACCGCCTGTCTGATATAATGATTTGCAGCCTGTGAATCCTCCTTCCCACAAAATCCCGCCGGGAAATTCCGACAGCTTTTCTATTTTATCACAGCCACAGAGCATTGTCAAGCAATTATTGATTGCCATGCTCTTTCATTATGAGTGACGGAAAAAATGGCTGCAATATCACACAATTCACAAAATGTTTACAAATCCCGGGAACCTACCGAGCGTCTTTCGTTGCATTGTTGAGGACATGAAGTATACCATTCGCTGTATCCTTTCAGCGTTCAGATTGTCAAGCGTTTTTAATAGACATAAGAATCTGAATCGATAGTTCTTTTTATATCTACTATCCGGCTCACATGCTGGTGCTGCTTGTGATCCGAGCGATGTTTATCTGAAAAGACAATGTGCAAGGCAGTTTTACTCTTGCTTACGATCAAAAGAAGCAGCCGCCGGTGTGTTTGAACACATCGGCGGCTGCTTTTACAATAATCAATTTTATGATCTGGATGCTATCATACGATTCCGCAAGATCACAGCCAGCTCGGAAGAGGTGCGAGATTAGGGAAAATAGTGCTTTTTAAAAACTGCCGGAATGTCTGATCCATATTTGATTCATAGTACTGTTGAATAATATCTTCATCTGCTGCAGTGATGTTACCGTCAAGATTGAGATCCGCACGGCCGAGCTGCTCATTTGTCAAGGATACTTTTCCTTTCAGCCATTTTTTTATCAGATCAAGGTCTGTCCATTCGATATTTCCGTCACCATTCAGATCGCCAATGAGGTTAACTGCATCAGTTGAACCACCCGTGTAACTCACCGGTCTATCATTAATAATAACTTCGACATTCCATGATGCATGAGCACCATATTGTTTTACTTCGCTGTCAGTCAATAGGAAATATGAATATCTAGGCTTGTTGCCACCATCATCCCAGCAAACATCCACATGAAAATAGTTGCCATTAATATTTACGAGATTCCACGCATGGGTAACGCCATCCATAAAATCTGTGCCGTTTAGATAATATGCTTCCATGCCTGCTGCATTCATCAGCCTGGCGTATCCACGGGCGTAGCCGTCACACACAGTTGAATCATTCATGAAGACAGAACTGGTTACATGATTCTTTCTGGCACTCTTTTCGTCAGAATCATATGTCACTTTATTTATGATCCAGTCATGCAGGATACGTGCTTTCATCAGGTCAGTCATGTCAGGTGTGATCTTGGTTTCAACGATATAATCACAGTAATCGTCCTCATACTGCGTCACAAAACCGACGTTTTGGCATGCATTGAAATACTTCTTGAAAAACTTGTCATAGCTTCTGTTGTAAAACATTGGTGGCTGTAAAAATGGGTGAATGATAGCTTTTCCATTTATTTGTATGAGATTCGGACAATCATTAAACGCATTGCTGGTCCAGTTATAATTGGTGCTTAAGACATTAGCACGGACTTCCGGTACATTGATACTCACCAAATTCTGGCAATTCAAAAAGGAATTATACTCCAGGACAACATTTTCATTAAAATTTATAGTTTTTAATTTGCTGCATTTTGTAAATGCGGCCTGTTTCACCGTCACATCATTTAAATCAATACTTGTCAAACCTGTATTTGTAAACGCGTATATATCAATAGTGGAGTCGGAAACAATATCGACCTTTTCAAGAGCGGTGCAGTTCATAAATGTTCCTTCTTGAATATGCGTAACATTTATTGGCATCGTAAAGGTTTTCAGCGCTGTCCCACGAAATGCATATTTGCCTATCTCTGTCATTGCATTAATGTTCACGTTGACATTTGTCAACCAGCCATAAAGTAACCCGATCTGTTAATCATCGGACTTACCAGTATAGCCCTTATCAATAAACTTGTAATAGATGTGAATCTCACGCTCCTGCTTGCCTCTCTCGAACTCGTCAACCGTAACGGAGTCGATCAGCTCAAGACACATCTGCCGAGTGAGATATTCTGCATTCCTGAACTTCTTCAGGCGGGAGATGTATTCGTCCACATCATGCTCGTCCTGTTTCTGCATGAGCTGTCTTGATTCGATCTCCTGCACCTCAGCGGAGAGAGCATTCTGTTCCGCTTCATATTTGCTCAGGAGCTTCGTACACATACTCGCAGGAATCTCGCCCGATACCTTATCCTCATACACCGACTGCATCAAGCCGTCAAGCTCTGCAATGCGCTCCTTTGCCTTGCGGAGCTTTTCTTTGTCCGAGGAAATCTGTTGGCTCTCCTGTTTCTGCTTTCTTGCAAGGAACTGTTTTCTCGCCTTTGCTTCATCTTCCTCAACAAGCTGCATCATTGAGCGAATATCATTCAGCACGATCTCCTCTATCGTTTTCTGGCTGATGTAGTGTGTGGAGCAGACTGTCTTGCCGTACAGCGAGTATGTACCGCAGTTGTAAGAGCCGACAACAATCTGATGCGGATTGCCTGTTGTAGTGCCACGCATTTTCTGATTGCGAGAGAACTTCATTCTGAAACCGCAGTCAGCACAGTACATTAAAGCACACAGCGGCTTTGTATCGCCAGTCTTTGTGCGTCTGCCGATAGAATGCTCCTCGTCGATCTCACGGCATCTATCCCATACCTCTTGTGTGATAATTGCTTCATGTGTGTTCGGAACAACAACCCATTCGGCTTCATCTTTCCTGACCAGCTTGTGATTCTTGTGCGACACGGTTGTCGTTTTGAGCTGAACCAAGTTTCCGAGATACATGGGATTATGAAGAATACGATCGACAACAGGTCTGCTCCACAGTTTGCGGCTGTTTACCGGATTCTCCTTGCCCTGTCTCTGATAGTAATATTCGGACGGACAAAGGATTTGCTCCTCGTTGAGCCTGTCAGAGATTTTCCTTTGGCTCAGTCCCTGCAACCGCAGCTCAAAGATGTGTTTCACCACAGGTGCAGTTTCGGGATTGATAACAGGCAAATGATTCGGATCATCACTACGGTCATATCCGTAAGGGACACGACCGCCGAGATACTTGCCTGCCTTTGCACTTGCTTCAAATACAGCCTTGATTTTTTTGCTTGTGGAACTGCTGTGCCATTCATTGAACAGGTTGATGATCGGCATCATGTCAAGCGCCGCACTGCTGCGGTCAGCGGTATCCACATTATCGTTCAGGGCGATAAAACGAATATTGTTCATCGGAAAAATATAGTCGATATAGCGGCCCACTTCGATGTAATTTCTGCCGAAACGGGAGAGGTCTTTTACAACCACGATATTGATCTTTCCGAGCTGAGCGTCAGCAAGCAATTTCTGTATGCCTGGTCTGTCGAAATCAGTGCCGCTGTACCCATCGTCCACATACTCAGAAACGAGATTCCAACCCTTGTCATGCACGAATTTAGTCAGGATCATTTTCTGATTTTCGATAGAGAGTGATTCGCCCTCCAGCATATCTTCCTTTGAAAGGCGAAGATAAATTCCCACATTGTTTTCGGTCTGCTTTGCCATAAATAAACTCCTTTCCGTGCAAGCAGAACCAAATTCGATATATCTATTATAGCGCGATATACCGAATTTGGCAATACCTTTCCT
>JAEEIA010000073.1 GCA_016281125.1 Oscillospiraceae bacterium | reverse complement strand
GTGACTTCCAGCGCGCTGCCTTCCGTACGAAATGCATCCGAATGAATGTATTCAATATCTTTGCCGATTGAAACATCTTTCAGATTCGGGCAGTGATAGAACGCGCCGTGATCCCAGTTGCGGCCTTCGATTCGCTTGACGGAATCCGGCAGCCGGACGCTTTCCAGTGCGGAACAATGGCTGAAACAATCCGAAGGAATGATCTCCGTGCCGTTCTTGATCGTAACGGTTTTCAGAACCTTGCTGCGGCTGAACGCATAACTGCCGAATGAACAGCCGGGCAGCGTGATCTCTGTCAGCCCGGTATTGTAAAATGCGCTTTCGCCGATCTCCTGGAGGGAATCCGGGAACAGGCATGTGCTCAGTTCTGAACATTCCTTAAATGCATTTGCTCCGACAGAAATCAGCGTTTTCGGAAAAACAACTGTTGTCAGTTCACCGCGCCCGTTGAATGAATCTGCCGGAATTGCAGTCACACCTTCCCGGAATGTGACTTCCAGCGCGCTGCCTTCCGTACGAAATGCATCCGAATGAATGTATTCAATATCTTTGCCGATTGAAACATCTTTCAGATTCGGGCAGTGATAGAACGCGCCGTGATCCCAGTTGCGGCCTTCGATCCGCTTGACGGAATCCGGCAGCAGGACGCTTTCCAGTGCGGAACAATGGCTGAAACAATCCGAAGGAATGCTCTCCGTGCCGTTCTTGATCGTAACGGTTTTCAGAACTTTGCTGCGGCTGAACGCATAACTGCCGAATGAACAGCCGGGCAGCGTGATCTCTGTCAGCCCGGTATTGTAGAATGCGCTTTCGCCGATCTCCTGGATGGAATCCGGGAACAGGCATGTGCTCAGTTTTGAACAGTCCTTAAATGCATTTGCTCCGACAGAAGTCAGTGTTTTCGGCAAAACAACTGTTGTCAGTTCACCGCGTCCGTTGAATGCGTCTGCCGGAATTGCAGTCACACCTTCCCGGAACGTGACTTCCAGCGCGCTGCCTTCTGTACGAAATGCATCCGAATGAATGTATTCAATATCTTTGCCGATTGAAACATCTTTCAGATTCGGGCAGTGATAGAACGCGCCGTGATCCCAGTTGCGGCTTTCGATCCGCTTGACGGAATCCGGCAGCCGGACGCTTTCCAGTGCAGTACAATGGCTGAAACAATCCAGAGGAATAATTTCCGTGTCATCCTTGATTGTGAGTGTTGTCAGCGACGTACAGCGGCTGAAAGCATTTGGGCTGAGTACACAGCCCGGCAGGGTAATTTCTGTCAGTGCGGTATTATAGAATGCATACTCGTCAATCTGCATTAGTTCAGCCGGAAAATTGCATGTTACCAGGCCGGAGCACTTGTAAAATGCCTGATTGCCGATCGTGGTTACAGTGTCCGGAAGAGTGACTTCGGTCAGTGCATTGCAGCCTGAAAAGAGCGATGCGCTGATTGCTGTGAGAGTGTGCTCACTGTCTGTATTGCAGATAATTGCTTTTTTGATCTTTCTGCTGTACGAACTGAGATTACCGGTGACATCCGACATATCGCCGTAACCGGTTACAGTGATCGTTCCGGCAGAGTCAAGCTGCCAGCTTACCGTATCACTCAGCTTGCCGCTCTCTGTGATCTGCGGCGTTTCTTCTGCGGCGGCTGTGATCGCCGGACAGATCCCCGCAGCATTCGGTACAAAAGGTGCCGCTGATGCAAGCAGCAGAAACGCCGCCACAAAAACTGCGTGTTTGTTTGGTTTCATAGTTCCTCCTTTTTTCACCATGCGTAGCTTTCGGCCGCAGGATATTGTCTTGCGGTCAGATTCCTGTGCAGCTGCCCGGCTTTCCAGCAAAAGCCCGACAGACAACATAGTTTATATTATAACGTATTGCTGATAAAAATGCAAGAGAATCATAACAAAGATAGCAAGATAAACAAAAAGATAATGCGCTGCGGCATGCTGCATCTATTTTCAGATGCGTCCAGGCCGAAACTGCTCTCAAAGCGCAGCGCCCTCAGACCACTCTGAGGGCGCTGCGCCTGTATAATGAAGGTGTCGGATCTGATTATTTCCGTTCTTTGACGATCCCCTTGCTGCAAAAATACGTGATCAGGAAATAACCGCCGTAGATCAGCAGAATAATAATCACGGTCGCTGTCATGGATGCGCCGACCTGCTGTGTGCCGATGGATTCCAGAACGGTTGATGCAAAGCGCAGGCCGAACACTGAATGGATGCAGGCAAGGATCAGCGGGAGCAGGAAGAACAGCCCTGTCTGTCTGAACAGTGAAGCGGAAAGGTCGCGCTCCTCTGCACCGATTTTGCGGAGCATTTCGTATCTGCCGATGCTGTCCACGCTCTCGGAAAGTTCCTTGAGGGAAAGGATCGCACCGCAGGCAATGAGGAAGACCAAACCGATATAGAGTCCCAGAAACGTCACGATCGCGCCAAGACTGATCGCACTTTCGTAGATGTCAGCCTTTGTATTGAACGCGATGATGATTTCCTCGCCGGGATGCGCGTCCTGCCAAGTCTGCTGTGCTGTTTCACACCATGCTTTCAGATCTGTCCTGACAGCAGAAATCTCTTCTTCCGTTTCCGCCTGATAGTTGCCGATGACATAGTCGATGGCCTTGCAGGCAGGATCGACAGCATCATCCGGCACGATGAACACACCGAGGTTCATCGCCTGTGCGCCGATATCAATAAAGCCGTCCTGACAGCAGTCATAGCGGGCATGCAGCGTTTTGCCGAACACCGTCATATCGGGCTTGTCAGCCAGCACCTTGTTGAACAGATTCTGCTGATTCTTATAGTTGCAGAGCAGGATATATTCATCGCTGCTGAGCGTTACGGTGTCTTTGCCGTAGAGCTTGCAGACTGCGTTGTAATCGCTGACGGAAACGATCTCCCGCGGATCATCATACCGCAGCAGCGGAGCCAGCTGCATCGCTTCTTCTATCGTATCGCCCAGAACAGTTCTCATCGTGAACGCAGGATCCGCATAGGATGCAAAATGCACATACTCCCGGAAATGATCCGTCAGGCTCAGACCGGATGCTGCAAACAGTTCCTCTGCATCATGGCAGATATACTGTACCCTGTCGTTTTCATCGGTGATGATCTGTGTTGCGTTGAGTTCACAGTCCGCCGCGCAGAATTCCTTCAGATTGCTGTTGAGGGAATTCCGGACGGAAAACGATGAGCAAAGTGCGCAGATCGTGACGAACAGCATCAGGCAGATGACCGTCATGGAAAAGACCATCGTGTTGACCTTGCTGCTGATCTGCCGGAATGTGAAGCTGTTGAGCCCTTTGTGATAGACGTTCCGGACAGACATGATGATGCGCAGGAACATGCCGGATACAGACCAGAACACAAAAAAAGTGGAAACGATGCCCATTCCAATGCAGATCAGAGCCTTTTGCTGTGTCAGAGCACCGGCGTTCCAGCCGACCTGATAGTATGCATACGCAAGAGCTGCTGCCGACAGCAGAAAAATGATGATGCAGAGTAGCGGATTTTTCAGCCTGACCTGCTCGGATTTCTTCTCGGAATGCAGCAGGTCGATGAGCTTCATCCGTGTGACAACCGCGCTGTTGAACAGCATCACAACCAGATACATCACTGCAAAATAGAGAATCGTCTTGCCGATTGCTTCACCGGAAATGCTGAACCGGTATGCTGTCATATCGGCTTCAAAGAGGTTGGCGACCAGCGCGCTCATCAGCTGTGAAAGGCCGATGCCGGCAAGCAGTCCGACCAGCAGCGAACCGATCCCGATGAGCAGCGTTTCCACCAGCAGAATCGCAGAAATCTTGCCTTTGCCCATGCCGAGCATCATGTAAAGCGCAAATTCCTTGCTGCGGCGCTTGATCAGAAACCGGCTTGCATAGACGATGAGCAAGCCGAGTACACCGGCCACAAAAACGCTCACGCCGGAGAGTGATGTGCTGAGCAGCTGAATGATGTCGTAGCGGCTTTCCGTGACCTTCATCATGGCAGCCTGTCCGCCGATGGCATTGAACACATAGAATATGGAAACGCCGATGATCAGTGTAAAGAAGTAGATTGCGTAATCCCGCAGGCTTTTGCGGATATTGCTGAGAGAGAGCTTAAAGAGCATCGCTCATGTCACCTCCCAGCAGCGTCACCACATCAATGATCTTGTCAAAGAACTGCTTGCGGCTGTCCTCTCCACGTGTGATCTCGTGGAAGATTTTGCCGTCCTTGATGAAAATGACCCGCCCCGCATAGCTGGCAGTGAAGCTGTCGTGCGTGACCATCATAATCGTTGCGCCGTGCTCTGTATTCAGATAGCGGAAGCGTTCCAGCAGCATTTTCGCCGCTTTGGAATCCAGCGCGCCGGTCGGTTCATCGGCAAGCACGATCTTCGGCTCTGTGACGATGGCGCGTGCCGATGCGACACGCTGCTTCTGTCCGCCGGACATCTGATACGGGTACTTCCCCAGCACCTCCGTAATACCGAGCTGTTCCGCGACATGCTTCACCGCTTCGTCAATTTCCTTTGCGGGCTTCTTCTGGATGGAAAGCGCAAGCGCGATATTCTCATAGGCGGTCAGCGTATCGAGCAGGTTGAAATCCTGAAAGATAAAACCGAGCTTTTCCCGCCGGAACTGATTGAGCACTTTGCCTTTCAGCGCGGTAATGTCCGTATCTTCGAGGAAAATATGGCCTGCCGTCACGCGGTCAATGGTGGAGATGCAGTTGAGCAGCGTGGTTTTGCCGCTGCCGGACGCACCCATGATCGCCGTGAACTCGCCCTTTTGCACCGTGAACGAAATGTCGTCGATTGCTTTTGTCAGGCTGGATTTGCTGCCGTAGTATTTTTCAATGTTTTCGATTCTGAGGATCTGTTCCATAATAACCTTCCTGTTTCCCTGTAAAGTGTTCCGTTCAGCTGCGTGCAGCATTCTGCTGCTTCTGATAAGCGTCAGAATAGTAACAGTACAGCGCTGTGTTTGCAGCAAGAATGCCGCCTGCTGTGCAGTCGAATGTCTTTGTCTGCACAAACCAGATGATGCAGCCGAGCAGCGAGATGCCCATTGCAATGCCGGAAATAATCATGGAAGTTCTGTTATTGTTTTTCATAAGAATCACCTTTCTGTTTGAAGTTTCAGCGGGGGCTTTCCCCCTTCGGTGATTACAGTATAGCATATTCCGGCCGCGCTGTCGTTTGTTTCATCTTACGGAACATTACATTTTTGTAAGATACGGTTCATCTTACGTCAAACAGGTCATTTTTGCCGAAGGTTATCACGATTTCTGTATATTCCCCCTGAACGGACTCTGCCGTGATACTGTGACCGAGCTTTGCACAGAGCTGCCTGATGATATAGAGCCCCATGCCGGTCGATTTGCTGTGCGTCCGTCCGTTTTCGCCGGTAAAGGACTTTTCAAAGATATAGGGCAGGTCGCTTTCCGGAATGCCGATACCGTTGTCACGAAAGCGCAGAACAGTTGCTTCGTGAGTATCTTCTGCCGTGACCGTGATCTCATCCGCACCGTATTTCATGCTGTTGTTCATCAGCTGCCCGAAGATAAAACCGAGCCACTTGGCATCGGTCATCACTTCTGTATCCAGATTGTCCGTACTGAGCGAGATGCCCCGCTGCTGCAATTCTTCCCGGTTCCGGATCGCGGTATCGGCAAAAACACGTTTCAGCGGAACCGGCTTGATGAGATAGTCCTTTTCCGCATTGCGGCTGCGCGCGTAATACAGCACACTCTCAATGTAATCGTCGATCCGTTTCAGCTGTTCTGCATATTTCGCATTGCCGTCATTGTGGCACATCAGCTGCAAGCTCGCAACCGGCAGCTTGATCTCATGCACCCAGAGTTCGATATATTCCCGGAATTCCGCGCTTGCGCGGCGGTGCATCCCGATCTGTTCGCACATGGATTTGTCGGTTTCCCGCAGGACTTCACAGAGAATCTTCCCCTCGCAGAATCCCGGTTCACCGGTCATTTCCGGCAGCAGATATTTCTGATCCAGTTCATTCAGACTGTGCAAAAGTTTGTCGTAGAACTGCTTTTTCCGCAGATATTCCCATACCTCCGCAATCCCTGCACCAAGCCACAGCAGCACACTGATCATCACAGCGGCTTGTGCCTGCACATGGAAAGCAGAGAGAAAAATCAGCATGAGCACCCATGCCAGAGCGATCATCAGATATGCAGGAATCCGGCCTTTGATAAAATCAGTCAGCTTCATTTCAGCACATACCCCTGTTTCTTGCGCGTTTCAATCGCATCCGGAAAGCCGAGCTCCGCCAGTTTTCCGCGCAGTCTGCTGATATTGACGGAGAGTGCATTGTCATTGATGAACTCGTCATTGTCCCAGAGCGCGGTCATCAGGGCGTCGCGGGTGACGATTTCCCCCTGGCGGTCAAGCAACAGCTGAAAGATGATCATTTCGTTTTTGGTCATGACTTGCTCCGCGCCGTTTCGCGTGATGCTGCCTTTGACCGTGCTGACTTCCGCATCGTGATACATCTGCGCAGTACCGGTCTTTGCGGTGCGCTTCAATACGGCCGAGATGCGCAGCAGAAGTATGGTCGGATTGTAGGGCTTGGTGATAAAATCGTCTGCGCCGAAGCTCATGGAGAGCAGTTCGTCAATCTCCGCAGTACGGCTGGTCAGCATGATAACCGGTGTGTCATTCTGCTTTCGGAATTCCAGCAAAAGCGTTTCGCCGTTCGTTTCCGGAAGATTGATGTCCAGCAGAATGAGATCCGCCTGCGCAGTCAGCATCCGGTTCAGGATATCCTGATACTGCGTAAGCGCTGTCACTTCATAGCCAGTGTTTTGCAGCAGAATCGTCAGTTCATCGCGCAGGACGGTATCATCTTCAATAATGAGAATTCGCTTCATGATTTGCACTGCATCCTTTCGGTTTCATTCAAAGCTCTATCCATTATAACACCGAAAGCGGATGCAGTCAAGTTTTGTGTATGATTCTCCCGATTCTGCAGGCAGACCGCATTTTTCTCAAACAACGGCAGACTCAATGCGGCTGATCTGAGTATTATAAAACGGGAATTGACCACGTAAAGTGTTATAATGGATATAGAATACTGTGAAAGGAGATTCCGTTCTATGAAACATCGGTTATCTTTCAGAAGCCTCTAGTTTTCAGATCACTGACAAGTTTCACGTAGAATTCTCTGACATCAAAGCCTTTTATGTTCTCGCGGTTCAGGTCTATCACATCGCCGTGGGTGATGCCTCTTTTGCCGGCGGGTTCCACAAAACGGAAGTTCTCGCCCCATTTCATAGAATCTACCGAAACAAGTCCGTCATTCGGGCCGTCAAAATACCTGACCAGCTGGTACGAAAGATTCAGCGGAAACCGTCCGCCCCTGGCCGATACCGAACGCGAGCCTACGCTCTGATAAAACACACCCTTTACATTCTCACATTTTCGGTTCATTTCCTCGCAGGCGGACGCCGTAAGGTCGCTAACCGCCGCTAAAAAATCAGGCTTTGTATCACCCAGCTTTTTCAGAGCGGCATTGTACTTGTCTGCAAGTCCGTTCTTGAATCCCTCCGGCACCTTTGAGAGCAGATATTCCGCAAACTGACAGCCTCTGTGCGGCGTGTTTACCGTCGTAAGACTGGCTACCTTATCCGAAGCTCCCAGCACGGAGATTGCGTATCTTGCATCAAGTCCGCCCTTGGAATGCGCAATAATATTGACCTTGCCGCATTGCTCTTTTTCCACGATCTCGTCTATCTTCGCTTTCAGCTCAGCCGCACAGCCTGCAACCGAATCTGCTGACTGCTGGGAACCGTAGTATATCTTCGCGCCGTTCTTTTCGAGTGCCTGCGGAATCCTGCCCCAGTAATTGAAGGCTTTGATATCTCTGAAAAATACGCCGTGTACCATAAGGATGGGATATTTTGTGGCGCATACTTTTTCCTGCTCACGGGAACGGTCAAGTGCGATCCTGCTGCATTCCAGCTTGTATTCATCGTCTGTCAGCTTTATGATCTTAAAAAGGATCAACAGATTGATGACCGGTATCAATGCAAATAAAAAACCAAGCAATCTCCATTTCACGCCGATCTGCGCAGAGCTTGCATAGATTCTAACGGCTGAAACGAGAAACATAAGCGAAAGCAGAAGAACTGCTATGATGCAGTTTACTGTGGCAATGATCCCCCATTTATCGCTTACAGCAAAACTGATATTCAGGATCAGCTCCGCTGCTGAGTCAACAAGAAATATTTTCATAAGATAGCTTCCGCGGTGCATGCGCCTGAGCCTGCCGTTCTCCTTTGAACTGCACGGGATAATGCACAGCACAAGGACAAAGATGATACCTGCAATCAGCGCCAGCACTTTCCCTGCTCCGTGCAGATACATAAGCGCAATCACATAGATATTGACTGCACATAATGAAAGTATAGTTTTTATCAAAAATGACAGTAGTTTCATAGCGCCACCCTTTTACACATTGATATTGGTCCATCGTTTACAGCAGTGCTTCTGCAATCTCACGGTAGACCTCCATCATATCCGATACACCCTCGCCTTTCGGTTTGCAGAATCTCCTGCGGCGCATATCGACTTCGTCGGCGTGAGAGATTCCCCGTCTGCAAGCGCTGCGCCGGATGCCCATGAACTCGCCCCATTGTACCGCCCTCGGCGCAAGAAGGCCGTCGTTTTCGCCTTCAAAAAGGTTCACGACCAGATTCGGGAACCACAGAAACAGATCGCTCAGGGGATTTCTCATGACGAATGCATAGCTCCGGTACCGCACACCGGGATCATCCGGGTTCTCCCGGTTGAACCGTTTTGCTGCGGCAGTGGAAAAGCTTTCAATCGCGTCGTATGTATTAGGATGCTTGTCCCCAAGAATGCGGAACCAGATATCCGTCACTTTGGAACCTGCTTTGATCAAAACTCTCGGCAGCTTCAGGATCCGGTCTATGGTCAGCGAGCCGTTGTGCGGGGTGGAAAGGGTTGTCAGGCTTGCCACATATTTTCCCATTCCAAGTGTCGAGATGGCATAGCGTGTATCCAGTCCGCCCTTTGAGTGTGCGATGATATTCACCTTGCCGCATCCCGTTTCCTCCACAATCTGTTTGATTCGTTCCGCGATCACTTGTCCGTTTGTCTTGCAGGAACCGTTGCTGTCCTGCCCTCCGTAGTATACCGTATGCCCCAACTTCTCAAACAGCTTCGGTGCTCTGCCCCAGTAGTTTATGAGCTTGCTGTCACGAAAGCCCATACCGTGTACTAATAATACAGGATATGCCATTTTGTTCTCCTTTTGTTCCGATACCAGTGCTCCAAAAATGCTTTGCCGCTATGGCTCCGAGTCAGTTGTTTCTATTATATCACATTATACGGCGAAAATCAAACAGAGAGCAAGGACTCTCTCTGACACGGGTTTGCTGCCGGAGAGCTTTCGGTCGATGCATGCCGGCATTGCCCGCTTATTTCACATAATCAATGCATTTTAACTGTATTGATCCGTTTTTTGTCTGATCCGTACTGCAAAGTAAGCCCAAACACATCTGCATCCTCGGCTCTGTACAGTACTGCCGAAAGTTTTCTGATTGACTTATTCATTCTTTTGTGCTATAATTCTGGTATACAGAAAAGCGCGGGCTTTGTACCGTTTTTGATGATGAACTGAAATGAGAAAGGATAAGGGTAAATCATATGAACCTGAATCACGCATTCTGCCCGTTATGCGGCGCAGTCATTACCGTTGACCGCTCACAGGAAGCGATGATCTGTCCCGTCTGCGGCAGACCGTTTTTCAACTCTAAAGCTATTTTTGCCGATTCGACACCAGTACCGCAGACCGCATCTTTCTCGAAAAAGGATTTTTCGACCACACCCCTGAGCGATCTTGAGATTGACCGCGGTGTGCTGGTGCGCTATAAGGGCAAAAACAGCTATGTCATCCTGCCGGACAGCATCAAAGAGATCGGCAGCAACGCATTTCTCTCCGCCCGTAACCTGCGCAGCGTCGTTATGCCGGACGGCCTCACGAAAATCGGCGCACAGGCGTTTTCGGAGTGCCGGCAGCTTATCAAATTACGCATTCCGGACACGGTCACCCTGATCGGCAGGGGCGCATTTTCCAGCTGTAAATCGCTGACAGAGTTCACGATCCCGAATGGCGTTCAGACGGTTGCGGCCGACACCTTCTGGGGCTGCACCGCTCTGCATACGATTCGTTTTCCTGCCGCACTCCGCAGCATCGAATCCCACGCATTCCACGGCTGCACCGCATTGATGTCAGCAGGGGTTCCGGCAGGTGCCGTCATTGCAGAAGATGCCTTCCCAGTTCATACAAGGATTGTTCAGATCTGATTTTCGCGCTGCATATGTTGAAAAAACGTTGCTGCGTAAGTCACAGGTTCGCAGTCCCTGCCCCTATCCCTTCAGGTGAATATGAATGGATCCCCCTCATCATGCAATCGCAGAAACAAGCCTCTGCACTGCCTGACGAGGGGGATTATCTGTGAATAGTTCGCTGATTGTTTTTCACGCTCGCTGAAATCCCATGATCAGCGCAGCCAGAAATCCGGTAATATAGTTTACACCGAGCATTCCGCAAAGACAGCACGCTGTCAGTATGATCCGCTTCGGATCGCCGGAAAAAGAAACACAGCACAGAATGACGGACAGAACGCCGAGCACCGCAGCTGCGATTCCGGCTGTTCCGGCAGGACCGTAGCCGGCGTTTGCGAAACAAATCACGCCTGCTGTAATAACAGCAGCAACACAGAGCATGGCAATGATAACAGCAGGAATCATGTTCCCCTTTTGAAACAAACGGATTCCGGACAACGCGATCAGATCGGGAACTGCTGCAAAAGCTGCCGTCAGAATACAGTATTTCAGTTCAAACAACGGCCTGTCGATCACAGCATACATGATGCCCGCCAGCACGAGCGCTGCCAGATACAGCAGCCATAGATTGGAAATCAGAAATTTCATCACAGTATCCCTTCCTGTATTTTGTGCAGAGCCTGTGCGCCTGATCGCGCCGCTTGAAAATCCGCTTGATCTTTGCAATCAGAATTTCAATAGCATGATGTACTTCATTCTGCCCTTGGTTTGGTGGATTTTATTCATCCCGCAACTGCTTCACTTTTTCACGGATCGGATACTGTGCGAGCAGCTCCGAGCCGCTGCCGTGGTCGCTGTACGAAGACAGATTCGCAAAGTCTGACGCTGCAAACATCGCCCAGACTTCATCTATCGTTTTTCCGGCGAGCTTCGTTCCGGAAAAGACTTTCTGCCAGCCGTTTTCCCACTGTCTGCTGCTGATCTTGCTGTTCCGGCTGACGTCAAGGAAATTCCGCAGGATATCGGTATCAGCATCCGAATACATGTAGTCCAGCCAGACAAGGAAACGGACGGACGTGCTGCGCGTCGATTCGTCAGCAATCGTCTGGAGCGTCCATTGGCCGTCGTTGTAATAGCCGTTGTCCATGGCGTACTCATAACGGCAGCAGTCCGCAAAGCGCTCGATATAGCCGCTGTCCTCCAGATAATCGCTGTCCCAGCCGTTCTGGATGATATGCGCCAGTTCATGCGTGATGCAGTCAAAGTCCTCCGGACACTTTTCAAGCCACTGGTCATGGATATGCACATGGTTTCCGCCTGCCTCCGCGACACCGTAGCCCTCGTTTTCGACTGCAAGCGTGATCTCGGTCGGAGCCTCGGAAATATCGGCAAACCGCGCCCACATTCTCGGATAGCACTGCCAGAACAGCCGCGACAGCTCGACCAGCTGCTCCTGTGTCGTATGCTGCTCCCATTTTGACAGATCGAGTGTCAGCGCGTAATCCTGCCCGTTGACTGTACCCTTTTGCAGTACCTGCTCCCCGCTGACCGTAATCTCAATGCCGGGAAGCGACGCCGAAAATTTTTCGGGGTTCAGTTTTGAGGCTGTCAGCAGATAGTTCAGCAAACCGTGTGCATCTTCGGCGTTGATCTCGTCGTCACCGTTCCAGTCTGCGGCAGGCTGATACAGGTCGGAACGCTCCGGCGTGCGGATTGCCTGCTTCATCAGCGAGAGGTCAGCGGCAGTCAGTCTTCCATCGCGATTCATGTCGCCGCGGATGAACTGCTCCGTTTCGCCCTCGTATTCTGTATATACATGGATGCAGACATCTCCGAATTCTGTATCACAGCAATCTTTCCATGCCAGATCGGACAAGTCCGTTTCTGCCGTATATTCTGCATAGTAGGATACGCCACTTTTATAATTATAGTTGTCAAAGAATGTCGAATGATCTGTGCCGATCGGCTGTTTGATCACGACGGAATATTTCTGTCCCTTTTTTACCGCAATATGTTCAGGGAGTTCGATCGTGTGGAAACCTTTGAATTCCACTGTCCCGCTTGTCCGGCAGACCGGCGTTCCGTCCTGCGGTCCGGTACAATCGGGATTCAGCAGATACACAGACAGATCATAGTCCTCCGGACTCAACGCTGTAAAAAAGCCGGCCGCGGCGATCGTTTCATCCTTTTCTGCTTCAAATACATTCGCTGTCACAAAGCCGTAATCCTTCCCCGAAGTGTTTTGCGATTTGAATGATATACCGTTGTAATGGTACACATTCCCATAATTGGTTACCGGCTGCATATCATAATAGCATCCGCTCACGATCGTTTTTTCGCTGTAACTCATATAGAAATATCCGTGATCGGAGTTCTTATGGTTTTCACCGTAGCTGTTCCGGATGATCCATGCGCCGTCAGAGGGTGCTTCCTTGTTAAAATACTCCTTCGGAAAATGATCGTCCCAGCCCACGATCGCGATAACATGCCATCCCCCTTTATCTGTCTCGCTGCTTTTGTAATCAGGATTATAATATCCGCTTTTTTCCGAGAGCGACACTTCGTGGCTTTGAAAATACGACCCGCACAGCGGTCCTTTTTCCATGATCATTTTTTTAATATGATCCCTGTTGGAAAATCTGTAGATTTCTGCGTTCTGCATATGCGCAACAGAGCGATAGCGCTCGGATTCGTCCAGAGGCTGCAATGCGGAATGTGCCGGGTAATCACTTTCATACACAACACCTTGCCACGCTGCAAGCGCAGCGAAAACACGGTAATAATTTCCGCCTGCTTTATAGCCCGCAACGCCGTCTTCCGGTCCGCCACCGTAACATGGATTATCGGGATCAGTCGGCGAACCCTGACCGTTGGTAAACCATATCAGATGCGTTTCGGAAAGATCAAGGCTGCTGTCCGCAAAGCCTTTTTTGACCATATCGGCTTCAATGCAGCCCATAGCTCCGTATGCCCAGCAGGTGCCGCCGTACTGCATCTTGACCGGTGTCAGGATCGGCGGGTCAGCATCCCGCCAGTCAAAGCGAGCGGGCAGTTCTTCGGTTTCCTCCGCTGAAAATGCCGGAACCGTCATTCCGGTACAGCAGAGCGTGCAGGACAACAATGCGGCTGTGAGTTTGCGCAGAAAAGATTTGTGTTTCATCTAAAGAAATCCTCCCCTTTTATATGATAAAGCCTTCGCATTCCCCCGAAAAGTTGTATTGTCCGTTTTTCTTCATTATAGCATACCCGTTTCCGGAATGCAAGTGGAAATTTACGCGTTTAGGATTTCTGAACGCTCCGAATGACCGTTTATTCAAGCCGAAATGATCTAATGTTTATCACACATATAAGACAAAGCACTTCACAAAATGAAAAGTGCGGCATAGCTGCAGCCCGCCTCCATTTTAACGCCTATTAAAAACATTCTTTTTTAGTACACTCCTCCCATTGCACTTTTCGATATAATGTGTTATAATTTAAGCAAACACAGCATCCGCAGGAAGCATGAAAAGGAGGGACAGCTATGGAGCAGTTGTTTGAAATCGAACATTTCACACTGAAAAAATGCCTGACAAAGTCCGAAAAAATTGATATCCCGTACGGCATCCGGACAATCGCAGCTGACGCCTTTGCCAAATGCCTGACGCTTGTCAGCGTCCATATTCCGGACACGGTGGAACAGATCGGCGCAGGTGCATTTGAAGCGTGCATCGCACTGCGGGACATCAACATTCCGGACAGCGTTACCGACATCGGTGACCGCGCATTTGCAAGATGCCTTGAACTGCGCAGCATACAGATTCCCGGCAGCGTCAGGCGCATCGGATCCGATGCCTTTATCAGATGTCCGCTCAGAACCGCTTTCCTCGGGGAGGGCATACAGATAATCGGTGCGCGAGCGTTCCGTCGGTGCAAACAGCTTGAAACAATCCAGATGCCGAAGCATATGCGCTTCATCGCGGAAGCTGCTTTCAACGAGTGTGAATCCCTGCGGGAAATCACAATTCCGGAGGGCATCACTTCCGTTCAGCCGTCCACTTTTTCCTGGTGCAAATCGCTGAAACAGGTCACGCTGCCGGATTCTCTCGTCGGAATCGGAAAAAACGCATTTGCGTTCTGTTTCAGCTTGCAGCAGATTGCATTGCCGAACAGCACGAAAAAGATCTGTGCAGAGGCATTTCTGAATTGCAAAACACTGACTGCGCTGCATCTGCCGGACGGTCTGCTGGAAATCGACGGCAATGCCTTTCAGGACTGCAAAATGCTGCCGGAAGTCTCTGTTCCGGATTCCGTCACACAGCTTGGCAAAAGCGTATTCCGGGATTGCCGGGCGCTGCATCACATACGCCTCCCGGAGCATCTGACAGAAATCCCGGCCGGTTTCCTGCGCGGCTGCGAAAGCCTGACAGCAATCCGCATCCCGGCGAGCGTGACGGAAATCGGCGCATCAGCATTCATGAACTGCCGTTCTCTGGAGGAAATCACAATTCCGTCCGGCGTGACCGTTATACACGCCTTTATGTTAGAGGGATGTGAGAATATCCGGGAGATTCAGATTCCGCCGAACACCGCGCAAATCATGAAAACCGCCTTTGCCGGATGCTGTGCAGTCAGCGAAATCCGGATACCGGAAACCGTCACAAGCATCGGAGAAAGCGTATTCCAGAATTGCAGGAATCTGAAAACAGTTACCCTGCCGCAGTATCTGGCCGTCATACCGGACAGATTATTTGACGGATGTGAGGCGCTGACCGAACTCCGGATTCCCGACGGCGTCACAAAAATCGGCGCTTATGCATTTCGGAACAGCAGCATTGAAAGCGTGATTCTGCCGGACGGCGTCACGTTCATCGGGGAAGGTGCGTTTTATAAGTGCAGTCATCTGATTGAAATCAGGATCCCGTCTGCGGTGACAGCCATCGAAAAATGTGCGTTTTATCTATGCAGCAGTCTGGCCGCGCTCCGGCTGCCGGATGATGTGACTGTCATTCCATGGAAAATGTGCAGCGGATGTGAAAGCCTGACAGACCTGCACCTGCCGGAACACTTACAGAAGATCGAGAATGCGGCGTTTGCGGACTGCGCCGCGCTGGAATCCCTATCTATTCCCGAAAGCATCCGCGTCATCGACACAAAAGCCTTTGAAAACTGCACAAAGCTCGCGGACATCAGGCTCCCGGCACATAATATCAATACGGCGGAATCGTCCTTCCGGAATACGCCGTGGCAAATGCATCCGCGCAGCAGCAGCGGCCTTGTCATCGTCGGTGACGTGCTGATGCAGTCGCTGACGGCTGCGGGTGATGTGACCGTCCCGGACGGCGTCCGTATCATCGCAGATTCCGCTTTTTCCGGCTGCCGGACACTGACCGGCATTACCATGCCCGACAGTATCACGGTCATCGGAAAGGAAGCGTTCCGGAACTGCGAAAACCTGCTGTCCGTCCGGTTTTCAAACAAACTGGAACAGATCGGTCAGGCAGCATTTCTCGGCTGCGCCCGGCTGACGGAGGTTTCGCTGCCGGATCAACTTGAGGGGCTCAGCGATTCCTGCTTTTCCGGATGCACCGCACTCCAAACCGTCGTACTCCCGGCAAAAGTGCAGAAGATCGGAGAAAAATGCTTTTATCATTGCAGCAGCCTCACGGAAATCATACTGCCGGACGGATTGACGGAGATCGGGGAGTGTGCGTTTGAATACTGCACCGCGCTGCGGTCAGTGTCAATCCCTGACAGCATCACAGAGCTGAAATTTGCCTGCTTCTGGAGCTGCACCGGTCTGACCGATGTGCAGTTCGGCAAAAATATGACCTGGCTTGGAGGGGATGTGTTCTGGAATTGCAGGAGTCTGACAAAGATCACGATTCCGGACAGCGTCAGGAATCTTCCGCGCTGTTTATTTGAAGGCTGTACCTAATTACAGGAAGTCAACATTCCCGAGGGTGTGGAACATATCAGCACCGGTTCGTTCCGGAACTGCAAAAGTCTGCGGAAAATCAGGCTGCCGGAGAGCGCAAGGTATATTTATGAACGCGCATTCAACGGCTGCACCGCGCTCAAATCCATCACCGTTCCCGCGGGTGTTGTTTCAATCACAAAGCACGCAATCGGCTTTTCCTATGAACACGGGGAGATGAAACGCATTGCGGGATTCGTCCTGCGCGGACCCCCCGGTTCAGCAGCAGAAGCCTACGCTGCGCAGAGCGGGATCGCATTTGAACCCGTTTGATTTCTATACATAAAAAAGGGAGCCGCAGGGGCTCCCTTTCAGTTTGTCGGAAAAGTGCGGATTGATACTAGCATGACTCCATTATTTCGCCGCAAGCAGATACATGCGCTTGGCCAGGCTGAAATCGACCGCATTATATACGCCGTCACCGTTGATATCTGCGCGGTCGGCAGCATAGATCGCCTTGGAATAGACGCCGAACAGCATTTCCAGCATCAGGTGAATATCTGTCTGATCGAGCTTTCCGTCATTGTTGACGTCGCCGCGCGGATCCGCCGTTTTCTGCAAAAATACTGCGTATTCGACCGCACCGGTCTGACCGCCGTTCGTGCCGAGCCGGACGGTCTGGCCGTTCATGCAGGACAGCGCATAAAGATCAAAGGTCACGTCATTGGAGGATGCCGCTGTGAATCCGGTTTTCACAAAACCGCGCTCAGTCACCCACGCCGGAACCGTCACGCGCTGATCCATTGCAAGATAAAGCGTCACATCACCGGAAACGGTCAGCACGGCATTGTCCTCCATATACGTTTTGGAATCGCAGGCCGTGACGATGCGCTCTGCGCCTCTGAGCTGCTCCGGCAATGCGGTAAGCGTGAAATCACGGTCACCGAAAATCCGATCCCCGGCGGCTGCATCATAGGCAATGCCCCATGCATCGCGGTGCGCTTCGTCCAGTACAGTCAGGCTTGCGGTCAGCTTTCCGTGCAGCGGAACCGCCGCGGGTTCCAGCTTCCAGCTCTGGCGGGGCTCGCCGTTCAGCGCCCATTGCTGAATGTTCCCGAAGCTGCCTGCGTCTGCCGCTTCGACTGCCGCCTGATCACCGGAGATCCGGGTGCAGATCAGATATGTACCGTCCCCGTTCGTCAGAATCCGGAATTGCTGATTGGTACCGCCGTTGTTTTGGTACAGGTCTATATTGGTACCGTTGTCGGTCTTTTTGCCCGCAACATCCAGAACATAGCTTTCATCCGCTGCCGAAGCAAGATAAAAATACCCGTCACCGGCATCTTTCAGAATCCATATGTCGCTGAGCCCGGTTTCCGTGCTTCCCTGCTGCTCAATATTTGCGCCGTTTTCAACCGCGCCGCCTGCAATCTGCATATACAGTCCGGAGCTGACATTGCAGATGCGGAATGCAGAGCCGTCCGCAAAGGATGCAGCAGCAGGGCCGCTCGGCGCTTCGGTGTATCCGACGCTCGGAATGCCCTTGTTCGCAAACCGCAGATACATATAGTTTCCGGCGGAATTCTGGCACCCGGTATAACTGATGCAATAGTTTTTTGCATCGCCCGCGCTCAGGGAAACATAGCTGTAATTCGTATCCGGACGCCAGGAGCACCCCTTTGCCGTGCTGTTGTTATCGCCGCCCTGCTTCGTGCGCTTGCAGTTTGAGAACACCGAACCGCTTTCGGCATACTGCCCGACGATGGGAACGCTGTCCCAGTCACAGATGACGTTGCCGCCGTTTTCATATGTGCAGTTTTCTGCAAAAATATGGCAGTCAGAGATGACGGTATATGCCATGCTGAACTTGTTGACGTAATTGTTCAGCGAGTGAAAATAGCCCCAGCGCATCAGTCCCGGGCCGCGCGTGTTGGTATCGTTGAAACGGTTGGAAATCAGCGACATGCGCGGATAGCCGCCGTATTTGGAAAGATTGCCGGAACTGTCATCCGGATAACCGAGAATCAGTCCGTATTTATGCGCGCCGAATGAACAGTCAGAAATCGTGCAGTAATCCGCATCGTAACAGCACGCAAGGAATTTGTCCTCATCCGCCTGTCCTGTCTGCGGCGCCTTTCCGTAGCCGTTGTGGCCGGTAAATGTGACATGATCCACCCAGATATTCTGCCCGGAGCCGAAATAACAGACAATCGAATCATTATGATTGGATTCTGCATCGTGCTGCATGTCGAGATTCTTGATAATGATATTATTGCCGACGCCGGAATTGGATTTCGTGCAGAACTGCACATTGAACAGTGTGTGCGCACCGTAGCTGCCGATAATCGTCTTGTTGCTGCGGACATAGATTCTGCCCGCTTCGCACATATGACGGTCGCCGTTTTTGTTCAGCTGCGTCACGCTGATGTTCTTCGTCACGATGATCGTATACGGGTTATCAGAAACCGCATATTTTTTCAGCTCGTCAAAGCTGGAAGCCTCGACGACTTCACCGAACAGGCCGCCGAGATCGGCTGCTTTGATGTTGCCGGTATTGTCGTTGGCGCAGTAGCCTGCAAAGCCCTGCAAGCCGTCGCTGTCCAGCAAAAAGGTCTGATTCTCAGCACCGGAATCGTTTGTCAGCGTCATGCCGCCCGTGCCCTGTGTCAGTGCAAGCGACGTATTCTCATAGTTGACAATCTTATAATACAGGTTGTTGCCGAGCCGGTCTGTTCCGGTCGGAACAACATACCAGTGCTGTGATTTTGCTGATTCGCTGCCGTACATGATGACATCGGCATTCGCCGCAACACGGTAATTCCGCGGCGTGAGCATCCGTCCGGATTCTGCATTGCAGATTTTGAAAAACGCGCCGTTGCTGTCCCGGCCGACATAGTCAAAGCGCCATGAACCGGAAAGACCACCGTCCAAAGGCTTCATCGTCACCGCAGCGCCGTCCGCGGTGCCGGATTCCGTCAGAACGGAGCCGTGATTCTTCGACACAATGTTGATGAGCTGCATCGGATAATCCGCGGAAACCGCAGCAGCTCTGAACGGCACCGCAATGCGCTGATGCGGAACAATACAGCCAAATGTCATGACCGCCGCAATCAGCACCGACAGCATAATGCGGAAAATTCGTTTCATAATGATCCTCCTTTCAGCCGGACACACACGCCACTCTGTTTTTGGAAAAACAAGTGATTTTATGTGTATTATATCATGTGATCCCGGCACGGTCAATGTAAAATCGTAGCCTTGATGTGCAGATTTGCACACTGTCCCGTAAGTATCTCCGACGGATAGATCAAGCAGACAGTGCCCGCAGCCTTTTCACCTCCCATATATGCAATTCAGAATAAAAAACACTTCTCCCATTGAAATTCACCTGATAATATGATATAATACATGAAAAAAGAAATCAGGCAAATTCACATAAAAAACGAAAGGACGAAACATGAACCAGCCCGTTTTCTCTGCTTATCAGTGTATCAATCACCATCCCGGGGGCGATTATCCCCTTGACACGGTCGGTTCCGTGCTGCATTCCGTCTGTGCCGTCAGGGGATGCAAATGGAAGGACGCCTTTGCCGCGCTGCTCAAAGCCTCGGGCGCGCTCGGCATGATGCCGCAGGATAAACAGACAATCCGGAACATGCTGGAGAATCAGGGGTTTTATCTGCAAGCAGGTTCCGGCGCGCGCCGCAGCATTGAAAGCATTCTTGCGGAATGCAGCGAACGGTTTCATGACGGTGAAGCCGTGATTCTGAAAACGTCCGGCAGCGCCCGGCACAGCTGCTATGTCCCGCTTGTTCCGGCCGGAGCAGACGGCGGATATGTTCTGCAATATCCGGAGGATCTGCGGGAACAAAATGCGGCAGAGGTCTGGATTGCCTGGAAGGACGGGCAGGATCACAGCATCCGGCCGCGCAGAAAGCCGGCGAAAAAGCAGGCGCCGGTAAATCAGCCCGCAGATCATCCGGTACAGCCGCATGAAACGCTTGTGGTCTGCAATGAAAACCCCGGCAACCATCTGATCGGTGACTGCGCAGTCAGAGCCGTAGCAGGCGTTCTGGAAATCCCCTGGGAAGAAGCTGTCTGCATGCTGGCGGAAGCGCTGGACTATACCGACACGGTCGTCAACAGCAATGAAAGCATTGAAGCAATGCTCAAAAAGAAAGGCTTTCAGCAATTTGAAGCAATCCGCCGGAACGGCAAAATGCTGACCGGTAAGGAATTCTGCGATCACATTCATGACATGTTTCAGGCCGGAACCCGGATATTTGCGTATGTCGGGAACGACCACGCCGCTGCGATTCTGGTCTTTGACGATGACTATAAAATCGTCGATACATGGGACAGTACCGACCGGTATATCACAAAATACTGGGCAAAGTATCCCGAGCGCCCGCAGCGGTGTCCGCGGAATGAAGAACAGCAAAGTCAGCTGACGGAACTGTCCGTCGGGACAAGGCTCCGGCATAAAGTGTTCGGCGCCGGTGAAATCACAGCCATTGACGATTCGTTTGCCGCAGTCCGGTTCAAGGACGGCACCGAAAAGCGGTTTCCCGTTTCCTGGATTCTGACAAACTGCAAAGCGATCTGAAAAACACTTTTTCTCATTCTATGATTCAGAGGTGATTCCATGCAAACAATCAGCCTGCTGACACCGGAGGATGCACAGGCATATTTTCCGGTCAGCGAAACCACGGCAAATGATCTTGGCATCGCATATCTGGCAGAACGCGTGACGGAAACCACAACGGAGCAAAGCGCCATCCGGAAAATCCTGATGAACATGCCGGTCAGCCCGGACATCATCCGCTATCGCAGAGAAGTCTACAATGAGCTGCGCGGCGATGCGGCACTCTGCAAAGAGCTGTTCGGGATCTGCGATTCCCTGCGGTTCTCCTTCAATGACCGTCCGATCCAGATCGGCAGTGAGTCCACCATCTGGGAGCTGATTCAGCGGTTCCGTTCCATGGAACACTATATCCGCTCCGTCATGAAGCTGCGGGATCTGTTTGCAGACCGCGATTTTCAGTCCGCGGGCATGCAGCGCTTTGCCGGATTCATTCAGGAAATCAGCAAAGACAGCGGGTTTGACGCGCTGTTAGAGGATATGTCCGCACTGGATGACGATGTTTACAGCATCCACAGCATCACGCTCGGTGTCAATCTCAATGCGGATTACTACCCGGCAGAGGTCGGCATCGTTTCCCTGAACCGTTTCTTCTACGATGAACAGAGCGCGCTCCAGAACTTTATGGCATTTCACCGGAAGGATCATGTTTCTGACCGCGATCTCTATCCGTTTTCCATGGAAAAGCACTATGACGGCTGGGACTGGTTTGAAAAGCACTGCTACGGCATCCAGACACCGCACCATGCCTCTGACAGCGTTCTCATCAACAATCTGACTGCGATTGTCGAGCGGATGCTGCCGAATCTGACGGCAAAGCTCAAAAAAGTGCTGGATAAATACGTTCATGTCAGCGGCAGAGCGCTGGCCGACCTTGCAGATGAGCTGCTGTTCTATCTGCGTTTCATCGGTTTTGAGCAAAAGCTCAGGGAACACGGCTTCCCCTGCTGCGACGCGTCCGCATCCCCGGACGATACCGTGATAAAGGATCTGTACAACGTCAGGCTTGCAGTCCTTTCCATGGAAGGCAGCCTTGCGGAATCGGTTGTATGCAACGATATTTCGTTCACGAAGGAACAGACGGTTCAGATCCTGACCGGGCCGAACCGCGGCGGCAAGACGATTCTGACGCAGGGCATCGGGCTCGCGTTCCTGCTGTATCAGAGCGGCGTTTTCGTCCCGGCAGCGGCTGCAGACATACGGCTGTGTGACGGAATCTTCACGCATTTTCCCGTTGAGGAGGAACGCACGGTTTCACTCGGGCGGCTCGGCGAGGAGGCCTCCCGCTGCCGTGAAATCTGCAAGGCCGCAACCGCGGACAGCCTGCTGCTGTTCAATGAATCCTTTGCGACAACCAGTCACACAGAATCGCTGTATATTGCGGAGGATGTGCTGAAATACCTCTGCTGCCGCGGTGCAAGAACCTGCTTCAATACACATATGCACGAGCTGGCCGAACACTGTGAAAGCCTTTCCGGCACAGATGCGGCAGCCGGAAAAGCGGTCAGCATCGTCATGGAAAACGATGATGCACATAAATATAAAATCAGCCGCAGAAAGCCCGACGGAAAAAGCTATGCGCATGCAATTGCACAGAAATACGGCATTACATTTGAACAACTGCGCGAAAACCTGTGACGGCTGCCGGTTCTGAACGAACACAGTCTGAAAAAACGATAATGAAAAATACACTTGCTTCTGTCACGGCCGCACGGCTGATGTGACAGAAGCAAGTGTTTTTCATTTTATGCAAGCGGTTCGGAATGTTCCCAGAGATACGAAAATTCACGGAGCAAAGCCGCATAATGCAAATCCTGCTCTGTAAAATACAGATGCGGCTGACTTCTGTCAATGATCTTCCCGTATAAATAAAGCCCGATGCGCATATAGGCCGGGATATCCGAGCGATAGGAAAAACGGATATAATTGTGGAGAAACGGAATATTACAGGCTTTCACGCAAATATTATCTCTGGATGACGAAATGACCTTCCATGCGTGGGTGATATCCTCCAGCGAACGGTACATGCCCATTTCAAATGCTTCCATGTCCCGCATATGCTGCCAGAGAACCTCTGTCGCGGGCGCGGTGTTGATGAGGACTCTGACCGGAATCTGCTTCTCGCACAGGCGTTTCAGCAGCAGGTAGCGATAGCTGGACGGGCGCAGCCAGATATCCCCGGCATGACATGCGATTTCCAGCGAAGCGATCTCGTCAAAATGCTGCTCGACATACTCAAAAAACGCATTCGTTGTCATGGAATCATGACCGCCCGCAGCCACGGTCTGCTCTGCCTGAGATGCCTGTGCAGCAGGTTCCTGTGATTCTGTTTCCGGGGTATCATCGGGGACAGACAGATTCCGAAGCTGTTCGATCATATCCTGCACTCCGGCTTGGAATCTGCCCTGATATACCGCAGCCTGTTCCTCTTTTTCCCGCAGCAGCGCATAGGAAAGCAGTTCGCTGACCAGCGCCTCCTTCGGCAGCTGACCGGGATCCTTCCCCAGAATCTGCCGGTATGCAAAATGCAGACGGTCATCCCGCAGCGTTCTCAGCGTATTCTGCGCCTGCGGTCTGTTCAGGTCGATCCGCTCCGCATAGGGCATACTGTCCGTTCTGCCGGATACAACCTTTGTCAGCGCCTCTGAGGAGGTACCCGCTTCAAACAGATTCAGCAGCTTCGGCGTACTGCCGCTGTACGACAGGTGAAACAGCTTTGCAAAGCAATACAGCGTAAAAGGAACCATCTTATGTCCTCCTGATATTATCCGTTTTTTGTCCAATTTTTCGATTCTGTCCGGTGATCGTCCGATTCTCCGTCCGATTTCCGGTAATTCTCCGGAAACAGGCGCTGTCATTCTCCAGTGCTCCGGTGGTATCATAGATACATAAAAACCAAAACGGAGGTGCTGTTATGGCAGGCGGAAAATTCATGCTGATGCTCGGAGTGTTCGGAACGCTCTGCATCGCAGCAAACGGGATGCATGAGCCGGTTGAAATCAAGATCACGCTGCCGCCGCCCGCGGAAATGATCAGCGGTGCAGCAGAAGCGGTTGACTATGCCTCGGATCTGATCCGGCAGATCCCGGCAGAAAAGCAAGCCGTGCAGCCGGATGCCGCGGGGCAGATGATCTACCGGATCCGCGATCCGTACAATGCCCCGGGATCGCAGCTCGGCGCATACTATGATTACGAAACGGCAGTTGCCATGTGTCCGGGCGGATACTGCATCTTCGATCAGAACGGCACGCTGCTTTACACGGGCTGAGGATGCGGTCTGCGCAGTGCGCAGGCATACAGCCGGAATACCTGCTCTGCGGTATCCGCAAGGTTCTGCTTCGCAGCATCGGGCTGCATCGCATCCGCAGCGGATGTAATCCCGCGCAGGATCGGAAAATACGCATCAATCCCGTGCTGATTGCAAACCGCAGCGCCGTCCCCGGTGCATCCGCAAAAGGCAATCACTGGAATGCCGTAACGCTTTGCAGCAGCGGCAATGCCGGCCGGCACCTTTCCGAGAACAGTCTGCGCATCCAGACGCCCCTCTCCGGTCACAACAGCATCCGCCGAACGAATGGCCGATTCCAGTCCGGTCATGCGAATTACCGTTTCAATGCCCGGGCTGAGTACCGCATGCAGAAAAATACGCAGCGCAAAGCCCAGCCCGCCCGCCGCGCCGGAGCCCGGAAGCGCATCGTCAGCGTCCGGAATTTCACTTCTGACAAGATCTGCGAACCGCCGCATAGATTGCTCCATGTCAGAAACCATATCCGGATCGGCGCCCTTCTGCGGCGCAAAAATCCTGCTGCATCCGGATTCCCCGCACAGCGGATTGCGCACATCGCAGGCGACACGGAATTCGCATTCCCGCAGTTCCGGGATAATGCTGTCCGTGCTGATCTGCTGCACCTTTGCAAGACCGGCTGCGCCGAACGGAACCTGATGCCCGTCTGCATCAAGAAAGCCGAAGCCAAGCGCCTGCAAACAGCCGATGCCGCAGTCGTTCGTCGCACTGCCGCCAATGCCGAGCAGAAACCGGCGGCATCCCTGCTGCACAGCATCCGCGATCAATTCTCCGAAGCCGTATGTGGTCGTGTGCATCGGATTGCGTTCTGATTCTGCCAGCAGCGGCAGGCCGGATGCAGCAGCCATTTCAATGACCGCAGTGCCGTCCGGCAGGATCCCGTATCGCGCCGGAACCGGACGTCCAAGCGGATCGGAAACCGGAACCGTCCGGTATGCGCCATGCAGGCCGGAAACCAGCGCCTCCGCAGTCCCCTCCCCGCCGTCTGCAACCGGATACACGCGGATATCCGCATCCGGCATTGCGCGCAGAATACCTGCGGCAGCAGCCTGTCCCGCTTCTGCGGAACTGAGGCTGCCTTTGAAGGAATCTGCCGCAATCACGATTTTCATGCAATCACCACCGTTTTTTGATTCTGCATCCATTATATCCGAATTTTCCGCATCCGTCAATAGCAAAGCGTGTACAGCATCACCAAAGGCACGCAGACATACTGTTTCCGGCACTGCATTCCGTACAGTGACAGCATCCGGAGCATACAAAACAGCCCCGGCCGGAAAACAGCAATCCGGTCAGGGCTGTCTGCATCCGCAGAGATTATTCCTTCGGCGCGGTCTTTTTCATGCCGGACAAAATCCGGATAAGCACCAGCACGCCGACCATCATCAGAAAACTGACGCCAAGCACAACAAACACATTCTGCACAAAACCGGCCAGCAGGTAGCCGACGGCACAGACTGCTGCAACCGTCAGGGCATACGGAAGCTGTGTGGATACATGATTGACGTGGTCGCACTGTGCACCAGTCGATGCCATGATCGTCGTATCGGAGATCGGCGAGCAATGGTCGCCGCAGACTGCACCGGCCAGACATGCCGAGATGCAGATAATCACCATCGGCGGGATGGATGCACTGTCGCCGATCCCGAGGAGCTCCTTTGAGAAAACGCCCGTGACAATCGGAATGAGAATGCCGAAGGTACCCCATGAGGTTCCGGTTGCAAATGCAAGCCCGAGTGCAACCACAAACAGAAGCATCGGCAGCAGAACCATGGTATCCGTTCTCTCTACAACACCCGAAACATATTCGCCTGCCTGAAGCAGACCGGTCATCGTTTTCAGCGTCCATGCAAAGGTCAGAATCAGGATTGCAGGAACCATCTGTTTGAAGCCGTCCGCAATCGAGTCCATGCATTCGGTAAAGGTCAGGACGCGGCGCGCAAGGAAATACAGAATAATCACAATCAGTGCGCCGAGCGAGCCCACTGCAAGGCCGAACGATGCGTCACAGTTTGCGAACGCATCCATGAAGCCGACGCCGTCAAAAAGACCGCCGGTATACACCATGCCGAGCACACAGAGCGAAATCAGGAGCACTACCGGCAGAATCAGGTCAATGACCTTGCCTCTGGTATGCATCGGCTTTGCATCTTCCGGATAAACCTTGTTTCTTGTGGTAAAAAGATCGCCGTTCCTTGCGTTGTTCTCATGGTGCTTCATCGGGCCGTAATCCACATCGGACATTGCAATGAAAACCACCATGAACATGGTCAGCAGCGCATAGAGATTATACGGAATCGTGCGGATGAACAGCGAAATGCCGTTGACGCCGTCAACCGTACCGGCTACGGCAGCCGCCCACGAGGAAATCGGCGCAATGATACAGACCGGTGCGGCAGTCGCATCAATCAGATATGCGAGCTTGGAGCGTGAAACATTGTGCTTGTCCGTGATCGGGCGCATGACAGAGCCGACCGTCAGACAGTTGAAGTAATCATCGACAAAAATCAGCACGCCGAGCAAAAATGTGGAAAGACAGGCGCCCGCTCTTGTTTTGATGTGCTTCGACGCCCATTCGCCGTAGGCACGGCTGCCTCCCGCCTTGTTCATCAGCACGACAATCGTGCCGAGCACAACCAGGAACAGCAGAATCCCGACATTGTAGGCATCTGCGACATTGGCAATGATGCCTTCCTTCACAACCGCGTTGAATACGCCGGAAAAGCCGCTGTGCTCGGTAATCGCATACAGACATCCGCCTGTGAGAACGCCGATGAACAATGAGGAATAAACCTCCTTTGTGATCAGCGCAAGGCCGATTGCAACAATCGGCGGGAGCAGCGACCAGAGCGTCCCGACCGCGCTGCTGACCGGCGCGTTGATCATGCAGCATATAATAAACACCGCAATGATCAGCGCAAAAACAATTTTGCTGACATACTTTTTCTTCATTCCTGTACCTTCCTCTCATCCTTACTTGATTGATTGTCCGCAGCAGTCAGCAGCTGTGCAGCCGTCACTGCTGTAAAGACCAGAAAACAGCCTGCGCACTCTCTCAGAGAAAGCCGCTCATGCAGAATCAGCCAGCCGGACAAAGCCGCAAAAACCGATTCCAGACTCATCAGCAGCGTCGCAAGCGCGGGCGGCGTTTCCCGCTGCCCGAGGATTTGCAGCGTATATGCAACGCCGCATGACATGATGCCCGCATACAGGATCGGCACACCTGCACCGCGGATCGCGGAAAGCTGCGGTGATTCAAACAGCAGCATCCCGATCCCGAGCAGGCATCCGGCGGTAAGGAACTGAATGCATGACATGACCGTCGGATCAACTGCACGTTCGCAGAAATAATCCACGGTGATAATATGAAACGCAAAAAACAAGGTGCAGCACAGCACCAGCAAATCCCCCCGGCCGGGTCTGAACGGCTCCTTCATACAGAGCAGCCAGAATCCTGCAACGGCACAGAGCACACAGAGCCAGATCCGCTTCGGCGGTTTCTTATGCGTCAGCAGTCCGAGCAGCGGAACCAGCACCACATAGAGTGCCGTGATAAAACCGGCTTTTCCGGCTGTCGTATACACAATGCCTGCCTGCTGAAAGCCGCTCGCAATGCAGAGCAGCACGCCGCAGCAGATTCCGCCGCGCACCGTCATTCGCAGATCGGTCTTCGGCGCCGGTCTGCCCCTGCGCAGCAGCCGCATTCCGAGGATCACCGGAAGCAGGACAGCGCCGCCGAGCAGCGTGCGGATGCAGTTGAAGGTAAAGGGCCCGATATGCTGCATTCCGGCACTCTGCGCAACAAATGCCGAACCCCAGATCAGTGCCGTCAGAAGCAGCAGAAAACATCCGCGAAATCGTTTGAGCATGTAGCAATCTCCGATCTGTCAGAATCAACAGTTTCATTTTAGCATATCTTTACAAAAAAATCAATATCCGGATCAGATTTTTAATTACGACTTGCTATTTCGGTAAAAATGCTGTATAATAGAAGCAGTATATCCCGCTGAGCAGCTTTTCTCTGCGTTCAGCGTCCGGAAATGCTGCGAAAGCAAGATCAACACAACGCCCGGGAGGACAGAAAATGAAGAATCTGAATTGCAGGAACTGCGGCGGCCCGATGGTCATTGATCCGTCCGGCACGACCGCGCACTGTCCGTACTGCAAAACGGACTACGTGCTCGACCACAGGGACACCGACTACTACCGCGAATTCCATGCACGGATGCGGAGCTTTTTCAGCCTGTCCGCCGACGGGCAGGAGCGCCGGCGCCGCGCGGATGAGCTCTGGGCGCAGGCTGACAGAGAGGTCTTTGACTGCGCGGACGGCAAGCAGATCAATGTCACGCATCTGCACCGGTTCAGCCTTCCGCTCATGACCGCTTACGCTGCAAGACAATCCGTGATCTTCCGCTTTGAAGAAGCGCAGGCCGCGCTTTCGGACAAATACCGGAGAGCGGTTTCCCTGCTCGATTATCCGTCCGCCGATACCAGAAATCTGTCGCGCTTCTTCCCTGTAATCAGCGGCGGATTCGCCCTCAAGGACGGCGGCGTTCTGCTCGCAGTCAAAAAGAGCGAGGACGAATATCCGCTCCGGCTGTTCGGCAAACTCAGCGGCAGACATACCGCATGGCTGGTCGGGCGGATGGAAAATCTCTGCTGCGTCATGGAATACAGCAGCATCGTACATCCGGAATTCGGCATTGATTCGCTGTATATTGATCCGTATGAGCATCAGGCCAGCCTCTACGGCGGCTGGTGGAGCGCCGTGCGGAACCACACGACCGTAAACGGCAGAATCCTCACAACGCGGGATAATCTGTATGCACTGCGTGAAACTGCTGCAAAGGTTCTGGGCTTCTCCTCCGCTGCGGCGGCAAAGGAAACAGACGATATCCCGAAGCCGTTTGCAGATTTTCTGAAAAGTGAACCGGAAAGCAATGCGTATGACGATTTTGCGAAATGGGATGACACGCTGATCAGATCCTACGGCGAGCGCAAGTTCATCACCATGGACACAGACGATGCGCAGATCTACGGAAAAGGAACATAACGATGGGACACGGAAGCTATACGGCAAGTGACTGGAACAAGCTGAGAAGCTCGTTCGGAGCGCAGAAAAAAGCGTCGGATATTTTCAGAGCGGAGGCACCGCAGACCGCAGCGTCTTTGCGGGGCGTCTTCCGGGAGGCACGCGACAGCGAGGATTCCCCAATGTCCACACCGGTCATCATCGGGCTGGACGTCACGGCGTCCATGGGCTATCTGGCCGAGGAGCTCGCAATGCATGCGCTGAACCGCGCCATTATGTATCTGTACGAAAACAAGCCGATCCCCTGCCCGCAGGTACTCTGCTGCGCAATCGGCGACAGCAAAAGCGACCGCGTCCCGTTTCAGGTGACGCAGTGTGAAAGCGATATCCGCATCATCAAACAGCTGACCGGTCTGTATCTGGAGGGCGGCGGCGGCGGGAACGGCGGCGAATCCTATCAGCTCGCGTGGTATTTTGCCGCAAACCGCACCAAAACAGACTGCTTTGAAAAAAGACACCGGAAAGGGCATCTCATCACAATCGGAGATGATCTCTGCCACAAGACGCTCACCCGGAATGAAATAGAACGCGTATTCGGGGACAGCGTCCCGTATGATCTGTCTGACGCGGAGCTGCTGGCAGCCGCCGAGGATAAATATCACGTTTTTCACATCTGCATTGACAAGGGCATGCCCGGCGACGACCGGATCTTTGCGTCGTGGAACGATCTGATGCCCGGACGGGTTGCAGCAGTCAGTAAAAAGGATATCTCCTGCCTGGCGGAGCTGATCTTTTCGCTGATCTCCGTTGCGGAGGGCAAAACGCATAATGAAGCTCTGCGGTGCGTGGACCAGAGTGCTGCGGAAATCGCCGCGGCATCCCTCGCCTGCATCCGCATGGCCGATCAAAATATCATTTCATTCTGAGGAGGTTTTCAACATGGGACACGGAAGTTATAATGCAGCGGACTGGAGCCGTCTGAAGCACAGCAGAGGCATCAGCGATCAGTCCACCGCCGGTGACATCTTCAAAGGCAACGGCGCGCAGGAAAAATATCTGCCGCAGTTCATTACCGTACGCGAATCCAGGGACAGCGCAGATTCCCCGAACGCAACGCCGATCATCATCGGTTTTGATTCGACCGGCTCGATGGGCTATCTCGCTGCCGAAATCGCAAAGAACTCGCTCAACAAAACCGCAACCATGATTCTGGAAAAGCGGCCGGTTCCGGATCCGCATATCATGTGTGCGGCGTTCACCTCGCCCGGACACGGACTCTCGATGCAGGTCACGCAGTTTGAAGCAGATATCCGCGTCGTGGAGCAGCTGCTGGATTTCGTCCTCCAGGGCGGCAACCGGTACAGCTATGATGCGCTGGTCTGGTATTTTGCGTTGAAGCACACCTCGACCGACTGCTTTGAAAAGCGAGGCAAAAAGGGATTCCTGTTCTGCATCGGTGACGAGATCGGGGACGACGGCAAGGAAGCAATTCTCCGCAGCAGCGAAATTGAGCGTACCTACGGCGACAAAAATGCCCCCGATTACAAGACGCGCGAGCTGGCGGCGGAGGCCGGTCAGAAGTACGAGATTTTCCATATCATCACAGGCAGCCACACCGCATCCTCTCTGAAAACATGGGAACCGCTGCTGCCCGGGCGCAATGCGGTCATTGAACCGGCGGATATCGAATTCCTGGCAGAGGTCATGATTTCGCTGATGCAGGTCACAGGCGGTATGACAAAAGCGGAGGCCGTTTCTCAGTGGAGCGGCAAGGCCAAGGACGTTGTTGCTACCGCGCTGGAAACGATTTCTCTGTAATCAGCCGTGTCAGTTACAATCATCATCGGAAAGAATTTCGGCGATGAGGGAAAGGGGCTTGCCGCGGATTATTTCGCAATGCAAAGCGTCAGAGCGGGAGTTCCGGCAATCTGCGTGCGGCACAACGGCGGCGCACAGGCCGGGCATACTGTTGACTTTCCCGAAAAGCGCTTTGTATTCTCGCAGCTGTCCTCCGCATCGTTCCGCGGGACAGATACCTATTGGGCGGACAGCTTTCTGCCGGATCTCTATAAGCTCTCTGACGAAATCACGCGGTTTCGCAGCCTGAACGGATCGGTGCCGCAGATTTTCGCATCCCCGGACTGCCGCTGCACCTATATCGGTGACATTCTCCTGAATATGCTGCTGGAAACATCCCGCGGCCAAAACCGCCACGGATCATGCGGCATGGGCATCAATGAAGCCGTCGTGCGCTCTGCGGCATACCCGCTGCATCTCGGGGAGATTGCCGGAATGCAGGCAGAATCGCTGTATCAGAAGCTGCGGTTCCTGCAAAGAGAATACCTCCCGCTTCGTCTGAAGGCGCTGCAAATCGACCTGCACAGTGCCGGTGAATACGGTGAGCTGCTGCAAAGCGATACCGTGCTCCGGAATGCCGCAGAGCAGATGGCACGGAATGCGGCATTCGTTCAGATCAAGGAGCAGACGCATCTGCTGCATTATGAGCACATTCTGTTCGAGGGCGCGCAGGGGCTGCTGCTGGACGAGCTGTATACGGAATATGCGCCGCATCTGACGACGTCACGAACCGGACTGTATGAACCGGCAAGGATCCTGCGCAGCTTGTACGGCAATGACCTGCCTGAAACGGAGATTGTTTACGTCACGCGCAGCTATGTCACAAGGCACGGCGCGGGGCCGCTGCCGTATGAAAATCTGAACGCAGTCAGTGCATTCGCCCACACGGACCGCACCAATATCCCTAATGAATGGCAGGGCATCCTGCGGACGGCAGCGCACGGCGATCCGGGAGAATTCGCCAAAGCAGTCACCGCTGATCTTGCATCGGCCGGGCTTTCTGCAAATGTATCGCTGTTTCTCACGCATCTCAATGAAACGGACAGCTGCATCGTCACCAAGGACGGCAATGTCCCTATCCAAGATTTCTGCGGCTCGCTCTCCGGCATATTCAGCCGGGTTTATCTCTCCGCCAGCCCGTTTGCGGCAGATGTCCGCACCGAAGCACTGTAAAAACTGTGATAAACAAAGCATCCGCCGGATCCTGTTCAGATCCGGCGGATGTTCTTTATTCCGGGAAAATCAATTCAGACAGACCATGGAGAAATCGGAAATGCGGTACGTTCCGGTTCCCTTGTCCAGGCCGATCAGGAACTTGACATTGTCATCGGACTCCGTCATGGTCACCGTATCGGTAATCGTCTGCGCATTCGGCGTAAATGTGTGATCCTGATAGTAGTAGCTCTTGTAATCGCCCGTCCCCTGCTGGAACATCGAGTACGAGCTGATATTCTGGCTTGTGCTGATCTTATAGGTCATGCGGTAGGTCTTGCCTGCCTGAAGCGAAACCGTGCTGCTGCTGACCTGCGCATACTGCCCGGTGCGCGTCACATTGACCGTGACGCTGCCGTCGTCGTTGTATTCAATCGAGCCTGCACCGTCGTTCATCCAGATGCTCCAGCCAAACTGGTCAATCATATTCGGATCGTCCTGCCAGTTGTCCTGAATGCCGCAGAGCAGATTCAGATGATGCAGCGCATATTTTCCGCGCTTATTATAGAAATTGCGGATGATCTTGACATTGCTGTCAAAGCTGGCGCCAACGCTGAATCTACGGTACGTATCGTTCGCGGCAGCCTTTGTCGCTGCGGCATAGGCGTCAATCTGATCTGAAACCTTCGCTGCATCAAAGTTTTCCTTCATGACCGTCTGGTACCGCTCGTAAAACTGTTCCTTGAACTCCGCATTGTTCATCAGCCTGTGGAACAGCGAGCCGAGGCTCGTCATCTTCCCGGAGCGATCCATAGACTTGAAATAATCCCGGTTCAGCGGACACTGCCCGTCATAGCCGGAGGAATACTCCGTATCAAAGAGCAGGAAGCGCCATTTTCCGTCGGCATAGGGATTGGCAGCATCCGTTTCATCTGCGCGCCAGATCATCCAGTTGTTGTTGTTGATCATGCAGTCCCAGTTGACAATATAGCTTTCAAACGCAACAAAGTCGATAAAGCCCTGCACGTCAATCGTATCACAGACACGCTGATAATTCGCTGCATTCGCCATATCCGCGGACATCGCCCAGCTCCAGAACTGCTTGAAATCCGAAACCGTCGATTCCAGACCGTCAAACTCATTGCCGTTCTTGATTCTGGTCACATTGTCCGCATCAACATGATAATGCGACTCAATGTAGTTTTCATCGAGCTTTTCCTGCATGGAATAATATCCCCAGAATTCGCCGTCCAGAAATACGATATAATCCTGCTTGGCCTGTGTGCCGAGTGCAAGGCCGTCTGCGAGCGACTGGTTCAGATCGTCGCGGAACCGGCAGTTGTCATAGCCGTTGCCGCCGTTGCGGATTGTCACCTTTTTGTACTCCTTGATTTTGGCACCGTCGATGTCTGTTGCGCTGCCCTCAAAGAAGTCATGCTGCATCTTGTTCGAACCGTATTCCTTCCGCGCATAGAAGGTCATGCTCTTCTGCGGGAAGGCAGTCGTCCAGTTGCCGGAAATGCGCACGCCGACATCCTCCGTATACTTGAGCTTGCCCTTTTCAAACACCTGAATATTGCAGGGGCGCTCCCACTCTTTGCCCTCCATGTTGTAATTGGTCGGGTTATCGCAGCTGCCGGGATCGAGCTTCGGATCAAAGCTGCCGCTGTTCTTCCAGCGCTCATACTGGCTGCCGATCATGTAAATACCGGTTTCCTTGTCAAAGAAATTGCTGCTGTCCGTTGAAATCGACAGCACCTTCATGTCCTGATAATAGGATGCGGTCTTTCCGACAAAATAGCTATTGGTCGCAACGGCGCTGAACTGCCCGCTGCTGTCCTTGCAGACCGCACGCACAATCATGTCCTTGTCCACGTTATAATTCGGCGGAGTATAGCCGCGCAGTGAAATATCCTTTACGGCTGCATACACATTCGGATCATTCGTATTGTTGCGGATGCCGATGCTGCCCTGATATTTCTTTGCAGAAGAAGAAGTCCGCGGATCGGAGCCGTCCAGCGTATAAAGCACCGTGCAGCCGTCCGCACCGGTCAGCGTCAGATCAAAGCCGGCATCATAGAAACCGCCCTCCGCGGAATAGACCGGCTTCTCCACGCGGTACACGACATCAGCCGTATCATTGCTTTTGCCGGGTGTCGGATTCAGCAGGGCAAGGCCGTCTGCGGTTCTGCCGTATGTCACATCCGTGTCAAGCTCCGGCAGCGTGATCCTGTCCAGCTCGGTACCGTCCGCAGCAGTCAGATAAATCGTTTCACCCGCCGCGCTGATCTTGAATGCAGCATGCAGCTCGCCCGTTGTCCTGTCCGTGTCATCGCAGAAGATAATCAGATATTCCCCTGCGCCCAGCTTGCTCCCCTGCGGAAACGTGAATTTGTACCGGTTTTTGTCGCCGTCTGATACGCCGATGCCGCTCAGATCACAGGCGGTGCTTCCGGCATTAAACAGCTCAATCCAGTCCGGTGAAGTTTCGTCTGCGGCTTTCAGCGATTTTTTGTTCGTGGAACAGACCTCGTTGATCCGCAGGCTGCCCTGCCCGTCAGACGGCTGACCGTTCAGCAGCTGCCGTTTCAGTGCGGTCAGATCCTTTGCACAAACCTTGCCGTCGTTGTCAAGATCGGCTCCCGCGGCGGTGCTGCTTTCGGTCAGCAGGAACCCGACCAGCGATCTGACATCATCAGCGTCCAGACTGCCGTTTCCGTCAATGTCCCCGGCTCTGGCTGCCAGCGCCGTGAACGCTGCATAATCCGTCAGCCGGAGCGGCCCTGCGGCAGCAGAACAAACCGTCCCGAACGCGCACAGTCCCGCAATGATTTTTCTCCTCATTGTAATGACCCCCCTCGAATAAACAAGCAGTATACAGGATATTCACGAATTGAAATCCTGACTGTATATTTTATTATAGCGTTTTTCAGATTGCGGACGCAATGGGTTTTCATACGGATTCTATGATATTTTGTGCAAATTCGAAACAGGATTCTGACAATCAGCTCCGACTGTAAAAATCAACCGAAGAAGGATTTTTTTCATCCGCATCATCACAGAAGCCCGGTCACCGTTTGCCGGAGATTCAGCCGGATCGGAATTCACTTGAAATTCCGTGCGGAACATGATATAATGATATTGCAGTTCCAATCACAGAAAAGGAACGCGCTGCAAGATCGCATCGGCAGGAAAGGAGCGGCAGCAACATGAAAAAAGCAATCCGGCTGATTGCATCTGCATTGCTGATTTGCGGATGCACGGGATGTGCAGATAAAACCGAAAAAGCGACGGACACCGCTTCGGCGGATGCTCTGATTGAACAGATCATCACGTATCACGGCTGCTACGGGGCGCAGGCGGATGAAAAAGTAAACAGTCTGCTTGCCGAACTGAAAAAATGCGACCGCCGTCAGGGCAAGCTCTGGAAAAACATCATGGAATACTGGAAATACACAGAAACAGAGCTGACCGTCAATACGGACAGACTGCCGGACGGTCTGCCGGATGACAACAGTCTGGCCATCACCGTTCTGGGCTTTCAGCTGAACGATGACGGCTCCATGCAGGATGAGCTGCTCGCCAGGCTGCAAGTCGCGCTGACATGCGCTGAACAGTATCCGAATGCATATGTGATCTGCACCGGCGGCGGAACCGCAATGTTCAATCCCACTGTCACAGAGGGTGATCTGATGGGCGCTTGGATGCTGGAGCACGGGCTGGACAAGCGCAGACTGATTGTGGAGAACAAATCGTACACAACAGCAGAAAACGCAAGCAATTCCTATGAGATTCTGCTGCGTGACTATCCGCAGGTAGATTCCGTGGCATTAGTCAGCAGCAGCTATCATATCGCATGGGGCTCCCTGATGTTTGAAGCCGCCTTTCTGAAAGCGGCATCGGAACAGCATACGCCGGAGATTCATGTGATTTCCAACAGCGCCTGCGCAGTCGAAAATGATCTGTTCCCCCAAAACGAGATTCTTCGCTGGGAAACAGGCGGTCTGTTACAGCTCGTCGGGAACAATATGCTCGCATCACAATATTATACGAACTTCGGCAATATTGAAAAGCCGGAATTATAAGCCGTCAGAACGCAAAAATGAGGCAGCCGCCCGCGGGCAGCTGCCTCATTTTGTATAAAACGTCATGAACCGTTACCAAAGCACATCCCTGTATCTCAGATACTCCATGAACATATCGGTCAGTTCGCGGATTTCCACTTCGGTTGATTGTTCCGTTCCGTCTGCGTATGTCAGAACGGTTTTATAGTTGAATTCATCGGAAAATCTCGGTGCGCTTTTTTCACGGCCGAGGTATTCGGAATAGTCGATCAAAACAATCATATTGTATTGCTCTTCCGTGATTTCAGTGCGAACCGGCTCAGAGGAGCGATCCTTATCCTGAAATGACACGTAATACTTTTCTCCGTCCTGATACGCCTGATATACCTCGTGTACTCCGATAAAGCCGCCTGTTCTCGTGACCGTTACCGTAACAGGAGTCTTTGATTGTTCCAGAATCGCTCTTTTCAGCAGCGTCAGGTCAATCGCATCGAGCCTGCCGTCGCTGTTCATATCGCCGATGATCCGGTCGGCAGGCTGTGCATCCGGTACGGCAAGCAGCCATGTTTGCAGAAGCGCCGCATCCGCCGCATCGCAGGCACCGTCTGCATTGACGTCCCCGCGCACCGCCGCGTAAAAGCAGGCACCAAGCTCATTGCGTTCGGTATTCAGTGCTGTCAGCGGGACGGACTGCGTACCGTCAAAATAGTACAAATCATACCCGCCGTTCTGCGTACAGCTGTAAATCATGCCGCCGGGAACCGGGCAGGCATCCGAGCAGTCATAGTCCGCTCTGTCAAACGGCATCGGCGTTACTTCCAAGCCGTCATACCGCATAATCCGGTCGCAGCGGTTGTCCACGCCGTACCACTCCGTAAAATACAGCATATCGCCATGCGCAATCGGGAAATACGCATTTACGCCGTTTTGACCGCAGATCACCGCAGTTCTGCCGGTCTGCATCTCCATGAGACAAACTGCACCGACGCCATTCCGGTATTCCGCATAATACAGATATTTCCCGTCCGGGGAAAAGCAAGGCATCGCCTGCTCCGCAGCGTCATCCGTCAGCATGGTGACGGTTCCGTCCGTCGGATCAAGCATCGCAAGATCATACACAAAATCGTCCGCTGCACTTTCCCACCGCCCGCGCTTGAATACGATCCGGCTGCCGTCCGGTGACCAGCGCGGATCCTCATTCCGGAATCCGCTGTTCTTTGTCAGATTTGTAATCCGGCCTGCATCATACCGGAATATATCCCATTCGTCCTGCGCTTCGTCAATCGCCATGAACACAATCTGCTCCGGCGAGCTGCCGAAGCAGCCGTTCATCGCATGAACAAAATCGCCTTTGATCTCATGCACGCGGCCGTCCGGCGACCGCAGAAACAGACGGCTGTCCCGCGCGGCATAGTCACTGTATGTATGCCACAGCAGCCACCCGTCCGGAAGCGCCGGTGCAGGCTGTGCCCAGCCGCCGCCCGCGTATGTTTCATGCTGCGGCGTATCCCCCAGCTCGTGAAACGGCGTAATCGTCACACGGTCAATTTCAAACACGGCCGTATCAAAATCCGGCGTCCCCGCCCAGCTCTTCGGGAACCAGAGCCCGAGCCAGAAGCGTCCCGCGTTCGTCGGAATGTACGTGTCCGCGGTATAGGTCAGCTTATCATCGAAATAATAGTCAACGCGCGGTTTTTCGGTATCGTTCCCCGTATGCCAGTCAAACCGGTAGGTATGGAACTTTCCGTCCGCCTGCGCGCCGCAGTCAACCGATTTTGTCTTGTAGTCATCCTCAGTCACCCACGTCGTACAGAGCGCATGACTGAGGCTGAACGCATCGTTTTGATCACGCCCCGGAAATTCAATGTCGATCTCGTGATTCGTGATTGTCAGACTGTCGCCCTCACCAACTTCTTCATACTCAAATGTCCACATCGCGGAGCAGCAGCCGAGCTCGGGCGCAATTTTCGCACGGATCTCGTAGCTCCCGGAACCGAAATATTCTCTCGTCGCAATGGCAGCACCGCAGCGTTTTCCGTCTGCTCTGCGGGACCCGTCACGGTTGATGCCGCGGACTGCGCCCTCATAGCGGTTGCCGTATCCGGTCAGGATCAGCTTGCCGTCTGATACAGAAACATTTTCCGCAATCACACCGCCGTTATAGTCAACGGTTTCCCCGTGTTCCGTGACCGTGCCGCCCCAGTTTTTCTCGGCAATCAGCCACTTCCCGGAATCCAGCCGCGTGCCGGTGAAATCGTCAGAAAAAACATCTGCGGGCGCCGCAGACGCAGGAAACGGCAGTGCAGTCATCCAAAGCACGGCAGCAGCTAAGACAGCAAATCCTTTCATGCGGTACTCCTTTCGCATACAGTCTGTCAGGCCTGCATCACCTGATTCACAGATTTATTATAGCATATCGGTTTTGAAAATGCAATGGGGTTTTCGCTGATGCCCCAGAAACCGGATAATGAATCCGCATCGGATTCTGATTGACTTTGTGCGCCTTCTGTGCTATAATTCATGTGTTATGCTCTCAATCTGCAATTACAATTCTGTAATTCTGCACTGTTTTGCTTCAAAATCTGCTATAATCGTCTTGTCAGCAAACACTGGCCTGAAAGTCATACCAGAAAAGGAGTATTACTATGAAAAAGAATATTTTGGCCGCTGCCGCCCTCTGTTCTGTCATTTGCCTGCCCGGATGCGGTGCAGATATCAATATTACAACCGCTCCTGCTGCCGCTGTCGTGACGGCGACAAACGGAACCGATATTTCCGCTGTCACGGAAACATCAGAAACAACAGTCATTGCCGTACAGGATACAACCGCAGCAGTCACGGAACTTCAGACGTCTGCCGTTACGGTCATGACAGTGCCTGCTGAAACAACAGCAACCGGGATCGTTACGACGACTGCGGCTGCAAAACCGATGATCAGTGTGACGGACTCCGTCACAAAGGAAGCATTCCGGAATCCGGATACGAAGGCTTATTTTTTATATGACTGCAAGCTGCCGCATTACGAATGCAGCAATGCAGACGGCACAACAAAAGAAAACCTCGATGAACTGAACGAGCAGCTGCGGCAGATCATGATTGCGCCAATCAGGGAACAGGAAGCATCCAATGCAGAAAACGTCGATTACGATGCGGCGGAAAAGGCTGTGCAGGAAAGTCCGCTCGGAAATGAAACGACTTCAGTCAGCTATGAAACGGCATTTCAGGGAAATGCGCGAACCCTGTTTATTCAGAGTTTCTGGTACGGCGGCGGTGCGCACGGTTCAAACGGCCTTTCCGCATTTCTGATCGACGATTCGCAAATGAAGCTGATCCGGCAGCTGGATGAGATCTCCGCTGCACCGGGAGAGTTTGTCAGCTTTGCGGCAGATTATTTTCTGGAACACTATGCAGATAAATATGCCGGTCAGGATGACTGGAACAAGGATTATCTGATAAAGGGCATGAACGGCGATGCAGCATGGTATTTTGCAAATGACAGGTTTTGCCTGGAGTTCTGCGAATACACGCTGGGCGCATGCTATGCAGAAGGCAGACCGTGCCTCGAAATTCCGCTTGCAGAATGCCTGCCGCATCTCAGCGGTTACGGAAAGCAGTTGTTACAGTAAAATCCGTTGTAACAGGATATGAATCATCAGGAACAGGAGCGTTTATTATGAAACTACGATGGATCTTGCCGATACTCATGGCAGCAGCAATCAGCCTGACCGGCTGCGGCATCAAACAGGATATGACCGTGCAGCAGGATGAAATGCCGGTTTCCCCTGCCGAAACAACGTTTGTCCTGAAAACGGACACCCCTTCTGCGAATACGACAAACACAACTGCGGTCACTGTATCACAGACTACGGCATCTGTGCAGACAGATGCAGGCAAAAGCAGTACAGCACCGAACAGAACAGCGGAAACAACCGCAGCAGGCAGCCGGGACGGCAGCGGCTCCGGCAATTCCGGCGGTAAAACAACGTCTAATTCTCTGTACGGCAAATGGGAAACCGTTTCCTTTTCCAAGGATTCCGGCGGCAGCGTTCCGTACGATCTTTCCGATCCTGTACACAAGAGCTATTATGTCGGGCTGGATCTGAACGAAGCCGGACAGTCCGCTCTGACCGTCGGAACAGAGGAACACCCCGCAACCGTTTCGTTCAGCAGCAATACAATCGAAGTCTGTACCGTGAACAGAAACAATCCGGTCAGAATGGTGTTTACCGTCAGCGCAGACAAGAACAGCATGACAGCCGAGCTCATGAACGGCAAAATCATTGCAACGCTGAAACGTGTGCAGAATGATTTTTCGATCAAAAACTTCCTGACGGCCGATACACCGGCGGAATCCAAGTATTCCGCTGCCGATCTGGTCGGTGAATGGTCGTTTCCGGGTACATTCGGAAACAGAAACAACTCGATGACCGTCAGGGCAGACGGATCTGTCATTATGCGATATGCAGCCGGCGCAACGCGCCGCGGAAAAGTACGAATCGACAAGGATACGCATCCGGACGGCTCCGTCAGCTACTGGTATTCGCTCTGCGATGATGATAATACCGCATGGCTCGGCTTCGCCTGCGGAGATACGCCGGTCAACCGGCTCTATTCCGATCAGGACGGCGGTATTGAATTTGTCCGCATCACCCTTGAAGATATTGCCGTTGAAAAGATGAACAATCTGACATTTCTGATGCGGTCCATGGCCGGCGGCGGCGGTGATCTGGAAATCGACCGCAGCCAAACTGTAACTGCTGCCGGTCAGACCTATGCACGGCTCACAGATAGCCGTTTTGGGATCAGCAGTCTTGGAAAAGCAGCGTTTGAGCGTCTGCTGGAAGAAACGCTGTCCGGCCCGGAAAAAGAGCAATGGAGAGATGTACTGAACGAGAACATCATCGAACAGGACGGCCAGCCGTATATTCTCATTTCCAATGCGCATGGCTACTATTCGTTTGAAACAGGAAGCGGCGTCACGATCACGCAGCAAACTGAGAATTCGTTCACCGCAGTCACCAAAGACCGAAACATGATGGATGGCGAAGGCACAGCAAACTTTGTATTTGACGGCACAAACTGGACGATTGAAAGCAATCCGCTCCAGTAATCAGGGCTTCGTCAAAAAGCCTGCAAAGTATAACAAGACAAAAATCCCGGCAGACAACAAAGTCAGCCGGGATTTCTCATATAAACGAATTTACGATGTTTTCAGCTTATTTCATAGCCTCTTCAACAGCAACTGCACATGCAACAGTTGCACCGACCATCGGGTTGTTGCCCTTTCTTTGATATTGAATCCGGGGTTACCGCGCTTGATTTGTGGCTTCTATAAAACATCGTAGTTACAATGAAAATTAGGATGCCGTGATTTCACTTACTGCGAACGATGACGAGATCGAATCAAGCAGAACGCAGCAAAGGGTGACAAACGGGTGACAAGCCAACCGTAATATGCCGCATTTCACTTGAATAATTGATCAAAGATATCGTTACCCTGCTCTGTCTGCTTTTGTGTCAGATTATAACCTTTTGAATGATTATTGGAACAGTAATGTGTGCCATAATCATCAGGAATCGTTGGAATATGAATATCAGAACCGTCAACAGCGTAAAGTCTATAGCCATGAAAAAAGCTGGTCTGGGAAAAACATCATTGAATTTATGGAATAAATCCTGAATAGCAGCAGGAAGTATCTTGGCTCTCCGTTGAACCGCAACTGAAACGGATACTGCTTTGGAGTCAAAACCGTAAGAATCCATAAGTTCTTTACCGAGTGCCTGACTTCCCATGCCAAGAATAAACCTTATTGTTTTGGAGATAGAAAGCTCGCTTTTTCGAATGAAATCCCGTTTAGATTCACTACAAAAGCCTGGGCATTTTTCTCCATGTTACAGATAAGAGTATTAAGCTTGTTTTTAACGATACTGCAGTGGCTTTTCATGGTAAAACCTCCAATCAGATGTGTATTTCTGATTGGCTTCGCCGCACATTTCCGGCTTTTTATCAATACTTTTTGCAAAAATACATTATGTTCATAAAAAAAGTCGCAAGATCATTTTCCGATCTTGCGACTATTTGGCTTTTTCTTAGCTTAATGACATTCCGGCATTGCCGGGCATTCACTATATCACTTCAGTTCTTGTTAAAAGACGAGGTCCTTTTTCTGATCAATCTCGGCAAAGACTGCGCCTTTTTCCCGAGAATATCCTCCCATGTGATATCTTCTCCGGACGACAGTTCAGCGACGTCGTTTTCATACAATCTGACGGGTTCAGGCTTGCTTGAGCGAAAGCATCGGAAAACATTTTCAAAAAAGCTTGTGATAGTCTGATTCCCTTCTTGAATTACATACAACTTTATGCTATACTGGATACAGCTTCTTTCTGCACCGTACAGCATTCCTGATATTCCTGCAAGAGCGTTTGCTTTTCACGAATTCAAATCAAGAAAGGAATTACGATTATGAAAAATGCGACTTTCTTATGGAAATGCACTGCCTCTGTTATGTCCTTTGCGCTTGTCCTTTCATCGCTGACGGTTCCTTCCGCGGAACAGGCAGGCGGAGATGCTGTCAGAGCATTCACGGCATCCGCTGCGGACGAAAAAGCCGCGCTGCCGGAACGGTATGATCCCCGTCAGGAAGAACCGGAGATACTGACATCCGTCAAAGCGCAGAACACACCGATCTGCTGGGCTTATGCATCGCTCGGTGCGATCGAATCCTGTCTGATCAAGAAAGGATATGCGGACAATACCCTTGATCTTGCCGAATCCGCTCTGATCTGGTTTTCGATCGGACAGGATTCCCCGACAGACCCGGACGATCCGCGCTTCGGCGGCGGAAAAAATCTGGGGAAGGAAGCCTATCATACCGGAAGCCGTCCGCTTCAGACTGTCGCTTGCCTTGCTGCATGGCAGGGCGTGATCCCGCAGTGTGAGGTGAAGGATATTACGACGAGGCCGGTCATAAACGAATCATTCCGTTATGCTTCCGCGGCACATTTGCAGAATGCTGATTTTTTCAAATCCTCCGATCGGTCCGCGATCAAGTCGGGGATTCTGGAAACGGGACCTATGACTATCAGTTATTTTCACAACACCAATGATCTCCTTTCTTCCAAAGCCGGTTACTATCTCGGCGAAAACGCAGAGAAAGAGATCGACGAAGGGAAGATCGAGGGCGGCTGGCATGAGGCCGTCATCATCGGCTGGGACGACGGTTACGCAAAGGAGAATTTCAATATCGAAGCCCCCGGTGACGGTGCATGGATCGTCAAGAACAGCTACGGCAATTTCAGAAATTCTGAGAACGGTTATTTCTATGTGAGCTACTACGAACCGACCATCGATGAGATCGTTTCCTTTGACATGGAACCGGCTACGAACTACGGAAGCGTCCACAATTATAACTGCTCCGAACTGGATAAAATCTATTTTTCAGAAAAGAACTGCGGCCTGATGACCGCAAATGTGTTTGAAGCAAAGGAGCCGGAGACTGTCACGGCGATCGGATTCTTCACATTGAATGCGAAATCCGAATGCACAGTATCGCTGTATGCGCTGAATCCCGGTGCACAGGATCCGGGGGACGGCACGCTTGTCACCGAAGTGACGGAAACATTTGCACATGAGGGATTCCATACAGTCAGGCTGCCGCAAAGCTACCGCGCAGAAGCCGGACAGAAATATGCAGCGGTCGTGAAATATCCGATCAGCACCAAACAGCCGGTTTATTTTGACACAGGATGCGAAAAGAAGGGCGTATCGTTCTATTCGTTTTACACGACTGAAGACCAGAGGGCGTGGTCAGACTGCTACAGAGTTCCGCACCGCGGAGATGTCGCCATTCATGTTTATACGGAGTATGAGGGCGAGGAGAAGGAGCCGTTTATCCATACTTACGAAGGAACGCATATTACCGCGTACTCCGAGCCGCTGATGCAGGATACCCTGAAAAGAATTGATCTGGATCATAATGAGTATCTCACGCAGGAGGAATTGAATCCCGTCTTTGACAATCTGTTCGATATCAACTGTGACGGTCAGTCGGATTCGCGGGATGTTACGCTCATAAAACGTGCGCTGCTCGGCTTGCAGAAAACCGGAACGGCATATAACTGGTTCAGCGCAGACCTGAACGGGAATTCTGTGTTTGATGAGGAAGATCTAGAAATTTTCATCAGCTACACGATGCAGCGTCCGAGGGGATAATAGAGGATATATTGTATCTGAACAGCGACAGCAAAGCGAGTGTAAGCCGTCCTTTCTCCAACAATGCGCAGAGAAATCATTTTACAAGCTAAGAGGACTGGAATGTCAGGTTTCTTTTCTCTTTCCCAATTCGGATATTCATTTCAAATATCGGGAATCATACATGAAGGAGCAGCCGCCTGCGGGCGACTGCTCCATTCTGTTATGTGAGAGCGTGCAGATCATGTTTGACTTCACAATTTACAAGCACTGCATTTGCGGCAAAGAACACACAGCATAGACTAATCCCAAGCAGTATCTTCTGCCATAACGGTTCAGCCGGGACATGAGATATTTGAACGATCGTAAAAATGACCTCGATGACAGCCGGTATGAAGAGCTTGACGATATCGACAAGCGTTGCAAATATGTAGGGAAGCACGGTGATACAGTTTATGATAGCCAGAACGAGAAATGCGGTCATAAAGCCTTGGTTGTAGCTGATTACTGCTGCCGTCGGAACCGCAATCAACAGATAGCCCGGCCACGGAATATCTTGATAAAGCAGCCAGCAGACAAGCGTCAGCAGCCCGCATACTACAAAATACATGATCAGGCATTGCAAAAATGGAAACATGGGGTATTCCTCTTTTTCTATCGAAATAAGTGGCTGTATATCAAATATGCATCAGTTCAAGACACTGTATACAAACGAGAGTAAAAAGCTGACTGGAATACCAGCGAAAACACTGAATACCGTCATGATACACGCTTTTTTGCTCCAAACATTCAGCATCCGTTTCCCAATGATTACTGCGCCGATTATTAGCGCGAAAAACAACAATACGATAGCGATCAGGCTGCATTTCTCTACTATGGTTAAAGCAGGTCCAGAATTTCCAAACAAGCCCATATGGTCAAACAGAATCTTTACAAATATGAAACCGGCAACCAGACAATAGAGTGTTGAAATAATCAAGATAACAATACTATAATGAAGCAGCTTCATGAGCAGTTCTCCTTCCTCTTACTGCAGGAATGTCCAAAGTCAGCGCAATAACAGTTGCCTGACATGCGCCAATCTCACCCGAAAAGAACGAGCAAAGCACGATCAGCATCGGAACCATGACCATTGCAGCTGACAGTAACGTTCTATATCAGAATTATAGCATATAGAACAGAGAAAGTCAACAGAAACGGCTCTCTCCAAACTGAGGGCACTTTTTGTAGCGAGTCTTTTTGAACATCGCTTCGGATAAAACAGACGGAAAGGAATAACAGAGCAATCATGCAACTGCATAATCAGTCTTTTTCTGCTTGCGAAGGAATAATCCGTTCTAAGATCTTTCACTGCACACGAAATCGCACACGCCTCAAAAATGATACCACGAAAAGCACACATTTGCGATGCTTTTATGTCGCAATAGAAAGCTTTCGAATCATTTCCTTTCCAAATTCGGGAATTCATTTCAAACATCGAAAAAAAGCATGGCAAATCAGATGAATATGGAAAGCGAACTTCCCGGCAAAAGTCGGGCAGTTCAGTTTGTCTATACATTCCCGGGTTCTGTTTCACATCCAGATAAGCGTGGAAAAAATCAATCATGAAGGAAACAGCCCGGCTGTTATGGTTATCCACAGCTTTCCTTTATTCAAAACAGTACAGCTTGACAATCACCGCAGAATATGTTATATTACTTTTAATACTGCGCTAGGCAATATTGTCATTTCAAACAGAAAGAGAGGATAACCGAATATGAAAAAAGTAATAGCTGCAATCACAGCATCCCTGATGACTTGTCTGAGCTGTATGAAGACAGTCGCTGATGTACATGCCGCGTCAAATGCAGAAATCAAAAACCGGTTTGCAGGCACACCGACCGACAGCATCTGCTGTATGACGGATTTCGGAGCGAATATCAATTATCATAACTACAAAATATGGGCAAATCCTGCTTATTCCTATTTGGTACCGATCGGCGGAGGAAACTGGATGCGCATACAAAGTTACATTTACTCATTTAATCATGTCATAGTTGAGTATTATGATCCGGAATTCAACCTGACGGACCGCATCATTGTCCCGAAAATGCTGCACACGTTCGGCGGATTTCATCAGGGTTCTGATGGTTGTTATTATCTGATTACCGGTGATGATCTGTCATCTGAACATATTGGAACAGACCCGAAATTTGACATAGCTAAATATGATCAGCAGTGGCATCTGATCAAGCATGTACAGACGCCGGGCGTTGATGTCGTCAAGGCTTTTAATCACGGCGGATTAAACTGTGCAGATAACGGGCAGCGGCTCATTGTCACAACCTCCCGCCAAATTAAATCCGGACATCAGGTCAATTATTCCCTGGAAGTCAATATGGAAGATATGACGATCACCTATGAGGGCGACCGCAGAAATTATGTCAGCCACAGTTTCAACAATTTCGTGACATTTGACGGTGATGATGTCATTTTTCTGGCACAAGGTGATGCCTATCCGCGTGCCGTTCAGCTGACGCGGTATTCCACTGCCGGCAGAAGCGCCAATCTCAATCTGATCGAATACGGACCGACAAAAGACGCAGATCTTGATGATATGGCCATTTTGAATTATACCGGTGTCTCGGTTGGATCCTTTGCGCAGAGCGATACGCACTATCTTGCTGCATATAACGAGATCAGACCGGAAAATTGGTATGACCTTGCCGTAAACGATGCTTTCGATTGGGATGAGACCACAAGAAACATCCGGATCGCAGCCGTCCCGAAGGATGATCTTTCCCAGGACAGCATCGAGTATTATTATTTCACCGATCATCCGGATGATGCCCCGCTTTGCCGCACGCCGTATCTTGTACCATTGAAGGAAAACCGTTTTGTGCTGATCTGGTCACAGGGCAACAAGGTGTATTGGGTTCTGGTCAACGGCAAAGGCGCAGCCGTCAGCGAACAGTATTCGATAGAAGGTGCGCTTTCCGACTGTGAGCCGGTGGTGTCGGAGGGGTGGCTGTACTGGTATACATGGAATTATGCCGATCTGAATTTCTACTGCGTCGATCCGGAAAATCCGGCCGGAAGCAAAGTCACGCATCGTACTGCCGCGCATGAATGCGAAACGACCGAACCGGACGAAGACGGCAATGTATATGAGATCTGCACGAAATGCGGACAGAAAACGCTCGTACAGAACAGACAGGAATTCATTCTGGGCATTCAGAAAGTTGAACGCACGGAAGACCGCATTATCAAGACACCGCTGAATGCCGAGACGGAATATCTGGACACAGGCGATGTATTCACATATTATACTGATAAATGCAATCACAATGACGCGCATACCGGATTAGATTTCCGCAGAAACAAGGATTATATCAATTTCGAGGATTCCGGCAATTATTTCTATAAGATCCATGATTTCGATGAACCTTCCCTGTCTTTCACGCTGCGGGTGTGGGCAGAGAAATCCAATCACTGGGATTCGTACATCACGTTCAAAGCAAAGCATGATTATGTACTTGAGCATTTCAATGAGGCAGAAGGCATCATTACGCTCAGATGCAGCGGCTGCGGACATACCGCGGATTTTGCGGCGGATTCCCTGAAAACGCCTTCCGGCGAGGCGGTTCAGGCTGCGCTTGCAGAGGAAGGCGGCGAAACACCGGCGGTCATCATCACCGTGCCCGATTCCGAAACCGGTGAACCGGTCGTGCCGGAAGAAGATACGGATTATTCAACGGCATACGTGCAGGATCCGGACTCCGGCATTGTATATGCAGTGATTGTCGCGGCATCCGACAGTACCAATCTCGTCGGCTCCAAGGTCATTCCATTCCAAAAAACAGCACAGCCGCATGATGATCCGCCGCAGCGTGTGCCGGGAGATGTGAATGCCGACGGTGCCTGCACCGAGGCGGATGCGGAGCTGCTCTGCAAATGGCTCTGCACAGAACCGGAAACAGCACTTGCAGACTGGGAAGCAGGTGATATGAATGCAGACGGAAAGCTCAATGCAGTTGATCTGACATTTCTGCTGCGGGTATTGCATACGGAAGAACCTCGCACACGGTAAAAACACGGTGTAATATATTGATAAAAGCATGGCCATCGTTTAGATTGAATGTATGCGCGGTTTTGCATGATCCGACTGCTTTTTCTCTGTATCCATTACAGTCCTTAAATGCCACGGGTTTTGCTTATTTTACAGCACACGGAATCGCACACGCCTCGATAACGACATGATTAAAAGCGCATATCTACGATGATTTTGCAACAATCTAGAGAACTCTCGAATCATTCTCTTTCCGAATACGGAAATTATTTTCAAATATCGGAAAATAAAAACATAGCAAGTAAAAAATTGGAAAGCGAAATGCCCGGCGGTGCCGGGCATTCACTATATCACTTCAGTTCTTGTTAAAAGAAGAGATGCCTTTTCTGATCAATCGCGCAGTGACAGCGTTTTCTTTTGTGATAACATCTCATTTATGAGAAGCCGGTTATTGTTGTAATGGCCGGCGACGGTCGTGTAAACTGCTCGAAATTCAAGGCGCAGTTTCATGTAAAGCCCAGCATGATTCCGAGAGCCCGCGTGGAAGAATTGACAGGATTTGTACCGGGCGGCGTATGCCCGTTTGCTGTTCCGGAGGGTATTCCGGTATGGCTGGATGTTTCGATGAAACGATTTTCTGTCATTCATCCGTCAGCCGGAAATGAATTCACATCCGTAAAGCTGACGCCGGATGAACTGGAACAGGCTTCCGATGCAGCCGGATGGTGCGATGTCTGCAAGGGATGGGAAACAGGCATTTCATAGAAGTCAAGCCGAAATCGGATACAACATTTTGATCGCATTTATGAACAAAGCGAGTCTGCAATTCACAGACTCGCTTTGTTTCATGTTTTTTTTCGGCGCTTGCCCGTTACGAATACAATTCCCAGAAAGCTGAACAGAAGTGCAATCATACCTGCAAGGCTGTGTTCGCCGGTTTTCGGGCCGGAAGCACCAGTCGAAGCTGCGGCGGCAGATCCGAACGCAGCCGTAGTCACTTTGGCGGTTGCTGCCGTTGTTCCTGATATTGTACTTGTGGTCTGTTCGGTATGTGCAGAATCCGTGTGATCGTCTATGCCTCCTTTTACGGCATTGCTGTCAGGAAGTCCGTCTGCGGTGACATGGATGTAATTGGAATGGCAGCCGGAACCCATCCAGCATGTGAACAGGAAATTGCCTGCTTCCTGCGGCGTGAATTCATAAACCAGATTGTCACCCTGTACAAGTGTCAGATGTCGCTCCTCCTTGTTGCTGGTATCAGTACCCCATCCGAGACCGGGAATCTTGATTGTTGCGTTGCATCCGCTTGTCTCTGTTCCTTCCGGCACATTGACGATCCATTTTACAGGCACACCAAGTTTCACGGTGATATTGCCTGTCCAGAGATCGGCATAGTCTGTGATGAAAATCTGCTTATTTTCTGTTTCCGTTGTGATTATTGTCGTTGATTCTATCACGGGCTCGGATATGGTCGCAGTTGTCTCTGCAGGTTCTTCATCGGCAGGTTCTGCGACGGCTTCGAGAACAACCGAATGCTCACCTGTACTTTTTCCCGACGTCGCAAGCGTTGTGACTGTGATAGTATAAGTCTTGCCGGGATCAAGTTCTTCAAGCGTAATCGGGCTTTCCTGTCCGGCAGCCTTCCTGCTCTTACCGTCAGAATCCGTTGCTAAGACCTTATATCCAGTAATATCAGCATTTGCCGGTGCATCCGGCGATGTGAAGCTGACAGTTACATTGCCGCCGTCTCGGACTGCCTCAATATCAGTCGGATCAGCAGGCGGTTCAGCGTGATAATCGCCGTCATCGGTGACATGAATATAATTGGAATGGCATCCGGCTCCCATCCAGCAAGTGAACAAGTAATCCCCTGCAGTTTCCGGCGTAAACTCGTAAACCAGATTGTCACCCTGCACAAGTGTCAGATGCCCCTCCTCCTTGCTGCGGGTATTAGTCCCCCACCCAAGACCGGGAATTATGATTGTGGCACTGCAGCCTTTCGGTTCGACGTCATCCGGAACACGGACGATCCATTGTGCCGGGACGCCTGTCCGGAACGTGACTGTTCCTGTCCATAACTCACTGTATTCAGTTACAACTTTTTGCACCGCAGATTCCGTTTCAGACTGCGCGACAGTTTCCTGTGCCGTCTCTGCCGCTGCTGTAAAGGT
>JAEEIA010000072.1 GCA_016281125.1 Oscillospiraceae bacterium | reverse complement strand
TTGTTGCACTGGCCGTTGTTGTGGTAGTCCTGACCGTTCCGGAGGTTGTTGCACTGGCCGTTGTTGTGGTAGTCCTGACCGTTCCGGAGGTTGTTGCACTGGCCGTTGTTGTGGTAGTCCTGACCGTTCCGGAGGTTGTTGTGCTGCCCTTTGTTGTGGTGGTCTTAACCGTTCCGGAGGTTATGAAACCGACCGTTGTTGTGGTGGCCTTGCCTGTTCCCGGCGCGGAATCCGATATGATAACCGCACCGTTCTGCACCGCAAACGCAACCTCCTGCATATTGGCATTATAGGTCGATTTCTGATTGACCGCTACGCTGACCTCTGCCGTTCCTTCGGCATCGTCAAGCACCAGAAATACCAGCGTTGCGACAACGCCGTTGCCCGTGTTGTCGTACTTTCCGAGATCATCCCAGTTCAGCGTATACGGCATGGCGGAGATATCCTTGCCGGAAAGGAATGTCGATGAACCGAGGATCTTGCCGTCCGCCGCGCCGAGCAGCATGAGTTTTTCATCATCATAAGAGATGTTCAGGCTCAGTCCGGTAATGCCGGGATTGTTCTGGATCCGGATCGGAACCGAAACATTCTCCGTGGGCAGCCCGGAAACCCGATCAACAATGATCGCTGCACCGGACGGCGCGACAGTTGTATCATCCTTCGTCCCGGATGTCGAAACAGTGGTTGACGAAATAAACGTGACCGGCGGTGCCGCCGTGGTTGCTGTAACAGCCGTTGTTGACGTAACGGTCGTTGCGGATGTGGCGGTTGTGGTTGCCGTTGTTCCGGCAGTCGTTTCGACCGGCTCGTCAGTGAATGTCACGATGCCGTCCTGTACGGTAAATGCAACATCCTGCATATCGACATTGTATGTGGATTTCTGATTGACTGCCACGGAAACCGTCGTACTGCCGGCCGCATCCTCCTTGGCACGGAATGACAGCACCGCAACTGTACCGGTTCCGGTATTGTTGTTCTGGGAGAGGTCATCCCAGTTCATCGTATACGGGATCATTGTCAGATCCTTGCCGGCAAGATAGGACGATGTGCCGAGAATCTTGCCGTCGATTGCGCTCAGCAGCTCCAGCTTGTCCGCATCATAGGTCAGCGCCAGACTGAGCGCCGCGATGCCGGGGTTGCTTTCAATCTCAACCGGCAGCTCAAACTGCGTACCGCTCTGCGCCATTGCCGAACCGACTTTGATGCTTCCGGTACCGGCGGCAGAAGCACTGCCGCCGAATCCCTGTACCGCAAGCGCGCCTGCCATCAGACAGGATAACAGCTTTTTCTTCATATATATTCCTCCGTCTGCATACGTTTCATGCGAAATCCCTGCTGTGCCGGGTTCAGAGCTCGATTCCCCAGCCGCCTGCAAGATAGCGGCGCAGGATCGTCACATCCTTGAGGTCGATGCTGCCGTCGCCGTTGACATCGGAATTGTATTCATTGATCCTGACATTCCAGCCGCCTGCGAGATGCCGCCGCAGGATCGTCACATCCTTGAGATCGACGCTGCCGTCCTCGTTGACGTCGCCCTTCTTGGAACCGACAGGCGGGCCTGCCGAGGTATCCTCTCTGCCGAACACAAAGCCTCTCAGACCAAGCGTGTAATCGCTGGGATGCGGACACCATGTCAAATAAACATCATGGATACCTTCGGTCAGTGTCACATCTGCATCAAAAAATGCATAGACCATCTTCTCATCTGTCGGCTTGTAGGTTTCCGTCACATTGACTGTTCCGATCAGCGTTCCGTCAAGGCTGTCCAGGCGAATCTCAAAGTAGCGATTCCCCGTAGAACGTGCCTCGATACGGACACTCCTTGCGCCGGTATCGAAATCAATATTCTTATAGACTGCATATGCCGGACCGTCGCCATTCGGCAATCCATTCAAATTCTGACCGCCGTTATGCGTATATCCGGCGATACGCTCAAAGGCAGAGCGGATCGGAATTTCCGGTTCGGTTACGGTTGCCGTCGTTGTGGTTGTCGTCGAAGAGGAGGACGAGCCGGGGGCAGTATCATCCGTTACGGTTGCCGAGGTTTCCGGCGGCGTTTCCGGAATGACGGCATCTGGGAGGCTCTCCGCTGCGACAACATAGAGCTTCTTTGTGACGGAGGTCTTGCCGTCCGTAAAGGTGATCGTGCCTTCACCGGTCTTTACGCCGGTCACGGTAAACTGATCGACAGCTGCAAGATCCGCCGGTTCCACCGTGATTCTGGAATCGGCAGTACGGTCAACACCGTTCAGAACCGCTGTAAACTCAATCGAATCACCGACGTCAAGCTGGATTCCGCCGGTATGGGACACCGTTTTTTCAAAATAAACGGTATGCTTCTTTCCGCCGCGGAATGCCGTGCGTGTGGCAGGATCCATATTCAGACCATTTCCGTTCGCGTTACTGAACGGCGACCAGACGTTCAGATTTCCGCCGATCTGCAGTGTGCCGTAATCCTGCCATGTAGAGTTTTTTTCAAAGGTGCTGATATTGACATCACCGTTGACCGCAATCCGGTTGTTCTCGGTACGTTCCATCCGCAGTTCACCGGAGCCGGAGGAAGCAGCAGAGGAGCGTATCTCATAGTTTCTGCCGATTGTCAGGGCACTGTTGTTCAGATACAGAATACCCGCTTTATGCCAGTAATCCTTTTTGACGATCATGTTGCTGTCTGCCAGATTGACCGTCAGCTCGCCGTCCTGATTGAAGGAGCCGTCAACCCAGAGCGTATGCCCGTTCAGCTTCAGTTCTGTCTTGCCGGTCACGGTACTGCCGTCGGCAAACTTCATATCCGAAGCCAGCTTGAAGCCGGGCGTCTGTCCGGTCAGGTGCAGACTGCCCTTGCCTGTCATCGCAATATTGGAGATATAGCTTACACCGCTTTTTTCAAAATAAACTTCATGTGTTTTGTCGCCTTTGAATATGACAACAGTCCCTTCATCCATCGCAAGACCTTTTCCGTTCACGTTACTAAACGGCGCCCAGACGTCCAGATCGCCGCCGATCTGCAGTGTGCCGTGATCCTGCCATGTAGATTCTTTTTCAAAGGTACTGATATGGACACTGCCGTCCACATCCATCAGATTCTTTTCGCCCTCGTCCTCATACTCAAACTGCAGCTCACCTTTACCGGCACTTGAGGCAGAAACACGGTTGTTATAATCTCCGGTGATATGCAGCGTCGAACCGTGCTCAATCTCCAGTATGCCGTTCTTATGCCAGTAATCGCCGTTGACGTTCATTTTGCTGCCGTTCAGCGTCACTCTCAGTTCGCCGTCCTGCGTAAAGTCGCCCTCGGTTGTCAGCGTATAGCCGTTCAGCACAAGTGCAGTGCTGCCTGTGACCGTGCTGTCTGCTGCAAGCGTCAGATCGGAAGCCAGCTTGAAGCCGGGCGTCTGTCCGGTC
>JAEEIA010000071.1 GCA_016281125.1 Oscillospiraceae bacterium | reverse complement strand
GAGAGCGCGAGAGGGAAAACCTAAGAGAGAGGGGAGATAAGCGACCGTAGGGAGCGCCTCCCCTCTTTCTTGGGTTGTCCCTCTCGCATTCGCGCCCCGCGCCCAGCCAAAATGAATATCGGACATAACGATCAAGCGAGGATCCATAAAGACATAAACAAGCCCCCAGAACCATGCGCAATCGCGCACCAAAGACACCCGCAGAACAATCCCGTCAGACTGCCCCCGCGAGCTCCAAATATTCCCCAGCATGTGCCGCAAACTATTCAATTTTCAAGGTGCCTGAGCGCATCCTGTCCCCTGGCGTTCCCGTCATCGAACCGCCTTCATGCGCCGTCCGGTTTCCGCCTTTCTCGCCGCCGCAGTCCGGTTCCGGATTCTCCCGGATACCTAAGGACCCGCTGAATTAACCACGCCTGCCGGCTTGGCACACAATCTGCTTGCAGATTTATTCAGCGATTCCAAAGCTGCGCGTATCGCTCTCTGATAATACCGCAGAAAACGCGAATAGTTGCACGTTTGCGTGCAACTTTCAGAGAAATAATTTTCATTTAACATTCACATGTGCAAAACACTGCACACGCCGCCAATGTGAATATGATTTAGCAATATCCGTATATCCTCCGCAATAAATTCTACAAATCAGCGATATTCGGGTAAAAAATACTAAGCGGATACGCGTATTTGCCGAAAAATCAGCAATGCGCCGACCGTTCATGTCAATTAACCGCTTAAATATGAACAAACTGAAAAAAAGCCCCATACCCCCTTGCATTCTCGCACAATATATGCTAAAATGAAAGCAACGGGTTTACAGACAAATGCCTGTATATTGAGGAGGAAAGATATGAATTACGGTTACTTTGATCTTGAAAACAAGGAGTATGTCATCACGCGTCCTGACACGCCCGCTGCATGGTCCAATTATCTCGGGGATCCCGAGTACGGTGCGATCATCACCAACAACGCAGCCGGTTACAGCTTCGTCAAGAGCGGCGCAAACGGCAGAATCGGCAGATTCCGCTTCAACTCCATGATGGCGCTCCCCGGTCGGTACATCTACATCACCGATCTGGACAATATGGACTACTGGTCCGCTTCCTGGCAGCCGGTCGGCAAGCCGCTGGATCAGTACAAATCCGTCTGCCGCCACGGCACCGCATATACCGTCATCACATCGGAGTATGCGGGCATCAAAACGGAAACGACCTACTTTGTGCCTGCCGCTTACGAGGTCTGGCAGTGCAAGGTCACCAATACCTCTGACAAGCCGCGAAAGCTCTCCGTCACCGGCTTCATTGAGTTCACCAATGAGAGCAACTATCAGCAGGATCAGGTCAATCTCCAGTATACGCTGTTTATCTCGCGGACGAGCTTTGAGGGCGGCAACCGCATCATTCAGCATATCAACGAGAACAGCGGCCGCGACGAAACCGGCTCCAATCACATGGAGCGCTTCTTCGGCATGGTCGGCGCACCGGTCAATTCCGCAAACGGCGACCTCTCCGCATTCATCGGCCCGTACCGCACCTACTCCAACCCGATTGCGGTGGAAAAGGGCGTTTGCAGCGGCCAGATGAACTACAACAGCAACTCCTGCGGCGCTTTGCAGTCGAATATCGAATTGCAGCCCGGCGAAACAAGAGTGCTGACCTTTGCATTCGGTCTGAAAAATTCCGCCGAGGCAGCAGAGATCCTCAAGCATTACGAAACGCCCGGCACTGCGGACAAAGAAATCGAAAAGCTCCGAAGCTACTGGCATGAGCAGCTCTCGCACTTTGAGGTCGAAACGCCTTCCGCAGAATTCAACAACATGATCAACGTCTGGAACGCGTATCAGTGCTTCATCACCTCGATCTGGAGCCGCGCAGCTTCGCTCATTTACTGCGGCGAACGCAACGGCTACGGCTACCGCGATACCGTGCAGGATATTCAGGGCATCATTCATCTGAATCCGGATATGGCGCTCGAAAAAATCCGCTTTATGCTCTCCGCACAGGTCGATAACGGCGGCGGTCTTCCGCTCGTCAAGTTTACGCATAACGCAGGCCATGAGAATACGCCGGATGATCCTGCATACGTCAAGGAAACCGGCCACCCGTCCTACCGCGCAGACGATGCACTCTGGCTGTTCCCGACAATCGTCAAGTACATCGGTGAGAGCGGCAATCAGGCGTTCCTCGACGAGGTCATTGTCTACGCAAACGGCGGCGAGGATACCGTGTACGATCACCTGAAGCGCGCAATCCGCTTCTCCATGGAGCGCCTCGGCGCACACAACATGCCGGCAGGTCTGCACGCGGACTGGAATGACTGCCTCCGCCTCGGTGCAAAGGGCGAGTCCACGTTCGTCGCATTCCAGCTGTATTACGCAATCCGCGAAATGCAGGAAATGGCAAAAGCAAAGAACGACACGGAATATCTTGCATATCTGGAAGAAACCAAGGCTTCGCTCTCCAAGGCGCTTGACGCCTGCTGGGATGAGGACCGCTTCATCCGCGGCATCCGCGAAAACGGCATTGTCGTCGGCGCGAAAAAGGATCCCGAAGCGAACATGTGGCTGAACCCGCAGAGCTGGTCGGTCATTTCCCGCTTCGCCTCCAAAGAACAGGCTGAAACCGCGATGGAAAGCGTCCACCGCATCCTGAACACGCCCTACGGCGCAAAGCTGCTGGAGCCGCCTTACATCGACCACCCGTTTGAGGGCGCGCTCATGCATATTTTCAACCCGGATACCAAGGAAAACGGCGGTATCTTCTCGCAGTCGCAGGGCTGGCTGATTCTGGCGGAATCGCTGCTCGGCCACGGCGACAGAGCGTTTGAATACTTCATGGAAACAGCTCCGGCTGCCATGAACGACAAGGCTGAAATCCGCGTCATGGAGCCGTATGTTCACGGACAGTTCACCGAGAGCAAGCGCTCGCCGTTTGCGGGACGCTCGCATGTTCACTGGCTCACCGGTACGGCTTCGACCGTCATGGTCGGCTGCGTGGAGGGCATCTGCGGTATGCGCTCTGAGCTGAACGGCCTGCGCATTGACCCGTCGATTCCGTCTGCATGGGACGGCTTCAAGATCCACAAGCTGTTCCGCGGCAAAAAGCTCAATATCAATATCCAGAATCCGAATCATGTCCAGTGCGGCGTCAAGGCAATGACCGTCAACGGCAAGCTGATTGAAGGCAATTTCCTCCCCTCCGAGAAGCTCGCGGACGTCAACGAAATCTCGATCACGCTGGGGTGATACAGCGGTATTGCTGTGCGATGATTGAGAATGGGGCTCCGCCCCAACCCCCGCCAAAGGGACACTGTCCCTTGGGAATCCCGAAATAAGAACAAAACAGGCGCTGACACAAACGGTCGGCGCCTGTTTTACACCATAATAAAAGTATGCGAGCGAAATCCCTTTGCGTGCAAGAGCTCCGCAAGAGGGGACGCCCTGCGATAGAGAGCGTCCCCTTTCATAAATCTATCGAAGATACAACTTCATTATTTATTCAGAAGATCGTCCCAGGTGATGGGATTTCCGGCGACCGATACCTGTGTATAATATTTCAGAATCAGCTGTGCATCCTCCACGCTGATGATCATGTCGCCGTTGACATCGCCTGTCTTCTTTTGCAGTGTGAGCAAACCGTCCGGATTTCCGGCGATCCGCGCCGTATAGGCTTTCAGCGTCCGCTGCGCATCCTCAATGCTCACTTCGCCGTCCAGCGTCACATCACCGCGCACCTCCGGCAATGCCTCAAAGCGGATCTCATGCATGGACGCAAAGCCCGCTGCATCACTCGGATAATACCCTTTCATCACCCCGGTATACATCCCGAGGTCGTCGTTGCAGATCAGCGACCAGTCGCCGTTCAGCGAAATCTCCGGATTCCGCAGAATCAGCGTTTGCAGATCCGGGCAGTGATAAAAGGCCTGATTTTCAATCGACGAAACGCTCAGCGGCAATGTCACAGAAGTGACGCCCTTCAGATCCGCAAAGGCCTTTTCCCCGATGACCTTCACAGGCTGACCGGCGATGCTCTCCGGAATCACAATCTCCGCCGGGAGCGCTGCGTTCGCCTGATACCCGCTGACCATGATATAACTGCTGCGCTGCTCATAGCAGATGCCGTTCAGAACCAGCTTATGATCTGCGCCGAACGGAGAGGTCGTTGTCATGACCGGCGTAGTTGTTGTCGTCACGGCAGTGGTCACCGGCAGCGTTGTCGTTACGGAGGGATCCGCAGCAGTGGTTCCGTACCACCAATCCGGCGGCGGTGCTGTTTCCGCAGGAGAAGTCGTGACATAATTTTCCGGATCAAGCGGCTCAAACCGATAATTCCAGTGCTCTGCATATTCCTGCGCTGTGGAGCCGACATAGCCGCGGATGACACCGTGATATACGCCCCTTCCGGGCGTAGTCATTTCATTGCAGACCGTACTGCCGTATGGCCAGATTTCACAATCCGGATCCAGAAACGTCACCGATTCCAGCTTCGGGCAGTCACCGAACATCAATTCACTGCAAACCGGCCCGGCCACTGTGGCAGATTTCAGATTATCACAATTACGGAATATCTGATCCCCGACCTTTATCAGCGAAGCAGGCAGTGTAACATCTGTCAGAGAATCGCACTCATAAAAACAGCCCTGCCCCATCATGGTAAGATTTGGAGAAAACTGAACGGATTGCACACCGGTTACGCTGAATGCACCCATACCAAGATTCGTGACCGTATCAGGCAGAACGACTTTTTTCAGCGCATAGCAACATTCAAAGCCATAATCGTCAATGGCAATCAGGCCGGAGGCGAAATCTACCTGCTCCAGATTCGGGCAGGAGGCGAAACCGTGTTTTCCGATCAGGATTACCGTACCCGGAATCGTCACATGGACAAGCTCCTGAATAGATGAAAAGCCGTTATCAGCTATTCCGTAAACCGGTTTCCCGTCAAACACAGACGGTATTTCAAAATAAGCAGGCAGCGCCCCGCTTGTGTGGTCATAATAAACCATGACACCGTCATCGCTGAGCTCCTCATCAGCCAACGTATCATTCAATACAATATCCTGCACCGCAGTTGCGGGAAACGCCAGCGGACAGCACGACAAAACTGCCGCAGACAGAACCGCAAAAATCTGATACCCTTTCATACCATCACCCTTCCTTTCAGAATCAGCACAGCCTCTAAAAAAATTATAGCACAAGAACAGCCGGAATGCAAGCGTTTTTTCAGATACAAAATACGGAGCACGCAAATTTGCGTACTCCGTAAAGGTTATTCGTCCCAGAACCCGTTTTTCAGACGCTCCATCGAATGCGGGCTGACATACTGCGGAAAGCGGCCGGTTTTTTCAACCGTCAGGCCGTGCAGCATCCCGATATGGACGGAAATATGCCGGAACTGCATCAGAATGAGCTCCAGCCGCGTAAACGGGCAATCAGGCGGGCACTCGTTCAGTTCGGCATCCGACAGATGCTCCAGATAATCCATGGTTTTCTGCCGGACGGATTCCAAAAGCTCCAGTAGCTCCGCATCCGACCATTCGTGCGAAATGGGCCTGAACGGACTGTCCGAGCCCGGTTCAAACCCCGGACGTTCCGTATAATGATACGGATTAAAGAACCATTTATCAGCAGAATGCAGCGTATGATACACAAAGCGCCACGCCGGAGCACCCTTAACCGGCGCATTGCGGTCATAGGTTTTCAGTGCAATCAGCAGATTGACGAAATCCGCATCGGTCTGCCGCGCAATCACAGCACATACAGGATCCATTTCCAGCCTCCCTCTAATATATAAAAGCAGCGTTCCGGTTTTGCCGGAACGCTGTTGGTGGGCCATCAGGGACTCGAACCCGGGACCAACCGGTTATGAGCCGGGGGCTCTAACCAACTGAGCTAATGGCCCGATGATAGAAAGAAAACCCAGAGTGAAAACTCTGGGTTGAGTGCCGGCATCGATCTATTTTCCCGGGCCGTCTCCAGCCAAGTATCTTCGACGTGAATGAGCTTAACTTCCGTGTTCGGAATGGGAACGGGTGGATCCTCATTGCCATTAACACCGGCTTCTTT
>JAEEIA010000070.1 GCA_016281125.1 Oscillospiraceae bacterium | reverse complement strand
CATCGAACGGTTCCTCTGCGTTACCCTTCCGTTCGCCGGTGAAGTAGGCGCTGGTGACGCGGACACTCATGCCGTAGTGCGTGACACCTTTGTTATCGGTATAGTTATCGTTGTGCATGGAGCCTTCAATCAGGATCATCGCCCCCTTTTTGAAATACCGGTCAATGAACAGGGCTGTTTTTCCCCATGCCGTGCAGCGGAAGAAATCCGCCTTGCTTTCGCCGTCCTTTACAAACTGATCGACCGCGACTGTGAAATTGACATATTCCTTACCGCTGTTGGTCTTTTTCACAGCGGTATCCGCCGTCATTCTTCCCATAAGAATGATCTTGTTCATTATTGCGTATCCTCCGTTCCTGTTGAATCGGAAGCTGCGGGTGCTGCCGCTTTCTTCCGTTTGGATTTGCTTGGCTTCGCTTCATTAACAAGCTGCATCACATCATGCGGAGAGAGCGATCCTTCATTCAGAAGCCGCTTCACCTGGAAGGTCAGCTCTTCGGTCTCCAGCGTGCGAACAGTCCTTTGCAGCGTTTCATGCTGTTCTTCCAGCGCGGCGATCTCTGCTGTCAGCCGTTCGACCTGTTCACGCTTCTGTTGCTGCTGTTTTTCATTCTGTGCCAGTTCCCGCTTTGCTGCTGCAAGCGGGTTCTTCTTTTTGACCGGTGCTTCCACTGTATCAGCGGGTGTGCCGGTCGTTATTTTGTTTGGTTCCATGTTCATCCTCCTTGTGTGACTATTGTTTTTTCAAACAGATCGCAGATTGCTTCAGGGTACGGCAGATTGCCTGACTCGTCGCCGAATTCGCCCTGTTCACCGAACATAAAGCTGCCGGTGTAGATCTCCTTCGGGTTGACGGGATCAACAGTATTGCGGTTGATGACGGTCAGGATATTCTCCTGATAGAAGGCATAGGACGGAGCCTGCCGCACGGTATCGTCAAATCTGGACTTTGCCGCCTTTCCGATCACCGCGAAATCCGCATGGGAAACGCTGTTGGTAATGAGATGCCCCTTTTTTCCGGTGCCGTCTGCCGCAATGATGCCGCCGAGCGTTCCTGCCTTAATCGGTATCTGCCGTTCCGCATCCTCAAAGGTTCCGCAGGAAAAGGTCAGCTCATTTGCATAGCAGTTGGAGATCACAGCGCCCTCCGCATCGGTAGAACCTTCACCGGCAATGCCGCCTGCTGTCATTTCGGTGCTCAGAATGATGTTCCGGGCATTGCAGCCCTGAATGCTTCCGCCGTAGCAGTCAGGCATCTCGCGTCCCTTTGCGTCATACGCCCTTGTACCTGCCGCCGTGCCGACAATGCCGCCGGCATCGAAGATGTTGCCCTGTGCGGAAAAATAGTAGACGCAGGAATCGGTCACGCTTGCAGGCTTGCCGGAAATGCCTCCGGCATACAGATAGTAGTCGTCCAGATACACATAGATGCCGAAGTCCGTTACATAGCAGCCGGAAATCTCGCCGCCGTTGCCGCTGATCGCACCGATACAATGCTCCGCGTGCTTGGTCGGTTCGGTAACAACCGGTTCCGTGGTTGTGATCGGGTTGCCTTCCTCGTCGTACTCGATCAGATCAGGTGGTGTGACCGGCGGTGCTGTTACCACCGCGGCGGTCTGTACGCTGTTGTCCTCCTCGGTCGGCGGGTACTGCACATTGATGCTGGAATGCGATACCGTGCAATGCTGTATCAGCGTTTCGCCGGTGACATAGACTGTGCTTTCCTTATCGTCCGTGCCTTCGGTCCGGTAGTGATAATTGTAGGCGTTGCAGACGATAAAGCCGTAATCCTGATACTCCTGTGTCTCGATGCGGCTGTTTTTGATGTTTACATTGCGAATCACCGCGCCGGATACCGAGCCAAACAGCGGCGCGTCCAGATTCTCAATCAGATACCCGCCGCCGTCATATTCAAAGTATTCGGATTTTGGATCGGCTTTCAGCTCGTTCACCGTATTGATCGGAGAATGGGAAGCCCATGACGGAAAGGAAATGTCTGCGGTCTGAATGAAATAACCCCGCGCTTTTTCCTGTCCCATCAGCTCCAGCTGGTCGTAGTAGTCGATCTGATACGGGTCGTCCTTTGTGCCGGAGCCTCCGCCGTACTTTACCAGAACACGGTAGAGCTTTGTGTCCTTTGTGAAGTCATAGCTTTTCCCGCCGTAATACTCGATCTTTTCGCCTTCGGGGTCTGATGAAAAGCCCCAGGTATATCCGGCGACATGGGTGAAGAAATCCTCCTTGTCAAACTCCGGCAGCGTGATATTGGCTTTTCCGCCCGAAACCGCGCCCTTGAGCTGAAGATCGTCCAGCGGCACGGCAGAATAGCTGCGGTCAATCGTTACGGTGATCTGCTCTGCATCTGCCGCAATGTCTGCCTGCACCGGAATAATCAGTCCGTCTTCTGCCGTATTTGCCGCTTCTTCCTCCGGCACAGCTGCTTTCAGTTCACCGAGCTTGATGCCCGCTGCCAGCGCACCGACTGCCGCCAGCAGACAGCCCATGACCGCGGAAAAGATCACGACCTTTGAGGTTTTCTTCTTTTTCTGCACCTTGCCGGTGATCTTGTCCGGCTTTTCGTCATGCTCGATCATGATCTCGCCGCCGGAGAGCCGTTCTGCCGTTTTGTCAGCGATCAGCTTTTCAAAGTCCTCGTCCGGTGTGCTTGCATTGACCTCCCGATCAGTACGGTCAGTCCGGTAGACAGCATAATCAACCGCGACGGTTCCTTTCGGACGGTAATTCGTGACAAACGCCTTGTAGCCGTGATGATTGACAAGCTGTTCCTTTGTCAGCTGCGGCAGTTCAGTTTCGGTTTTCGGCGCTTCCATGATGAGATACAGCGTCTGTTCCTGATTTTGCTTTGCAGTCAACAACGCTTTGCAAAAGTATATCAATCCAGTCCCTCCTTTGCCTTTTTGCGTTCCCGGATGATCATGACCGTACAGAAGCCGCCGCCGACCAGAAGGACGACCAGATCAGACGGATAAAACCGCCATTGCGGGGGCGATGCTTCCTCTGTCTGCTCTGTTTCAGATGCGGGTACTTCGACTGTGTTTCCCTTGATCAGTCCTGTCCCGATGATAATTGCCGCGACCAATGCGATCACGACGAACAGCTTATTGGAAGAAAGAAAACTCTGCACACCCGCAGCGCGTTTCTTGTGTGAATCCTTAAAGCCCATAATATCTCCTTTCTCAAAGATCCGGATTTGTGTCCATGCCGTATTCGACCAGCGCGACCCATTCCTTGTACTGATCGTTGAAGCCCAGCGAATTCATGACAGCCTCTGATGAATAACCGTACAGCCCGATCGACCACAGCTTATGATGCAGATGACAGACTGCCGCCGGATTCTGAATCATCTGCGGCGTTGTATTCATGATGCCGCGTGCCGCTTCCACCTCAGCAGAGAGCCATGCACTAGCATTGTCCCCGATATCCGCATTGATCGTCCAATAACGGTCGCCGAAAACATAATACCAGTTGTTCACTGCTTCATTGAGCCGCGCCCATGCCGCATCCAGATGCGGTTGTATGGAGGACTGTGCCGCAGTGGGTGCGGTATTATAGGTGTTTAGCAGTCTGCGATAATTCTCAGCAGCCGGCACAACATTTGCGTTCCAGTCAAGATACCGTCTTTCCGCCTCCTGGAAGTTCGTCACAGCTGTCTGATATGCCGGATTCGGGATTTCATCATGCGCACAGTCTTCGTCCGGGCATTTCTGGTTATTAAAGGTCGAGCTTGACCACAGCACTGCGGCATCCACGATCTTATTGAATATCTCCTGTGTGAACGATACGCGGTAAATGTCCATTGCGGTGCCGTTTGCGTTGTTTTCCTGCATTTCCAGATATACATAGGCAATCGCGATTGCATCCCGCTCGTTGACCGGAATCGACCAGGCGGCTTTCAGATTTGTCTTGTAAGTATCCTGCGCAAAGCCTGTCTCATATTTCGTTACAGCGCCGTTCAGGGTACGCTCCATATACACAAGGTCGCTGTGCTCCAGATCGCTGTAGCTGTAATACATCCCGTCGATCAGCGTATGGAATCGCGATTTGTTGCTTTCACAGGCTATGCGGTAATATTCCGCTGCATCGGGATAGCGTCTGGAAATATCGTCAATGCCGATCATCTCGATATACGCGCCGCCCATGACCTGTGTTTCCTCTGCCTGTGTTCCGCCTGCTGCCGCCGCAATCAATGCCGCACAGAGAATGATAAGGAGGACAACAAGCAGCAGAATCAGCACGACCGGATTGAAAAGGAAAGCAATCGTATTGGAGATGATCACGCTTGTGACATGAACGACCGCTTTTACGACCTTCACGGTCGTTTCTGCTGTCTTGTAAATTCGCCTCGGTGCCTGGGCAACGGTCTTTGCGGTGTTTTTTGCGGCAACCGCAGTGTTTTTCGCTTTTTTGACCGCTGAATTTGTCATACGCAGGCTTTCCATTCCGTGATCGGCGGTATCGCCCTTGTTGACCTTCTTTTCCAGCGGATTGATCTTGCCGTTTACTTCCCGTGCGATGCTCTTGGCTGCGCTGAGCGGAACAGCCGCAATGCGCCGGATGCCGCCGTCCCGCCTGTTTGTGACTCTCGCTTCCGCTCTGCCTTGCCTGATAATGTCATCGGAGAGCCGCCTGATCTCTCTGCTGTCATCGTTCAGCTTGCGTATAGCCTGCTCTGCATCGCGGTGCAGTTTGCTCAATTCATTGCGCCGCGCATACAAATCATTCAGTCGGTCATTCAAAGCTTTTTCGGCAGCTGAATCCGTTGCGTTTTCAAGCTGCATCAATGTATCATGAATCTGCTTGTCAGTTTCTCTGATCGCTTCGGATATATCCATGCGTTGATCGAAATGCTCAGTCAGCTTTTCATTTATCCGTTCGTGCAGATCGAAAACATCCTGTCTATGCTGCTCAAATCCGTTCTCCTGTGCCAGCAGTTCGGAATCCGGCTCATGATCTGCGATCCGCTGCCGGACATTCCTGCCGATTTCGGCAGTTTCCGCTTCCAGCTGTTCGGATTTCTCACGCAGCCGATCTAATTCCATGCGCACCACCTCCTGTCAGGGAACAGATCAGCTTTCCGGCAGTTTTTCTCCGAAGCGCGTTGATACGATACGGTATATCTTGCTGTCCTGCGGGAGCGTATTGTCAAAGGGAATGTCTCCGTATTTGTTGGTATGGATCAGCCCGCAGCCGGACGGCGCGTTTTCGACGAACTCCATTGTTTTCATCGGGATACGCAGCAGCTGGGAGAGCTGTTCACGGTCTGTCGGGTTCTGCGAGAGCATCACGACAAATTCTGTGTTGGAGATCATCGTTCTTGCAGTCTCCGAGCGCAGAAGGTCATCGACATTCTGTGTGATCCCGGTGGGAATGCCGCCCCATTTTCTTGCGCGTTTATACAACTCATAGAAGAAGTTGGCAGACTGTTCCGACTTGAAAAGAAGATACATTTCATCGACATAGATGCGTGTGCCGATACCGCGGATACGGTTCTTTGCGATTCTGTCCCACAGGTTTTCCAGCACGATCATCATGCCGAGTGTCTGCATATTTTTGCCCAGCTCTTTGATGTTGTAAACCACGAACCGCTTATGCAGATTGACATTCGTTTCATGGGAAAAGACATTCATGCTGCCGTATACATACAGATGCAGCGTCTGCCGCAGATAGGCAACAGCGCTTTTCGTTTCGTCCGCTGCCTCCTTCTCATAGTTCTCCAGCTCCGTATAATACTCCTTCAGCGTAGGTTTTTCATATTTGCGGTAGGTCTCGTGCATGACATTGTCGATGATCGTTTTCTGGATCGGGGAAATCTCCTGATTGCCCATGATACACGAGAAGAATGACAGCAGGAAGTCGAGCTTTGCCTTGATCGGGTTATACTCCTTATCGTCCATATCCGGATTTTCTGTCAGGTCAAGCGGATTGATATGCGTGCCGGAATTCTCATTGATGTGAATGACCTCTCCGCCGAGCCAATCCGCAACAGTGGTATATTCACCCTCCGGGTCCAAGACAAGGATTTCATCTGTCGTTGCCGCCGTTGAATAGACCATTTCATTCTTGGCGAATACGGACTTGCCGACACCGGGCAGACCGAAGATAAAACCGTTCGGATTGTTCTGCATCCGCCGGTCAAACAGGATCGGAGACAGTGACAGCCGGTTCAGCCCATAGAAAATGCCGCCCTCATGCTGCAAAACGCGGGATACAAACGGCATGAACACGGCTGTGCTTTCACTATATAGGGTTCGGCGTACTTGCAGATTATGCTCCTCGTCGATCGTCATGCTATTGCCCAGCGGGAGCGCGGAATCCATTGCGACCTCCTGCTGATGCGGCGCTCTGATCGGCGTGATCTGGTATTCCCGCAGAATGGTCTCGATCTCCTCGGTATTCTTTGTCAGCTCATCGTAGCTGTCTGCGGTCAGCATCAGGATAAACTGGCAGAGCGTCATTTTTTCGTCGCTGCGGAGCTTTTCCAGAACCTCCTGTGCCTCTGCCTTGTCAGTCATTAGCTGGGAGCCTTCCAGCGTATCCACGAATACGCCCTTTGTGGACTGCGCCGCCCGTTTTGTCTTTTCAAGCTGTTCAAGCGTCATGTCTGTCAGCTTGCGTTCCACCATTGTGACTGCCTGTTCCTGCTCGACAAACTCGACATTCTTCGTGATGATGATGCTCTGATTGGTCGAAAGCAGACTGCTGAACAGCGTATCCCGTCCGCTGCTCTGTGACAGCCTGCGGAAGTAGATGCAGCGGGCATACTTGTCATTGAACATGAAGTAGTCGCGCTTGAACTCAAAATAATCGGGACTGCACAGATGCTTTTCCGCCTGCCGCGCAAACTCCGCGCGGGACACGGGCATCAGCCCCATGTTCACATCGCAGAAGATATCTGCAAGCAGCCGGACACGATCATTCGCGTTCAGCACGATTGCTTCGGTGCCGAGCTGTGCGAGGCAGCGCGTCAGATTGCCCTCCAGCGCATAGAAGTGCTGGTTTGCCACATCGAGATTGACCGCCGTGACCGTAATCGAAACAAAGATACGGCAGTGCCGCCCGTGCTGTCCGTCCTGCATCCTGTCATGCAGGATACGGTTGAACTCGTCGCGTTCCTCGTCCAGTCCGTCGTTCTTATGCTGGAGCATCAACCTCTGCTCAAAGTCTTCCTTGTTGATCGAGGTATTGACGAGCGTGACTTGCAGGGATGCCTGACTGTCAAAGCTGTTCAGCAGGCTCACATACTGCCGGATCATTTCGATCTGCTGTTCCTCCGGCAACGCCGCGTAGTTTACATCCGGCACAAGATAGGTCTTGCTGTAGATGTTAACCGTTTCACGACCGGCGCGGACATTGCTGCGCAGCAGACACACATAGTTGCTTACAAAGCATTCATAGGGCATCGTGTCAAACACGGTGCGTTTGACCTTCCGGCGCTTCACCTTGCTCTGCTTCGTTTTGGACTTCCGTTCCGCAGCCGTGCGTTCCTTGTCGCGGTCACGCGCTGTGACCGTTTCGGATTTCTTCTTACTGAAAAAAGACAATATTACACCCCCGTCCTTTCGTATTCGCCGCTTTCGATGCGCTGGGCGATCACGGCTTCCTCTATGATCTCCTCATGGATACGGCAAAACAGGTTTGTCTCCGTATCCTCATATACCCGTTTCTGCGGACACAGCCAGAAGTGCAGCATCACCTTGACCAACTGCTCAAACCGCATATCATGGAAGGTGAAGAAGCCCCATGCCGCAAACGGCACGACCGTGAACATCACGAGCCAGATCAGGATATCGTCCGGGATATGCCCGCGCCCGTATACACCAAGCGGAACACCGATCACCAGCGCACCGGCGATCGCTATAATCTGCCGCACAGACAGCCCAAGAATGAGCTTCGATTTATATGCCCGTATCTCGGCAGGGATCGGAACCTTTACCATTTTTTCACCTCTCTCTTATGCACAACCGCATATTCGCCGCGCCCATGTGCCGGATTTCGTCACGCCCAAGCCGAGTGAGATCAGCACTATGAATTGTATGAGCGGTGTACCGGCATACGGTGCTGTTGTTGTAAAAAAGCTGTTCATTGCCAGATAGATCGCAAACATCGCTATCATGACCGTAATCTGAATGACGGTCGCAATATATGTTTTGATGAAGTTCTTTGCAATATCGTGGGAGCCTTCACCTGCAAAGGTCGCCAGCGGAAGCGGCGCGAACAGCGTGTAGATGCATAGCTCAAACACACGCCCGATCGCTATGACGAAGATGATATACGCGATTGCCTTCATCACGAGGAAATAGGGCTGCATGAATATGATCTTGATCGTTGGCTGGAACATGACATTATCCGGATAGGCAAACCGGTGGTCAGTGTAGTTATATGTTCCGGCAGGCAGAGAATCGTCGGCAGTCGGAAAAAACATATGCACCGCATCCCATGATATTTCGTAGGTGAAGTCCTTTCCCATCGTGCCGCCTGCAAAGGCTTCGCCGACCTTTGAAAAGAAATTGCCCCAGCCCTGTATAACACCTTCCTCCCACATGTCCTTCAGCAGACTTTCGCTGTAATGGATGATATAGATTTTCTTATTGCCGCAGGGCAGCAGTTCGGTCGTTCCGGCACCAGTGATCGCACCGCGGTTCAGCCAGTCGAACAACGCATAGATATATGCTATGATCATATCCGCGTTCTGCACGATCTGCTTGACGACAATAACCTTGACGAGAAAGATGAGGATGTTCTCCCACTTGGAAGCCCATTCAAAATTGGTCGTTTTCTTGAAGAAATCCACCAGAAGCAGCAGCGTTGCGATCACGATTGCAATCTGATGACAGCCGCTGGAGATATTGATAAACGCGTCGGAGCTAAAGCCGTTCAGAATCGTGTGCGGGCTGACCGTACAGAACTGAAAAGCTTTATTCAGAATGGTATTTGTTTCCTTGACATTCTGCGTGATCTCATAGTAAACATCATGCACATCGTTTTTGAAAATGTCCGCAGCATAGGCGACCAGCGGAAAGAAGATTTGGACCAGTCCTATGACGATCACAAAAATATAGATATTGCGCCGTATTTTCGCAAAGCGCTTCATCGGAGGCATTGCTGTTTTTGTCATACACGACCTCCCTCAGAAGAACATACGCCAGAGCGCGGAGGTCGCAATGACAATTCCGCCTGCGGCGATCGTTTTCATTCCCATTATTTTATTGGCAGCGCTGTGATCCTTTACCGACAGACCGAAGGTAACAGAACCGAGCAGCAGTGCCATTGCACCGACACGGCGAATCCATTTCATGCAGAATACCATGAGTGACTGAAACTCAGCATCCGCAGTCGTCGTAGAAAAGTGAAAGGTCGTCGTGACGTATTCCATGATGATAAAGCCTGAAATCGCGGTCAGTATCGCTGTCAGCGATTCGCGTGCATCTTCATTCTTTATGGAGAGCGCGAATTTGATCATGCCGATCAGCGCCACGATGCCGCCGATGCGTGCGATCCATGTGCTGAAAAACGCGATTGCGCCGTGCATCAGGTCAGACGGGGTTGTGACAGTCGGCAATGTCGGCAGTACGGCTGCGACAGGCAGCAAAGAAAAGTGCATACGCATCTCCTTTCATGGTTTGATAACGGCAGACAGCAGCATCAGCAATACGCCGATCATGATCAGCACAGAGCCGATGTGCCGCAGCCATTTTTTCCTTTCTCCAGTCAGTAAGCCGGAGATCGTTTCTGTAAAGGTTCTGATTTGTTCAAACATAACGCCTCCTTCTGAAAAAGGGTATAAGAAAAGCACCTGCGTTTGCAAGTGCTTGATTGATATTCATTTATATCAAAGAGGTTTATTTCAGTTTTTCAAGTTCTTCTTCCGTGAGTTCTTCGAATTTTTTTCCTGTTTGTTTCAGGTATGCAATCAGCTTCGGCAATGAAAACCCTAGCGGTTCGTGTTCCTGATTTTCCGCGCCGAAAACGAAATGATCACATTCAAAAGGAAACTCTATTTTGGGAGTCATTTCAAATACTCCTTTCATAGGAACTGCTTATGAACCATAAGTCACTCTCCTTCACCATCACGGACTGCCCATCCCTTTGCCAAATTCGCTGAACCACCAGAAGATGTAAACCACGCTCAGCATCCCGTAAAGGCAGCTGACTGCAAGAACGGTCTGCATGATCTGTCCGTCGGAGGAAAAACAGCAGAGCAGCGTGCCAGATAAAGCAATCACGGCGAGAACTGCTGCGCCTGCTTTCATCTTTTTATCGGATGTCACGATTGCTTCTCTGACGCCCCATGCTGCCAGCAGAAGTACGGCAAGGCACAGAACTGCAATGATGACCGCCGGAATCATATACCCGCGGCGGATGCACCAAAGCCCCAGCACAGGAACCAAATCAAAGGCAGCAGCGTAAAGAAGTACGTCAAGGCTGCCAAGATTGAAAAAGAACGCAATGAATATCAGCACCAGCGCAAGCACATACGGCAGCCATATATGAGATAATAGAAAGGACATTCAGTTTCCTCCGTTCTTGTGTCAGATAAGAGGAGATTCCAGCTTTACCTGAATTATAGCACGGTGAGGCGCAAAAGTCAATAAGGGGTTGTGTTTCGGGTGAGCCTAGCCCGATTTTGCAGACCGAGCTAGGCTTATTCTGTCAGGTGAACAGGTCGAACATATCTGCGCCGAGCGCGATTGCAAAAACGATAAAGCCTGCTACCATCGTCAGGATACCGGCCTGTTTCTGCTCACTGTCATTGTTCTTGACGGAAAGACCGAACATAATACCGCCGATCAGCGCGACAAGCGCACCGACACGGCGAATCCAGACAAGGAAGAAGTTGACAACTTTCTGATATGCGCTATCAGCCGTTGCGGAACCGGAACCGCTGCCGCCGCCTGCCGCGGGCGGTGCTGCCGCAAGCAGAATTGTATCCGGGGACGGGACAGCGGCAGCAACAGGCATCATAAGCGGATGCACGGCATCCGCAGACACGGAAACGGAAGCAGGAGCCGCGATAGTATCAATCTCGGCGGCGGATGCGGGAACAGCACAGAAGGAGAACAGAATCGCCATCAGAAATGCGGCGAACAGACCGGTGCGAATAGTCTTTTTCATAATCAATACCTCTCAGTCGTTACATATTTTCGAATGGGAAATCATCAAAGCGGACCTGTCCGAAGTCAGGCTCCGCGCCGACATCGGCTTCATCGGGATAGCTTTCGGAGAATACTCCGGCAAACCGAATGTCCGTCAGTGCAGACAGATCATCAAACGATTCGGGCTGTTCCGGCGGCTTTGCGCCGTAGCATACCCGTTCAGGTGCTTCGTCGGCGGCATTGGGTTCTTCGATGCTGCCGTCCTCGTTCACAATGGCGGGGGGCGGGATTTCTTCATCATCATACTCCTCTCTTGGCGGTCGGGATGCTGTTCCGAGATCGAAGCTTTCCGGTTCCTCACGGAATACTCCGAACACCGTCTCATCATCCGGATAGGTTTCTTCTAAAATATCCGGGGAAACCGTCAGGTCGCTGAATTCGCGGATTTCCTCGAATGTTGTCGGGATAAAAATCTCTGTGACTGTTTCTTCGCGGACTGAAAAGAAACCGTCTACAAATTGCTGATCAGCCGGAGGCTTGCCTGAACGAGCCGCCTCGGCTGCTTTTCTGGCGGCTTCCTGCTGCTTGCGCGCTTCATAGCGTTCGCGCTTTGCTTTCTGTTCTGCCGCAAATTCCTCAATCGTAATGGAATGAACCTGAGACAGATCAAACCGATACGCTTCATCCGCATCACCGGAGAATCTGTAATTCGGGTGTTCTTCCAGCACATACTTCTTGTTGTAAAACGGGTTTTGACCGCGCATCATCAGAATGCAGTCTGTTGTCGGAATGATGCCGACCTCATTGATTTGCAGCAGTTCTCTGCCGAGAATGCTGTTGTTCTCCGATGTGGACGGCGATTTTCCTTTGGTGCGGTTCGTCCCGCGCACATCGATCGTCTCCTTACCGAGCTGTTCGGAAATGCTTTTCAGCGTACTTTCCTCCTTACCGCCCAGGAACAGGATAGAGTCGCAGTTTCCGGGGATTTCCTCCCATGTTTTCTCGTAGCGGGATTTCAGCTGCGACATATTCTGAATAATGACGCTCAGCGACATATTCATGCCGCGGACAAAGGAAATGATGCCGTTGAAGTTCGGTATCTCGCCGCAGTTGGCGAATTCGTCCATGATGCAGCGCACATGGATCGGCAGTCTGCCTTTATGCAGGAAATTGGCACGGGTTGAAAGAACATCAAAAAGCTGCGAATACATCATCGCAGCCAGAAAGCGGAATGTGGGGTCTGTTGCGGAAATGACGATAAACAATGCCGCTTTCTCGTCTCCGAGCATTTCCAGATGGATGTTGTCGGTGCAGGTCAGGTTCTTCAGACCGGTCAGATTGAAATTGAAGGTCTTGACATTGGCACTGGATATAAAGCTCTGTCCGGTTTCCTCCGGCGCGTTTCGCAGTTCGCTGTAAAGATCAAACGCAAGCTCGCCGATTTCAGTGTTCCGGCGGTGCAGTTCCAGAAAATCCCGGTCAAGATCACAGAGATATGCAGCTTCCCGCCGCGCTTCAAAATCATCATTGCTTTCTCCCTTATTCTGTGTAAGGAAAAAGCCGTCGGGCAGCTGGCTTCCCTGGGGGGGATATTTCATGCGGCGCAGCTTCGCGGCAACTGAAAAGAAATTTAGGTGCGATTCATCTCTCGTTTCCGGAATGACCAAGCCTTTCTTTTCGCCTTCGGTGTAGTGATCTGCATCGTATTCCGATTCCGCCAGAAGAAGAAAGACGATTGCAATCAGAAGCGATTTTCCTTTTTCAGACCAGAAATCCTCTTTTTCGCCGTCACCCTTTGTTGATGTAAAGAGAACCTCGATCATGCTCTTGACCTTTGCTTCGTCTACCTGTCCGAATTCATCGTAGACATAATGGAATGGGTTATAGTTGTTGGAGTGCGCCATGTCAATCGTGTTGAACACGCGCACCTTGTAACCGGCTGCTCTCAACAGCTCGCCCTCGGCAGCGAGGATCTCTCCCTTCGGGTCGGTGACGACATAACTGGTATTGAGCTGCATGATATTCGGCTTGGCAAAACCTCTGGTTTTCTGCGCGCCTGAACCGCCGATGACAAGCACATTGAAATTCAGCTTATGATCCCATGAGTTCAGCGACAGCTTCACATCCTTATTCAGAATGATGTTATTGTCGATCTGAACGCAGCATAGTTCTCCGTGCTCATCAAATACACGCACACCCTCCGGATGCTCCGCGTCGTATCTCTTGATCGGATACTTCACCGGCTTTCCTTTATCTGCGAGTGCCGCCATTTCCTTTTCGCTGCCCCATTTCGCGCTGCCGTGCTCTGTACCTCGCCGGTGCAGTCGTTTAACATCCTCGCTGTATTTGTATAATGCGAAGATGCCGATGATCATTATGCCGAAAAAGACCATCTTGGGCGCATAGCCGCCCTTTGTCCCGAGTGCGGCAAAAATCTTTCCGGGATGTGACAGCAGATAACTGATCGACTTCCCAATCTTGCCGGAATTGACCTTCCCGTTGACAACGGAATAATCCATTGCCGCGCCCAGCAGCAGACAGATCAGCAATAATAAAGCCCCGATTATGGAATACACAATCAGGGTTGCTTTGTCTATTTTCGGTCGCGGGCGCGGCGCGTTATTTGGAGCGGACATACAGTTTATCTCCTTCTCGGCTGAGGCTTCGGTGCTTCGGGCATCGGCTTTCCGCCGCCGGGTGCGCCCTGCGTTTGCTTTGCACCGGCTGCTGCCTGATCGATCACATCCTGCGTCGGTGCCTTGTGCTGCTCATGACCGTTGCCGCCCTTTTCCGAATCAGGTTTCTCTGCATCGTGTTCAGCAGATTTCGTGTCTGTCTGCTTCGGCGTATCCTCGTCAGGAGCATCAGCTTTTGCATCCTGCTTTGCTTCTGTCTCGGCATCAGCTTCCTTTTTCGCCTCTTCTGCCTCGGTTTCCTTCGGAGCATCCTGCGCAGCTTTCTTCGCTTCCTCCGCTTTCTCGACGATCTCCTCTGCGGTCTCGACCGGAATGCCGAATTGTTCCGCGATCTTCTGCGCCGCCGATTGCTTATCTGCCGTGGAGACCTCTGCGGATTGCGTGCCGTACACAACCTTCATGGTTTCGGCGCGTACTTCCTCCAATCGCACGACTCTCTCCGGACTTTGCATCTGTGCCTTTTTGAATACGGACTTTGCCATTTCCCGTGCAGTCGCTTCAGGAATGCCATGTTCCTTATACATCTCTGTCAGAATGTTCATGCCGGTTTTCTTATCTGCAAGGGAAAGCTCCAGCGTGGTCGATGATGTACTTGTCTCTATTGTTTTGCCGTCGGCGCTTGGTGCAGATGCAGTGAATTTCACATCGAGTGTAAAAACATCTCTGTCCGTCGAGCCAAAACGATTTTTGCCGGAGCGGTCAATCGTCTGTTCCACCGAATCAATCGGTTTGAGCTTTGTTACATATTCCTGCCCGCTTGCGCCGACTGTCTTATGCTTGACCAGTTCCTCCGGCTTGAAGTCATCCATATGGAAGCTGTGATTATCAGTATAGTTTCCTGCGACTTCTCTTTCATAGTGCTGTGCCAGTCGGTCAGCCTTATCTGTCAGCGCGTGCAGCATATCCTTATTCGTGATGCCCAGCTGTTCAGTCAGAACTGCCCGCATCTTTTTATCGCTCATTTTTAGCGGGTCGAGTATCGCAAACCGTCCGGATTCGGCGTCGCGGAATACGATCCGTGACACATCATCCTTCGGTTTCAGATGCCAGCACTGATAATGCGATGCCAGCGGATGCTCTCCCTCAAGTTCTACCATTGAGCCGATATTGGCAAACTCCTCCTGAACCTTCGGAGAAACAAGCCGTTCACGGTCCGCACCGTGAAGCATCTCCTGCGCGAATTTCGCAACACACATATTCGCTTTGTTTTCGTCAAAGCCGAACTGTGCCTGAATCTGCTCGGACAGCTTTTTTCGTGTCGGAATTTCGTCAAAGGTCACGGATTTGCCGGTTCGTTTATCCATGATGGAATAGAAGCCCTGTTCGTCCTTTGAAATCGCAACATCCTGTTCCAATGCCGCATACTTCTTTGCAAATTCCTCGCGTGCGCAGCGAATCAGTTTCTCGTCCTTCGCTTCATAAAGGCAGAAGGAGCCTTGAGCGGAGGTAGGAAACATTGCAGCAACATCCAGCTTTTTCATTTCTGCCGAGAGAAACGGCATCTCCCATTCCTCGCACTTGAAATTGCCCAGCTTTTCCGGCTCAACTGCGATTTTGTCCTGAATGACCTCAGTGCAGATCTGTTTGAAAATAGGAAGATCAGAACTCCGGACACAAGCATAGATATTATCCTTGCCTTTCGGATTCTTGAAAGCGACCGGAATCCCGTACTTCTTTGCCTTATGGCATACTGCCTTCATATCCTCACGGCTCATGCCGTGCTCTGATGTGGCGATCGTGTCGCCGGATTTCTGTGCGCTCTTTTCCAGATCGCGCACTGCGGCATATCCGGGCTTCAGGTCAGTCAGGTCAGTTTCCTTGACCTTCTCCTTGCTGCCGCTGATGTTTCCGCGTCCGGCTTTACTGGCATTGCGTTCCCGTGACATTGCCATCAGTTCCCGGAACAGTCGGGCAAACATCTCCGCAATTCTGGTCGTCGCGTTCAGTCCGGTTTTTACCGCTTTCTCCGTCACCTGTAGGGTTACATTGGTGACTTCCTCGCTCATGTTCAAGATACATCACTCCTGTCTTTAGTTATTTGGTGTATAGAAAAGCCCTGATATTCGGAAACATCAGGGCTGATCGTACTATTCAGTTAGGGGTGACAGGTCTGTCACCCTCGTGCGTATTTCTTCCGCTCTTCCTCGTCAATAAGCGTTCTGTTTATCAATTTAGAAGAGTTCTCGTCTTCTATCATGTCTATCCAGTACATATACTCTCCGATATTGCAGTAACGCCACTTGCGTCGGTAAAACTCCTGAACATAGCAGTTATCGGCTATGTATCGAACTAGTCTGTGGTATAAATCATCCTTTTCTGGATTACTCCTGTCTCTGACGGTATACCAGTGTGGGATGTTTGCCATTGTTTTGGCAAACTTCCATTCAAGACCATTTATGGCACTTTGGATTGAATCGCTAAGATCCGTAGGCACAGCCATTTCATCTATTGATGCCATTCTCCAGTACCTCTTTACTTATTCAATGCGTAAGATCCCCGAAATCGCATAATTATATAAAGCATAATTCCCCGAAATCTCACTTTTTCCTGATCATAGTGACAGGTCTGTCACCCTATGCTGGCGCCACTTAATTGACAACAGTACGCAATCTCCGTATAAATTTATGTATCGTTGTCAATTATATTACGATATATTAGTTGATTGTACCTGATCTCACTTTCTACACGGGTTACAGCTGCTGCATAATTTGTTCTACTGTCCTGCAAGTATCTTCAAAAGCTATATCGCTCGCATAGTCGAATTCTTTCTGATATTTAGTCCAGAAAGATTGCAATTGCTTGCTATTGCGAACCTCATCAAGAATTGCAGCGTAATCGGCAAAAATGTGAGTACTTCCGCGCTTTGTCGCTGTCCTTTCCAATGCTTGCCGAAGAGTGTCCGGATCACACTGATCCCCACGGAGCGTATATAGAATATAAATATCATAGAAATCACGCGGTCGGGTATTGGCAATGCTGCGAGAGAGAATTGTTTCAATTTTCTCTGCAAGCACAGTTTCGAGATTATATGCCAGAACCGATAAAGTGCGCTCATCGAACATCAAAGAAAACGTATATTCAATCTCTTTTGGTGTAATCGCATCGCCGGTTGTAACATCTACGGTCAGGGGAATACTGATCGGCGGGTAATTAGCCAACAGACCGACGCGAATACCGGGATAATCGTCTATTTCACGAATATCCTCAACTCGCGTTATTTCAAAGGATACATCATCTTCGATCGAGACTGCACAAATCTCTGTAAAAATAGAACGGATTGATTCATGTGTCAGGGTGAATCCCTTGATTGTCGTGTCCATATCCATCGTTGCTCTGGTATCCAGACCGACCACAGCAGAAATCAGGAAACCACCCTTGAGAATAAAGTTGTTACGGTAGGGAGAAAGGGAAATGCGCTCAAGCAGTCGTTCCAGCATATAGTTTTGCATGACAAGCTGTGCTGAAATGTGCTTTTCAGCAGCCTTGTTCTTGATAATTGCCTTCAACTGCATCGGATTCTTTGTGATCACAGCAAAACCTCCATATAACGCAATATTTTGGATTTGACACGGAGCTGTCCTGCATACTGCATGAGCTTGTGAATGTCCTTTTCTTTTGATGCAGCATATTTTTTCATCGCGGTATTCACAATCTGCACATCGCTGCCTTGACCGCGTACAATGTCACAGAGGGTGCGCTCCAGATCGTAAACCCGAAGCGGATTGCCGCTCGGGGACTGAATCTCCGTCAATCCAAGCTGATAGGTTTTCGGTAGTGTTCGATGAATGATCAGGGGTTCAGACTCAACTGATTGAGAATGGTAACTGACGGGAAATGTCATGGTATATCTGGCTGGTGTACGATCTGAAAAGCCGTGCAGATAGAGGGCTGTATCATGTGAGAAAATTCCTCGCTGATATCTCTGTTGAAAAAGGAAAAGCTCATCTTCCCACGCATCGTTGCGCATATATAGTCCGCGGCTGATTCTGGTCAATTCACCGCTGCGAACAAGCTGCTGAAGATAGAATGGATGGATTCCGGCATCTCTCACTTGTCTGCTTGTAATCATTCCATTTGATGATGCCGCAGCCATATTCCGAATTGTCGTCAATTCATTCATGTTCTCACCTCCTATCGACAATCACACACAATATTATACTATAATTGTGTGCGATTGTCAATAGGAAGATCACATTTTTCAGAAAAAGCGCTTAATCCGGCATATAGATGAGCCCTATTTCTCGGTAATATCAGTACAGATCGTGCTAGTTTGGGGTGACAGGTCTGTCACCCTAACTGCCATCCATGCACGCATAGCTTGAGCTGCTGATCGTGCCGGTGGGAGAATTTAGACCTTCCACCCGTGAGGTCATATACTGATTTGCAGTGGCGGTCATGTTAACACGATCGCCGTTGGCATTTTCAAGAATAAGTTTGAAAAACATGGTTGCACCCCCTTTACTTTTTCGGGCTGGATGTGATATAATAAATATGATATTCCGGATGCATAAGAAGTTAATGAGTATAACAATACTTGGTTCATCTGTGCGTTTAGGCAATGATAGGAGATTCATAATGGAAGAGAAAAAATACAGTAAT
>JAEEIA010000069.1 GCA_016281125.1 Oscillospiraceae bacterium | reverse complement strand
TGGCCCGGCGGCGGCGGTGAATGGCCCGGCGGCGGCGGTGGTGAATGGCCCGGCGGCGGTGGTGGTGAATGGCCCGGCGGCGGTGGCTGGCCTTTCGGCGGCGTGACTGCGGACGGCGACGGTGCAACCGTGGATACGATTGCAACCAAGCTGATTCCGGCAGGCATGTGGGCTGAGATTACCATGGAAAGCTACACTGTGCCGGACGGCACGAACCCGGTGATCTTCATTGAATCCGAAGGTTCCTCCTGCGATTTTTATCTTGACGATTTCGTGATCTACAACGGCGCGGCGCCGACTTCCGGCGGTACGACCACGAGCACGGGCGTCAAGGGCGACGTCAACGGCGACCGCAAGGTCGATAAGATGGATGTAACCGCGCTTCAGAGCTTCCTGCTCGGCAAGGATACGTCGATTGACGGCGCGGGCGCTGACATTGACGGCAACAGCAAGCTGACTTCCGGAGATCTCTCCGCACTGAAGGATCTTGTTCTGAATCCGCCTGCACAGCCTTCCGGTCCGAGCGGCCCGTCTGCTGTGACGCATACCGCGAAGGAATACAACGCGATTGTTGCGGCTGATTTCCAGAGAAATGTTCCGCAGAATGTGAAGTCCGCTAGCTACGAGAAGGCAAAGAAGGTTACCTACTTCTCGAAGAAAGCGAACCGGAACAAGTCCTGCAACGTCTGGACACCTCCCGGGTATGATTCGAGCAAGAAGTATCCGGTCATGTTCATGAGCCACGGCGTTATGGGCAACGAGGACAACATGCTGAGCGGCTGGGGCATTCTCGAAATGGCAACCAGCCTCATCAACAGCGGCGATGCTGTTCCGTTTATCATTGTTTTCCCGCAGATGTATACCGATGCAAAGAGCGCATCTCCGATGGGCATCAACATGGATGTCATGGATGCATACGATGACTTTGTCTATGATGTCAGAGATAGCCTCTATCCGTATATCTGTGAGAACTATTCTGTTGCGACCGGCAGAGAGAATACTGCTGTTGCAGGCTTCTCCATGGGCGGCAGAGAGTCCCTGTATCTCGGTCTGATGCTTCCGGATATGATCGGCTATGTGTGCGCATCTTCTCCGGCTCCCGGCATCGTTCCGGCAAGCGATATGTACATCGCAAACCACCTCGGCAGCCGCAAGCTGGACAGCAATGAGAGAATGAAGAACAGCGATTTCAAGTTCTCTGACGAGGATCTGCCGTACATTCTGATGATCGGCGGCGGTACCAGTGACCAGGTTGTCGGTACGTTCCCGAAGGAGTACCACCAGATCTTTGATCAGAACGGTACGACGAACATCTGGGAGGAATTCGCAGGCGCAGGTCATGACGCAGGCGTCGGCACTCCGCTCTTCTACAACTTCTTCAGATATGTCTTTAAGGCATAATCGCAAAGCGTAAAACCTAGGATCTCCGAACGGTCAAAGCCGGTCGGAGATTCTTTTTTTGAAACTGTCAATCGTATAATGCAAACAGAACACCGGCGGGGAAGGGGTCCCGCCGGTGTTTATGCTTGTTATTCTGCTGCGGGGAAGCTCTCGATCTTTCCGGTCAGATAATCCCGGAGGAGCTTCGCATCCTCAGCTGTCAGATCCAGATCGCCGTCCAGATCCGCCGGATCCAGCTCGTCGATCGTCCCGGCCTTGACAGCCTTTTTCAATTCTGTCAGATCTCTTGCGTCAACCTTTTTGTCATCGTTGAGGTCACCGAGGATGTAGTCCTTTGTGACGGATGTGCCGCCCGGTACATTGAGCTTGAACGCGGCTACGTTGAACAGATAGCCTTCGCCGCCCTTAAATACCATGTACAGGTCATGCTTGCCGCTTGTTTCGGTCAGTGATGCGCGCTGCGTTGCCCAGTCCTGCCAGCCGCCGGTCGGTTCCACATCGAGTGTGCCGATCAGCTTGCCTGTCGGGCTGTCCAGATGCAGCTCAATCGAGCTGCCGCCGGAATTTGCAGCAACGCGAATGTCGATTGCATTTGCGCCGGTGCCGAAATCAACGTTCTTGTAGCCGACATAGTCGCCGTTTTCAATGTATGCAACATCCAGACCGCCTTCGCTGCAATTCTCGGTTTCAATACCGGACTGATCGAAGAAGGAGGATGCCTCCGTGCCGGAGGAGGTTCCGCTGATCCGCAGGACATGTGCAGATTTGCTCAGCACCTTGCCCTTGCTGTCCAGCACGTAGATGCGGTATGTGCCTGCCTCCGCAGGCGTCTTGATCTTTGCTGCGGTGCCTGCGACCTTTGTCATGTTGCTGCCGGATTTGAACGATGTTGTGTTATCCGGTGCGATCCAGACGACTTTGCCCGAACCCGCTTTGCGGATCGGAAGAATGCCGTCGCCCTTGGTTGCACAGCTTGCCGGGAACACATAGTCTGCGTCGGTCATCATACCGTCCGGCATGATGCTCTTGAAGGAATCCTGCAAGCCGGAGTTGAGGCAGACCTCATACTGACGCTGCGGCCAGACATTGTCTGCGACGACAATCGGCGTGTCAATATCACTGTCAGGCGGGTTTTTGCCCATTTTGTTGACAGAGGCATATGTGCGCTTGATCGTCAGGTGATGCTTGTCGCCGTACTCCTCGCAGTTGATGGTGTAGGTGACGTTCTGGTCGATTTCGAGGACATTGTCATTTTCCTCGATCCATGCAGTACCTTCGTCGTTGTGCAGGCCGTAGGTCGGTGCGCCGGGGCCGCCTGCCGGGATGCCCTGCACATAGTTTTCGTTGATGACAGTTCCGGGCATCTGGCCGATTGTGTAAATGCCGCCGCTGTCGTGAAGACGGTTCAGGCAGTTAATCACGCGGTTCTGGCAGATCATGTTGTCGCGGCAGGTTTCGGAGTCCTTGAAATTGCACCAGCCCCAGCCGAGGTGGATGCCGTTGTAAGCGGTCTTTTCGACCTGGTTGCGGAGCACCTTCACGCTGTCGCCGAAGTAAACGGTAACAGCAGCGCATCCGCCGAAGCCGTGTACCACGCTGATGTCGTAAAGCAGGTTGTCTGAAACGGTATCATTTTTGCAGACGCCCTCCACGCCGCGCGGGAATTTTTCACGGTTTGAGCCGTTACCGTCGCCGATATACACATGCTGCGGGTGACCGATTGTGATGCCCGAGGAAGTGATGTCTGTGATATAGTTGCCGGTGATGTTGCTGTTGATGACGTCATTCGTCATGGAGATGCCGTCAGCACCGGTGTGCTTGATGACATTGCCGGTGAAGTCAATCGAATCGCTGCTCGTGACATGGATCATGGCGGGCAGGGTATCGACCATTTCATACTTTTTGCTGTGCCAGTTGGTATCCGCAAACGCGGTGTAGGTCTGTGCGGCCTGACAGGTTGTTTTGCCGTGGGATCCGGCAACGTCTGTCAACATATAATCGGTATGGGCAAAGGTCATGCCGCTGAACGTGATGTTTTTGACACGGTCCGATGTCGATTTACCCGCAATCACGACGAGCTGATCCGCAATCGGCGCTTCCACATCCGCCTGTGACATATCCTCCCAGTCGAACGGGTAATAGTAGAGCTTGTGCTCTGTCTTGTCAAAGAAGAATTCGCCCGGTGAGTCAACAAAGCTGAATGCGTTGTAGAGCGTATGCCAGCCGCTGCACGAGAAGCCTGCGCCCCAGCCCGGTGTCTGCGCGATTGCGCCGTAGGGCTGCTGCATCAGCAGAATCATGGTGTTGCCGTCGTATTTGACATCACGCGAACAGACGATGTTCTCGTTCCATGTGGTGCCGTTGACGACCTCCAGATCGTCCAGATTGCTTGTGACGCGCGGAATATCGCCCGCGTTGTACTTGATGCCGTCGCTTTTCAGTCCGGAGTCCCACGCCCAGTCTGCCTGACCGGCGGAGATGCCGTAATCGCCCCAGCCTCCCTGTGCTGCAGCGCCGACACTGCCCATATTGGCGCGGTGGTCGTTGACGTACAGGTTGCGCAGCTTGGTGTCGCGGTCAAGCGATGCGACGTAGAGCTTGTCGTTGTATTTGCTCCAGCCTGTGACCTGCTCGGCACCGGAAAAGACCGGCTTTTCGTCCTCGTAGGCCTGATAAATGATGCGGCAGCCGTCCGGTGCAGAGTCCTGCGTATCAAACGTGACGGCCTCGGTCATGCGGTAGGTACCGCCGCGGAAGTACACGACGATATTGCCGGTCATGCCGCTTTTGATCTTTCTGACGGCATCCCGCGCACCGGCGAGCGTTCGGAGCGGCGATGCGAGTGTACCTGCGTTGCCGTCGTCACCGTCCGGTGAAACATACAGCTCTGCAAACACACCCGCTGCATCAGCCTTGATGCTGATTCCCTGGGGCAGCTGCGCCGGTGCGGCTGCAAGGAGCGCTGCACTGACGGCTGCCGCCGTTCGTCGGAGTGATCGCCTTCGGAACATGCTTGATTTTTCTCTAGTCATGGATAGACCCCCATTTCATCCCGAAAACCGGGCAATTCATCGGATCATACAGTTTCCCAGGCCTGCATGATCCCTTTATAATTGTATCATAGATGTACGTACAAAGCAATAAAATATCCATAGAAATTATGGATATTATGCAGATTTGAACAGAACAAGTGCGCGAAACATGTATAAAGTTGTTTGTATTGAACCATGTTGCAGTACAGGATATGAAAAAACTCTTTACAAGTTGCATTTGCTGTGTTATAATAAATACAGATCATATACAGCTTCGTGTGTTCGGGGCGGGAAAGGCAGGTATTGGATATGAGTGAACGGAAAATCGGGCTTGTGCTCAGCGGCGGCGGTGCCAAGGGCGCCTATGAGGCAGGCGTCTGGGCGGGGCTGACGGAGCTCGGGCTGACAGACAGCATCGACGGCATTATCGGTTCATCGGTCGGCGCACTGAACGCTGTGCTGTTTGATACCTGCGATCCTTCGACGTCAGAACAGATATGGATGTCGCTGAAAAAGAGCGACCTGCTGTTTCTGGATAAGGCGCGGGTACTGGCCGCGCTGACGGCGTTTAATCCGGTGTTTTCCGTATTAAGCGCATCGTTCTGGGGGATTGTGCTGAGCGGCGGCTTTTCACAGAAGCGGCTTGAGGCGCTGATCAGCGACAACGTAGATTTTGGCAAGGGCAAGCGGAGCCTGTATGCTGTCTGCACACACGCGACCGATTTTTCCTTGTCGGAGGTTTTTTGTCTGAATGATTACACACCGGAGGTGCGGAAAGAGATTGTGCTGGCATCCTCGGCACTTCCTCTGATTTATCGGGGCGTGTTCGGTGCGAATGTCAACGGCGCCGGTTATCTGGACGGCGGCATTTCCGATAACACGCCGCGCATGAAGCTGCGCGCGCAGGGATGGCGTCAGACGATCACGGTCTGGCTGACGAACAAGCCTGACCGTATCGAGCGTTCCGATGACCGGAATATTGATATTATTCCGTCGGGCGAGATCGGAAACTTCCTGACCGGAACGATCCGCGTCAGCAAGAAAAAACTGCGGGCGGATTACGAGCTTGGAAAGCAGGATACGCTGCGGCTGAAATCCCAGCTCCTCGATATGATGTCTGAGGCGGAGAAATAAGGGATCGTTTGCGGTGATTTGCAACGTATTCTTCTGAAATCATCCGGAGAGGTGAAGCTGTTTTTCAATCAAAAGGGCGCTGACTGTAACGGTCAGCGCCCTTTTCTCGTGCTGTGAGGGATACGGTCAGGCTGATTTCAGAATCAGCTGTTTGAGCAGTGCCAGATCTGCTGCGGTGAGCTTATTGTCGCCGTTGATGTCCGCGATTGCAGCCTGATCGGCAGTCAGCGCCTTGATTGTCAGCAGATGCTTTTGCAGCGCGGCAGCATCCGCGGCATCGGTTTTGCCGTCGCCGGTAATATCGCCTGCGGCTTTGCCGGTCTTGAAGCTGAAATTGTCAAGGTTCATCAGGAACCCGTCATCGCCCTCAAAGACCATGTAAAGCGTGTGTGTTCCGGTCGCGCCGGAAATATCGCAGCTGAAGGTTTTCCACTCTGTCCAGCCCTCTGTGCCGGTGACGGTGCAGGTACCGATCAGTTTGCCGGTCGGGGAATCCAGATGCAGCGCGATCTTTCCGCCGTCGGTTTCGCTGCCTGCCTTGACGGTGAAGCTCTCTGCGCCTGCGCCGAAGGCCATGCTCTTGAACGCGATATAATCGCCGTTTTCAATATAGCCGACATCCACGCCGCCGTCATCGAGAAGCTCAGTCTGGATGCCGGACTGCCGGTCGAAGTCCTCTGCTTCAATCGTTTCATACGGGTTGCGTGTCGGCTCCGGATCATCGGATTCCGCCCAGATCTCCAGCGAGCCGATTGCGGCCGGTGCGGTCTTGGTCGATGCGGTGTACATGCTGACGCGTGCATAGCGGGCATCCGCGGTTGTCATCAGCCTGCCGAAGCTGCTTTGCGTAGTGCTGTAAACGCTGTCTGCTTCTGTCCATGTTTTGCCGTCCGTGCTGATTTCCAGCTTGAAATCACGCGGGTAATCGGTATTGGCGTTGGTTGCGCCGCTGAGCTTGACGTTCCAGCGGCTGACCGGGTACGTCTTGCCGAGATCGACCGTCAGCCACTTGCAGTCTTCCGGTCCCTTTGCCCATGCCTCCGTGCTGCTTGCGGCAACATCGGAGCCTGCGGTCTTTTTGTTCCATGCGACGTTCCGGAGATCAGAGGCAGTGCCGTCTTCAAGCTCCATCGCGCCGTTGATGTGATAGGTCTTTCCTGCTTCGGTTTCAAAGCTGATCTTTTCGCCCTGGAACGATACTGTGCAGGGATTGCCGGACTTGGAAAGAATATCCGCGCCGATCAGCTGGCCGTTTTTCCATTCCATTTTCGTCACGGTAAAGCCGCCGCGAGCGCAGAGGCCGTTTGCATGACCGGTGTTCCACTGCTCGGGCAGTGCGGGCAGGAGCTTGATTTCATCGTCGTGGCTTTGCAGGAGCATCTCTGCGACGCCGGATGTGAAGCCGAAGTTGCCGTCGATCTGGAACGGCGGATGTGCGTCCCAGAGGTTGTCGTACAGTCTGCCGTAATTGTTGACCGGGGAAACCAGCAGCTTGACAAGGTTGTATGCGTGCGCGCCGTCTTCAAGGCGAGCCCAGCAGTTCAGTTTCCATGCCTCAGACCATCCGGTGCCGTCGTCGCCGCGGGCGTTCAGGCTGACAGCCGCTGCCTCTGCGAGGGCAGGGGAGGTTTCCTTGGTGATGAGCTGTCCCGGGAACAGGCTGTACATATGTGAAATGTGGCGGTTTTTCTCATTCTTCGCATCCCAGTCATATGCCCATTCCTGAATCTGTCCCCAGCTGCCGATGGTATCCGGCTTGATGAGCGTCAGCCGCTGCTTCAGCGTATCTGTAAAGGTCTGATCCTTGCCGAGCACGTTCGCTGCGTCGATGACATCGATGAACAGGCTGCGCGTCAGGGAATTGTCCATTGCGATGCCGTAGGCACAGGCCGCGCCCTGGCCGCCGCTGCCGCCCGGCGTATTGACCTCCGGAGAGGTGCTCGGGAATACGACATTGTAGGTATTGCCGTTGATTTTTGCCTGCCGGAGAATCTCGCTCAGGAAGTTTGCGGAGCCTTTGATAACCGGATAGACCTCGGAGAGATATTTCTCGTCCTGATTGAAGCGGTATGCGTCGTACAGCATATCGGATACCCAGGCACCGCCGGTCGGCCACATGCCCCATGCGCCGTCGATCGGGCCGGTGCGGCACCAGAGATCGGTATTGTGATGCAGTACCCAGCCGTCAGAAACGCCGTAAACGTCCTTGGCAGTCTGCGAACCGTTCTTCTGGAGCGCCTTTGCCTTTTCCACGAACGGCTGGAAGCATTCCTCCAGATTCGTCGTCAGCGCAGGCCAGTAATTCATTTCGTAGTTGATATTGGTCGTGTACTTGCAGCCCCATGCGGGATCACGGAACTTGTTCCAGATGCCCTGCAAGTTCATCGGTTCGGAGTCGCGGGATGCGGAGATCATCATGTAGCGTCCGTACTGGAACAGCACCTTGACGAGCTTCGGATCATTGCTTCTGCCGAAGTTTGCGATACGGCCGGGGATGTCCTTCTGACTCTCCGCGCTGTTGCCGCCGAGATCCACGTCCACGCGGGAGAACAGCTCCTGATAATCCACGAGATGCGAGCTGAGCAGATCGTCATAGGATTTCTTTGCGGCAGCAGCCAGATCCTTTGCGGCATTTCCCTTTTCGTCGCCGTTGCAGGTTGCATAGTCGATGAAATTCGTGCGGATAGAAGTCAGGATCACAACGGAATCCGCACCGGATACGCGCACGGCATTGTTCCCGGCGGAAACGGTGCCGCCCTCCGGGATTACCTTGGTGCGTGAGGAGAAGTATACCGCATGCGGCATGCCGTATTCGTCATCGCCGTGGCCGTTCATGACAAGCGTATCATTGCCGTCGGTTTCGCGGGTGAACTGTCCGGTGAGGGAGCAGTCATACGAAGCGGAAACCGACACGCTGCCGGGGCTGTCGCACGTGATGCGGGTGACAAGCACCTGATCCGGGTGGCTGACAAAGCTCTCGCGCGTATAGCGCTTGCCGCCGACTGTATACGAGCATCCTGCGATTGCGGTGTTCATATCGAGCCAGCGCTCGTAATCGGCCGCGTCGCGTGCGCCGCAATCGACATTCAGCGTGCCGACGGACTGGTATTTTGCTTCGCCGCCGCCGATCATGGCAGCGCCGATTGTGCCGTCCGCATCGCGGTAATTGCCGGCCATCATCTGATTCCAGCAGCGCTCCATCGTATCCGAGGATACGGTTTTGTGATTGTTGCCGGGGCCGCCGCTCCAGAACGTCGCCTCATTGAGATCGAAGCGTTCGGATGGGCAGTTGCCGTAGACCATGGCGCCGATCCGCCCGTTGCCGAGCGGAAGCGCCTTGTAAAAGGATTCGTCATTGTCCCACGCGTTGCCGGTGTTGTTATAACCGGCACTCGTGGAGTAGTGCAGGATCAGGTCGCTGTCTGATGCGGCAAAGGCCGTCATCGACATCTGTGCGGGTGCTGGCAGTCCGGCAGCGATTCCGGAAACCAGAACCGCTGCACAGGCGCAGGCTGTGATTTTTTTATATATCTGTTTCATTCCTATTTCCCCCTAAGCAGCAGCTTAGACTACGATAATCTTTGCAATAATGCGGAGAATATCCGCGAGGTCATTGCCGTCAACGGTACCGTCCTTGTGAACCTCTGCATTGACAAGACCCTGATCCATCACCTTTGCAGAAGCATCGGCGTTGAGGTATCTTGCAAGGAGCACCGCGTCGCTGACGTCCACGGAATCGTCCAGGTTGACGTCACCGATCTTGGTCGGTTCGAGAACAGGCGGCTGTTCGGGCTGCTCCGGTTCTGCACCGAAATCAATCCACAGCGCAACCGCATCATTTTTCGCCTCATAGGTCGGAGAAGCGGTGTTCTGGGAGGCGAGCTCCGCAGCGGAGAGTGCTTTGGTATACAGGCGGCAGATGCTGAAATCGGCATCGGAGCCGCGGTTGGTTTCCGGACAGTTGCCGATGGTCACATTGAGATTGGACTTGCTCGGGCCGCCGGTCGAGAGCCGTTCGGTTGCGAGGATCTGGCCATCGCAGTAAACAGAGATCGTGTTTGCGGATGCATCATAGATGCCCGCGACCTGATGCTGCCTGCCGAGCCAGCCCGATTGCATGCTGTCAGGCATCTTGTAGTAGCAGGTGCGCCAGTCGCCGTCCGCGAAGATGAAGAAGTCGAGCGAGCCGGGTCTGGTGCGGAGTGCGAAGCCGTGGTCGCCGTTCGCCGCGAACATATTGTATTCCGGATCGGAGAGCGGGGTGACGTTGACTTCAATCGTGAAGGAGTTCTTGCCGGAAACCAGTCCGCTCAGCTGCGAGGACGGAACCTGCACGCTGCCGTGCATGACGGTCTGGCTGCCGGATTTTTTGAGATTTGCCGTGGAGCCGACCGGAATGACCAGCTCATTCTTGGAGAGATCCTGAATGAAGGATGCGAGGCGGCGGAAGGGCTTTGCCTGCTCTGCGAGCTGTGCCGCGGTGCTTGAACCGGAAACCGGAATCAGCGTATACGTCCAGTTGTACACCGTGTCGGAGCGGAGCGTGTACTGATCCAGCGTGGCCTGACCGCAGGTCGCGGAGCCTGTGCCCATGGAGCCGTAGTTCATGCTGAGGTAGGTATTCTTGCTCGGGGTGATTTCGTAAGGGTGATTTGCCTTCTGGAAATCCTCGGGGGTGACGTGCAGCGCGGAGGCCTCCACATTGGATTCCGCCGCGACGAGCAGACCGTAGGAGTGGGATTTGCCCTGCACGGCCATCCACTTGGTATCGGTCATGGTGCCGCAGTCATCGGCCTTCATGTACGGGAAGAACATGCCGGAAACGGTGTTTGTCCAGACGCCGAGGCGGCCGAACGTCTTGCGGTCGGAGAGCGACTCGACCGGGCCGTTGCCGTACCATGTGACATCCTCAAAGCCCGCGGGCATCGTCATCATGGAGCCGACGCGGATGAATTTGCCCATGCCGGTGCCGCGTGCATCCACACTGAACCCGACGGTCACGGCGCCGCTGTCCTCGATGCCGTAGCGGATCCGGATGTTTGTGCCGTTCTGTAGCTTCATGGAAACGGTGACGATCTTGGCACCGTCCGCTTCGGAAAGATCCATGCCGGTGACGGAAGCATTGTTCATGGCAAAGCGCCAGCCGCCGTCAAACTTGCTCTGATTCTGGCTGCCGCCGTCGTTTTCAAACATGCCGCGCCAGAAGTTCGGTGCCGGGCCTTCGGTGAGGAGCACCTCGCCCTTGTAGGTGTAATTCTTGATGCGGCCGCCGCCGTCAATCTCAAAGCTGAAGTCATCGCCCTTGACGGAGTAGCCGGAACCGTTCTTTGTCACAGAGGTCTTGCCCTCAGAGGCGGTTTTCACGACCTTCGGGGACGCTGCCGGAACCTCAAACTGCGCGTAGGAGAGCTCTGTGCCCTTCGGAACAATCTTGTTGCCGGTCTTTTCGCAGACGGAAATATTGAGCAGGAACTCATCGCCCGCAGCGATGGAACGCGGCATGGTGAACGATGCAGTGATTGTACCGTTCTTCTTTGCGGGAACGTCAATATCGGTGCAGGTGCCGCTGTCACACGCAATGCCGTTGCGCAGGAGCGTCCATTTCACGTCAAACTCGTTCAGATTTGCAAAGCTGTTCTCATTGAACACATTGATCTTCCGGTTTTCAATCATGGAAGAATCTGCGGTGAACCAGAAGTTCTGATACTGATACTTGACCTCGTACAGCTCCGGCTGCGGGGTTCTGTCTGGGCAGATAAGGCCGTTTTCGCAGAAGCTGCCGTCGTTCGGACGGTCGCCCCAGTCGCCGCCGTAGCCGAAGTAATGGCCCGGTGTCAGGTCGGCATACAGATTCTTCTGCGCATCCTCGGTGGAGTAGTAGTCCCACTTGCCGTTGACAATCGCGGAGCCCGTGGCAGCAGTCGCTTCCGTGACCTCTGCGCTGTAATCGAGCCACACGAGCACGGAGGAGGCATCTGCGCCGATGGCAGGGGAGGTGCTGTTCTGCGCGCTGATTTCCGCTGCGGAGAGCGCCTTGTTATAGACGCGTGCGAGGGAGATCTCGCCGGAGAGGCGTCTGCCGTTCGATGCGTCATAGCCGATGCCGAGCGGGGTGTTGCCGCCGTCGATGCCGTCAGCGAACGAATCGGAGGCGAGCAGCTTGCCGTCGCAGTACAGCGAAACGGTACCCTTGTCATACACGCCGACGACCTGGTGCCAGTTTCCGGTCCAGTTCGACGGGAATGCTGCGGATACGGAATTCCAGCCGCCGTTGTGGACGAAGAATTCCAGACCGGTGCCGCTGCTCTGCGTTTTCAGAGCGGCCTGATTGTCACCGATTGAGAGGAAAATCTGATTCTGCGCCGTGGACGCGGGCTTGACGATTGCTTCAAAGGTGAAGGATTTGCCCGTGCCGGAGAGTGCGCCCAGATAGGAGGTGTCGCCGTCCATGAGCGTGTAGCCCTTGCAGGAAACGCCGGTCAGCGAGCCGTCACCGGCGCTGCGGTTGAAATCGGATTCACCAGCCGTGACCGTGCCGGTTTTGCCCTTTTTATCAGTAATCTGATAGGATTTGCCGCTGCTTGCAAAGCCGCCGAGCGACACGGCTCTGGACTGGTCGCACCAGTCCCAGATGAAGCCGCCGAGCATGTTGTCGGCACTGCGGATCGAATCCCAGTATTCCTTCAGTGCGCCGACGGAATTACCCATTGCGTGATCGTATTCGCACATGACATACGGCATTCTGCCGTTGCCTGCCTTACTGCGGATGCCGTCGGAGCCGGGATACATCTGGCTGTCCATGTCGGTGCCCATGCTGCCGCCCTGACCTTCGCTGTGAACCGGGCGGGTGTAGTCATGGTTCTTGAAATACCAGATCATATCGCGGAAGATGCCGTTGCCGAAGCCCGGATCACTGGTATACTTCATTTCGTTTCCGATCGACCATGCAACGATTGCCGGATTGTTTTTCAGACGCTGATACGCTGTTTCGGTACGGTTCATACCGAGCTCATAGAACCAACCGGTCTGTGTGTTGTTGTCGCCGTACATCAGGCCGTGGCACTCCATGTTCGTTTCCGCCATCATATAGAGGCCGTATCGGTTGCAGAGCCAGTAGAGATACGAGTCATTGGAATAGTGAGAGGTACGGATCGCGTTGATGTTGTTCGTTTTCATCAGACGGACGTCCTCTTCGATCGTTGTACGCGGAACTGCCTTGCCGTGGAACGGATCGGTGTCGTGGCGGTTGACGCCCTTGAAGCGGAGCATCATGCCGTTGATCTTCACCGGCTGCCAGCTCTTCGTGGTGACGCGGTAGGAGCTGTCCACCTCCGTGCGGGTGAAGCTGATCTCGCGGAAGCCGAGCTGATGCGACACAGTTTCGATTGTGCCGTCGCTGTTTTTCAGCGTCAGCACGAGTGCGTAGAGGTTCGGGTGCTCCGCCGACCAGAGTGCCGGATTCAGCACCTGCTTGGATGTCTTAACAGTCGTCGTATCGCCGGAGCCGACGGAATCGACAGCGATTGACGTTCCCTCTGTGATATTGTTGCCGCTTTCGTCGATCACGGCCACGTCAATGCTCATGCCGCCGACTGCTTTGGAGGCAAGATTCGTGACATTGACCGAGAGGTTCAGCGCAGCATTCTTATTGTTGTCGTCAAGATCCGTGACGACCGTAAAATCGGAGATGCTGACAAGCGGCTGGCTTGTCAGATAGACGTCGCGGAAGATGCCGCCGTCATAGACCATATCCTGATCCTCGAACCAGGTGCCGTCGCAGAATTTGTGGACTTCAACGGCAATCAGGTTTTCGCCCTCGGTGAGGTAATCGGTGATGTCGAAGCGGTGCGGGCTGAACGTATCCTCGCTGTAACCGACCTCCATGCCGTTCACATAGACATAGTATGCGGATTCCACGCCCTCGAAATGCACAGTGATTCTGCGGTTGTCCGCGAGCATTTCCGGTGAAACGGTAAAGGTCTTGCGGTACAGGCCGACCGGGTTGTAGTTGGTCGGTGCCTGCGGACAGGGCACGTTCCCGTCATAGGCGCTCTGCCACGGCAGACCGACATTTGTATAGATCGGGAAGTCAAAGCCCTGTCCCGTCCAGCTGTCCGGCAGCGTGACGGTTTTCCATCCGTTTCCGGCAGAATAGCCGGGCTTCATGGCGCCTGCGTTCAGCAGCGGCTGCGCATCGCCTTCATTCTGCACGACGGTCAGCTGCCAGTCCTCGCCGGGGCCGGTGAGCATCTGCATGAACGTGGATTCCTCGCGTGCATCGTATTCAAAGCACGCTTTTGCTGCGGCCGCCTGATCCTGATACGGAACAAGCGAGAGCGCCGCGGGCTCGCGGTTGACGGCAAAGACATCCTCTGCGCCGTTTTTGCCTGTCCACTCATTATGGGTGAACTTCTGTTTGGTCGTATCCGATCTGCGGGCGGGTGTGAGCCCCAGGGATACGCTGCCGGATGCCGCCTGAACGGTCATCCAGCCTGCCGGCATTGCCGTTGCCAGAATACTGACAGCCAGCAGCGCCGCGCCGAGTCGCCGGATTGATTTCATGGTTTCCCCCTGCCTTTCCTGTATATGCGGCTTCCCAATTTCATTTCCCATTTTTTGCTTTTTATATCTCCGCATATACCAATTCTATAATACCATTATACCAGCGATGTCCATACAAATCAATGTCTGTTTTGTAGAATAACTGGATAAAACAAAGAGATGTATGTGCATCTTTAACGAAAACACAGCAATATTATATAAAAAATGCACGGAAATGTCTTGAGCGGTCGAAAATCGCAATAAATGAAGGCACCCCGAAGGGTGCCTGTACTGTCAAGATGTATGTTCGGTTTGATCGCGCAGGACAGAAAAATCCGACGCCACCGCACCGGTTGGGCAGACAGCTTTGCATTTGCCGCAGCGGATGCATTCCCCGGAGCAGATTTCCTGCGGGACGTCCAGCTGCATGGGGCAGGCGGCTGTGCATTTTCCGCAGCTGATACATTTTGAACTGCTGACCTGCATATGAAAGCAGGCGAAGCGGTTGAACAGTGCATAGAACGCGCCGAGCGGGCAGAGATACCGGCAGAACACCCGCGGAATCTTCACCGAGAGAATCAGAATTGCAAGCATCAGCGCGAATTTCCATGTAAACAGCACACCGGCCAGCTTCCGGAGCGCGGGGTTCAGCAGTACCGCGGGGATGCCGCCTTCGAGCGTTCCGGCGGGGCAGAGATATTTGCAGAACCACGGTTCTCCCGTGCCGAGCGCATTTTGTACGGCGGCGGGCAGCAGCAGTACCATTATAATGAGGACGGCATACTTCAAATACCGGAGCAGCCGGTCAGCGCTGTGCGGTACGGTTAGCTTTTTCAGCGGAATTTTCGCAAGGAGATCCTGCACCAGCCCGAACGGGCAGAGAAAACCGCAGAGCAATCGTCCGAACAGTGTGCCGCAGAGCATGAGGAGGCCGAGAGCGTAAAACGAGAAGCTGCGTCCGTTTCCGGCGGCGACGGTCTGCATTGCGCCGATGGGGCAGGCGCCGAGCGCGCCGGGGCAGGCGTAACAGTTGAGCACCGGCACGCAGACGGCCTTGGTCTTTCCCGTGAAGATGTGCCCGCCCGCAAAGCCTGCCGCGTAGCCGTTGAGGACGGCTGCGGCGAGAAGCTGTACGCACAGGCGGAAGCGATCATGCCGCTTTACCCGATCCCGATGCATTCCAGACATAGCTTCACCGCCTTTTGCAGGATGGTATCCGGCTCGCCGCGAAGAACGCCGAGAACGGTCAGCGCCGCCCCGCAGAGCAGTCCGAAGAACCGGAGGATGTGTTTACGTTTCATGGATTTCTCCTGTCTGTGATAGTGTATCAGCCCGAAAGCGCTGCGCCTTCGGGCTGATTGTGACCGGTTCATTGGTACCGGGGAAGATCCGTTCAGCCTTCCGGCAGCGGGATCGGATGCGGGATCAGTTCGAGATAATCGAGGTTCGGGCCGCCCTCATTTGTCTGGGAGATCAGCCGGATCGTATTGTAGCCGTTTTCGATGCGCGTGCTGTATACCGCTTCCTGTTTCCAGTCTGTCCAGGAGCCGGTGGAGCTGAAGTCTAAGGTTTCGTGTGTATCCATGCCGTCGATCCAGACTGCCATCGTTCGGTTATTGGAACTGCCGTTTGCGTAGCGGAACCGGAGTTCAAAGTTTGCGCCGGATTCCGGCACATAGACCGTAAACTCCGCGAAGCTGCCCTCACGGTTGTCGAGATTCAGGTATGCAGGCGCCTTAAAGCCCTCGTTGACTGTTTCCTCGATGCCGACATCCCATCCGGCGTCGATCGCATTGCTGTGAATGCGGAAAACGGATTCGTCACGGAACAACACTCTTTCACCGCGCAGGAATGTCTGGATCATCTGCATATCCGTGCTGTCAGTTTTGCCGTCGCCGTTGCAGTCTGTGGCAGCGTTCTGTGTGCCGGAGAGCGAGGCGGCCTTCCATGCCGAGAGATCCGCGGCCGTGACCTTGCCGTCGCCGTTGATATCAAATGTGATATTCGGGCGCTTGCCCATGTGTGCGTTGAACTCCTCAAGCACCCAGATCTGTGTATTGCTTTCCTCAAATGCTTTCAGCAACAGATCGTTGCTCGTCGTTGAACTGAGCACGTTTTCGTCGCTGCCGTCCGTCACCGGAATGATCAGATAACCGCCCTTGACCCGTTTCAGCGTCACAGCCTTGTCGCCGGTCTGGAAATCTTTGGTAACGGAGGGCTTGCCCTCCGGGAATGTCAGCACCTCGTCCCTGCCGTTCATCAGCATATACTGTCCGTCGCCGAGGTCACTGAATTTCCACAGCTGTTCTGCGGAGAGCGTCGGCCCGGTGTGGATCGCCTTGCCGTTCTGGGCGGAAAGGTTCCATTCGCGTCCGAGGTTCCGGATCTGGTAGACCGGCTCAGTGTTGATGACGGCCGGGCCGTCGCTGACCGTTACGCCGCCGTTGATCGTCACAGACGGGCGTTCCGGCAGCGGCTGATCGGAGCCGAGATAGAAGCTCGGGTGCGGCGGCTGGTTATAGCAGTTCTGCTCGGTCGCAACCTGCATTCTGTACTGCATATCATGCATCAGCGTGGTCAGTCTGACGTCCGTTTCATACGGCGTGCAGAAGATGCGCAGATACTTGCTGTCCGAAGTGTGCAGGATCAGCTCCTCGCGCCAGTCGCCGAACAGGTCGGCTGACAGGTTCGGGGTTGCCTTGGTGCCGTTGCAGGAATCGCAGCCGTTTGCCGTGAACACCGTATCAATGCCGCCGGACTGATTGACCTTTGTAATGGTATTGCCGTCGAGCAGCTCGCGTTCGAGGTCGCCGTCCCACCAGATCAGGAAGTTCATGGCAGGTGTGCTCATGCTGAGCTGCTGTCCCGCGCTGTTGATGACCTTTGTCGAGCGGGAGCCCCAGTATTCGCTGCCTTTATTGCCCGCCCATACATTGTCCGCACAGGCTCTTCCGGTATCCTTGTCGCGGTCCTCATGCCAGATGATCTGACCGGTCTTTGCGTTAATCAGCGAAACGCCGTAGGGTGCGGCCTCGTGGCAGACCCAGAGTTCCTGCCCGGCATGGGAAGGATCCAGGTCGCCGACATGCATCGCATCACCGTGCAGCTTATTTGTACACCAGAGCGCATTGCCGTTGTCATCGAGCGTGAACGCACCGCAGAGAATCTCGTCCTTGCCGTCGCCGTCCACATCGGCGGGCATGCAGTTATGGTTGCCGTTGCCCCAGCCGGTGCCTGCCTGCTGATCCCAGCCGGAATCGTAAGTCCAGCGTTTGACCAGCTTCTTATTCTGCACGTCATATGCGACAGCCGTCATTCTGGTATAGTATCCGCGGATAGATACTGCGCTCGGATGCACGCCGTCGAGATATGCGACTGTGCCGAGGAAGCGGTCTACGCGGTTGCCGTATTTGTCGCCCCACTGGCTGACAGTTCCGCGCGGGAATGCGTAGTCCACGGTATCGAGCAGCGTTCCCGTTGCGCCGTCAAACAGCGAATAGTATTCGGGGCCGGAGAGGACATAGCCGTCCTGATTGCGCCAGTCTTTGGAGCCGTCCCCGATGACCTTGCCTGCGGCATCCTTTGAGCCGTCTGCTGTCTTGCAGGTCATTTCGCATTTGCCGTCGCCGTCAAAGTCTGCAACGAGAAACTGTGTATAGTGCGCACCGGCACGGATATTTCTTCCGAGGTCGATGCGCCAGAGCTTCTCGCCGGTCAGCCGGTAGCAGTCAATCAGGACATTTCCGGTATAGCCCGCCTGCGAGTTGTCATGCGCATTGCTCGGATCCCATTTCAGGAAGATTTCGTAGACGCCGTCACCGTCCACGTCACCGACGGAGCAGTCGTTTGCGGCGTAGCTGTACTGGACGCCGTCCGGTGATGTGCCGCCTGCCGGAATATCCAGCGGAATATCGAAATACGAATTGCCGGAGATCATCGTGCAGGTATCGGATGAAACCTTTTTGCCGCCCGCGTAGGTATCCACGCGGTAGGTCGATGAAGCGCTTCCGCCCTTGTCGAGGAAGCAGGTTGCTTTTCCGGCGGATGATGTGTAGATCAGCTCGTCGCCGCGGTAGAGCTGAAACTCGGCCGTGTCGCTGTCATTGGCCAGAAAGCGCCAGCTGACGAGCATTCCGCTGCCGGTTTTGACCGCAGTGATGCCGCGGTCAAGGTATTCCGCGATATTCTGCCCTGTGCCGTAGGCAGCAGCGGGCAGCTGTGCAGGCGCGCTGACAGCGCAGACCGAAACTGCGAATGCAGCGGCCGCCGCACAGATCCGTTTGCTTGTTTTCATAAGTAACCCCCTTGATTTCCGTACATATTTCTTCATATCCCGTCTGCGGTTGTCCGCAGAACTTATTTTTATTATAGCATAGTTGTCCGGAAAAGTAAATGGAGAATTGTGCTGTTTGAGTGGACTTTTTATAGAGATTGTGCAGAGCTTGCGGATTCTGTGACAGTTTGACAGAAAAATGCGATGAATACACAGCTTATAATCCGTCGTAAAACCATTTTACGGCAAACTGAAACGCCGGCTGATAAACAGTCGGCGTTCTCTTGTACGCATAGTATGGTGTGCCAATGGAACCCTGTTTCTTTGACAGGGCCTGGGGCGAAGTCCCGGTGCAAAACCGTCGGAGCTCCCTTTTGATCACTCGCGGAACAGGTTGTTGCGGCGGCGGTCAACGGGGTTCTTCTCATAGCGTTTTTTGCCAATGCGGTAGATGATCAGGCGGCTGACTGTCAGGATCAGCGCGTAGGCCGCGGCAATAAAGCAGACTTCACTGAGGTCGATGACATAGGTTCTGCTGTTCAGCTGCGCCCACAGCCATTTGAAGATAATGAGCGAGAAGCACAGCAGTCCGAAATGCAGGAGGCAATAGAGCAGCCAGAATCTCCAGTCGGAACGGTTCAGTGCAATTTTCACGGCGATCACTCCTTTCGCAGATTGTTTACACACAGCCGGTTTCCCGTATCTTGATTATAGCATAGAAATCCGCCGCCGTCAAGACATCTGACAATCTTTTTGACAGCACCGGTCATCTGTACGGTAATTTTTCGTGTATTTTGCGCGAACCGCAGCGGAACGGTTGACGGATAGGAGAAAGTATGCTATAATAAATCAAACGCTGCATCCGCAGCAGAAGCATGATGAAAAGGAGAACGATTATGTCTATGTATATTACCTGTCTTGATCTGGAGGGCGTGCTTGTCCCGGAAATCTGGATTGCTTTTGCAGAAGCCAGCGGCATCCCGGAGCTGCGGAGAACCACCCGTGACGAGCCCGATTACGACAAGCTGATGCAGTATCGCCTTGCGATTCTGAAAGAGCACGGCCTCGGCCTCAGAGAGATTCAGGAAACAATCGAGCAGATTGAGCCGATGGAGGGCGCAAGGGAGTTTCTGGATAAGCTGCGCGCGCTCGGCCAGGTGCTCATCCTGAGCGATACCTTCTCGCAGTTTGCAGCGCCTCTGATGCGGAAGCTCGGTATGCCGACTATCTTCTGCAATTCGCTGGAGGTCGCAGAGGACGGCACAATTACCGGTTATAAAATGCGCTGCGAAAAGTCCAAGCTGACCACCGTCAAGGCGCTCCAGTCGATCGGCTTTGAAACGATTGCGAGCGGCGACAGCTTCAATGACCTTGGCATGATTCTAGCGAGCAAGGCAGGATTCCTGTTCCGCTCCACCGAGCAGATCAAGAAGGAGTATCCGCAGCTGCCCGCATTTGAAAGCTATGACGACCTGTTTGCAGCCATCAAGGAGGCCATGGTCTGAGCGCATTCCCAACTGCATATTCAGAAGCCGGAGAGCCGTGTGCTTTCCGGCTTTCTTGTTATATTGTATCCGGTATATTGTTTCGTAAAGCGGCTTTTTTCGCAGAAATTCAGCAAAACGCCTTGACACAACTGTCTTTTTGTGATATACTGATGTAAAATTGTAATATCAGGATCCGAAAAGGAGTATGTATATGAAAATACTGAATCTGCACGGCTTTCTCGGCGCGGCGGACAACCGCAATTACCGGGCGCTCTGCGAGTTTTTTCCGGCAGAGCAGATTATCTCTCCGGCGCTCGACTATGAGCACACGGCACCGGATGATCTGATTGCGGAACTGCTGAAAACCGCATCCGATCCGGATGTGATTCTCGTCGGGCAGAGCCTCGGCGGGTTTTATGCCGATCATCTGAGCCGCCGCTTGCAGAGATTCTGTCTGCTGACAAATCCCTGCATGTATCCGCACACGCTCCCGCTGATTACGCAGTCCGGTATTCCGGAGGCGTATGTCAGACAGTATGAGGCGCTTGCAGCGTATTCCGTCAACCGTCTGAGCCGCATCATCTGCGGGGACGCGGATACGCTTCTGTCGGATAATATTGCGGTCTGCAAAACGCTTTCAAAGGATGTGCGCGTGATTCCCGGCGGACACAGCTCACTGGAGGCGCTTTCGGTTCATCTGGAATCGGCGCTCCGCGACGTGCTGCCGAAGCAGGATCAGCCGTAACATGGATTACAGTCAGATTTCCAAACACCGCGCCGCCGTGATGGGGGCTGCCGCACTGATGATCCTGCTGTTCCATTTCGGCGCCTGCCTGTATGATTCGCTGCAAATCCCAGTTGTGACAAGGGTGCTTTCGTGCGGAAATATCGGCGTGGATATCTTCCTGTTTCTTTCAGGCATCGGTCTGTACTGCTCCGTGACAAAGGACAGCCGTCCGCTGCTGTTTTACCGCAGGCGCATCAGCCGCGTACTGATTCCGACGCTTGCGGTGTCCCTGCCGTATTGGCTTGCGACCGATTTCCTGTTCAAAAAGACAGGCGCGGGCATGTTTCTGCTGGACTGGACAACGCTTTCATTCTGGACGCACGGCAACCGCACGGTGTGGTACGTGTCGCTGCTGCTTGTGCTGTACCTGCTGTATCCGCTGATCTTCCGTTTGCAGGAAAAGCGTGCAGGCTTCATCGTACTGCTCATGGCTTTGTGCTTTGCTGCTGTGTTTGCGCAGTTTTTCCTGGCGCGGGAGATATATGACAAATACGAGATTGCATCCACGCGCATTCCGGTCTTTTTGGCCGGATCCCTGACGGGCGGCCTGCTCTTCGGCAGGCAGGATCAGCGCCTTGCAAAGATTGTGACAGGCTATGCCGTCCTGATGCTGATTCCGTTTATCTCGGCATTTTTCCTCAGCAGCGCCGAACCCGATGCCGCAATGATGCTGTACCGCATCGGCTGCGGCGGCGCGGGCATTTTTATCAGTATGCTGCTTGCAAAGCTGTCGGAGCGTTTCCCGAACAGGGCAGTCAGTACCGGACTGAACGCGCTCGGCGGCATTTCGCTGGAGCTGTATCTGATTCACATTTTTATCAAGAATCTGCTCTCCGCCATGCGAATCGGCCAGAAGAGCAGCGCGGCGGTGCAGATCATCATCATTCTTGCAGCGATGGCGCTGTCCGTTCTGCTGAGCCTTGGCGTCGGGCGGCTGATCCAGAGGATCCGGAGGGGATCTGCAAAACCGAAAACCGAAACGGCATGAGCTGCCGTGCGGTGACTTTGAATAGGAGAGGGCATTATGAAAAAACGGCTTCTGATCGGCGTCATTGTCTGTGAAGCGGAGCAGCTGATGCAGCGCAGGCTCATCAAGGGCATGATGGCGCAGGCATTTTCCCTGGATATTGATATTGCAGTGTTTTCCTGCATTACCGATCTGCCGGAGCTGACTGCGCATCAAAAGGCTGAGTTCAACATCTTTGAATATATGCATTATCCGTCGCTGGACGGCATTCTGTATCTCCGGGATTCGATCCGTTCGGAGGAGGAGAAGCAGAAGCTGGACGCGCTCCTGACCGAGCAGAAGATTCCCGTGCTTGTGCTGGACAGCAATTCCGGGCCGTTCCCGTATCTGATGATGGATGACCGCAGCGGCTTCTGTGAGATTACGGAGCATCTGATCCGCGAGCACGGCCTGACCGATCTGATCTGTCTGACCGGCCCGAAGGGGCATTATACCTCTGAGGAGCGTCTGCTCGGCTTCCGCGACGCGATGAATGCGGCGGGCGTTACGGTCAGGGATTCCGATCTGATTTACGGCGATTACTGGTACGGCTCGGCGAAAAAGCTGGCGAAGGAACTGGTTTCCGGTGAGCGCAGAATGCCGCAGGGCATTGTCTGCGGCAATGATGCCATGGCAAAGGCGCTCTGTCACGAGCTGATTTGCAGCGGCATCCGCATCCCGGAGGATCTGTCCGTCACGGGCTATGATGCATCGCTTTCCGAAACGCACAGCATGATCCCGCTGACCAGCTTTGTCCGGCGGAATTTCCGGCTCGGTGCACAGGGCGTCGCAAAGCTGTATCAGATGATGACCGGCGAAAGCTGCACCATGGTACAGACCGAACAGATCGGCGTGCTGACCGGAGAGAGCTGTTCCTGCGGCGTCAATCCGGAGTATCTGAAAAAACAGATCCGCATGGCTGACCGGCTGGAGGATTTCCAGGCGATGTACAGCACCAGTAATATGAGTATGCGCATGACCTCCCAGGAAACGCTGGAGGGGCTCATGGACGTGATCCGGCATCATGTGTATCTGATCCGCGACGTCAGTGAGTTTTACCTCTGCCTCTGTGAGGACTGGGAGGGCGGCGGTGCGCTGGAAAACCCGTCCGAATACCGCCGGGAGGGCTACCCGAAGCATATGCTGCTGGAATATATCGACAGCACCACGGGTTCGCTTGTGACCAAGCCGTTCCCGGCTTCCAAAATGCTGCCGCGTCTGCACGATGACCGCAGCAAGCCGACCTGCTTTTTCTTTACCCCGCTGCATCATGATGACCGCGTGTTCGGCATTGCGGCGCTGAGCTTCGGGGACAAAATGGAAACCTATGATGCGATGTACTGCGACTGGCTGACGGTTGTCAATACGGCGCTGGAATTTGTCCGGATGCAGAGCTACTTAAAGCGCTTCAATAACCGCATTTACCTGACAACGATCCGCGATACGCTGACGGGACTGTATAATTACGAGGGCTATCAGAAGTTTGCGCATGAATGCTTTGAGGCAGCGAAGAATGAGCACCGCCGCTTCCTGCTGCTTTATGCCAGCTTTGATTCGCTGCGGCAGGTCAATGAAACCTACGGCCATTCCGAGGGCGACAGCGCGGTGACCGTGCTCGCCAATGCGATGAACAACAGCTGCACGACCTACGAGCGCTGCGCCCGCATTGAGGATGCTGAGTTTTCGATCATCGGCTATCAGGACTATGAGGAGGACGCCTGTCAGCGTCTGGTGTACGCGATTTCCGGCTATCTGGAGCACTATAACCAGAGCTCGCTGAAGCCGTACAAGATCACGGCCAGCTTCGGCTTCTTCTGTGACCATATTGCCCCGGACATGACGCTGGAGCAGATCACGCAGATCGCGGCGGCCAAATTGGAGGAGAGCCGCGCATCCCGGCGCAATGAAAAGGCCTCGCCCTATTACCGAGAATTTGTCGATCTGCGCGAGCGGATTTACAGCAATCCGCAGGAGGACTGGAGCATAGATTCGATGTGCCGCGATCTGATCCTGAGCCGCGGCTATTTCCAGAAGCTGTATACGCGCTGCTTCGGCATCAGTTTCACACAGGACGTCATCAACAGCCGCATTGAGCTGTCGAAGCGTCTGCTTGCCAGCACCGATTACAGCATTGCCTGCATCGCAGACCAGAGCGGTTACAGCAATTATGTCCACTTTATGCACCAGTTCAAGAAGATCGTCGGCATCACCCCGACGGAGTACCGCAAGCGCAAGCGGCAGACGGAGGATTAAATCATGGATAAACTCGGCAGTGTCAAAGATCATATTATGTCGCTGATTACGGGCATACCCTTTGCGGTCATCGCAGTTATCGCAATCGTGCTGATTCTGCACGCAATTAAGAAAATCAGGCGGAAGGCCGTCGGAGCAGGGCTGCTGATTGCCGGGCTCTGTATGCTGTTTCCGTCCGCATTCATGACAATCCGGCAGAGCGACAAGTTCATGACCGGCATGTTCTCCCCGAAAAAGAGTCTGAGCTATGCGGTTGCGCATCTGGATGCAAAGGCCGTCAAGCTGCTGCTGGATAACGGCGCCGATCCCGATGCGGGCGCGTATTCGTTCTTCCGCGGCAATTACGAGGATGATGACGAGGACAGCACCACGCCCGCCGAGGAGGCGATTCAGGCGCATTCCGCGGAAAAGCTGAAGCTGCTGCTCGACCACGGTGCGAAGCTGAAGGCGGAGTATCTGGAAACTGCATTGAACAATGCCGACGTCGAAGCTGTGAAGATTCTGCTGGATCGCGGCGCCGATCCGGATGCAAAATATCAGCAGACAGCGGAAACCGTCCGCGAGCATATCAAAAAGCAGTATCAGTCTAAAATTGACCAGAACCGGCTTTCGGATGCGGAGCGTCAGATTCTCGGTCAGCTCGGCATCGTGTAAGGCGCGCGTATGCCGGAGCATGTACAGCATCCGTTTCCGCCGCTTTACGACGCGCATTCGGAGATTCTGATTCTCGGGAGCTTTCCCTCGGTGAAATCCCGGGAGCAGCGCTTTTTCTACGGCCACCCGCAGAACCGGTTCTGGCGTGTGACCGCCGCCGTGTTCGGCTGCGCGGTTCCGCAGACGGTTGAAGAAAAGCGCGCGTTTCTGCTTTCGCACCGGATTGCGCTGTGGGATGTGATTGCGTCCTGTGAGATCACGGGCTCGTCCGACAGCAGCATCCGCAATGTAATCCCGAATGACCTGACGCCGATTCTTTCGGCAGCGAAGATCCGGGAGATTTTCGTCAACGGCGGAACTGCCGCGAAATACTACGAAAAATATCAGAAGCCCGTGCTGCATCGGGCGGCTGTCCGTCTGCCCTCGACCTCGCCCGCGAATGCGGCCTGGAGCATTGAGCGCCTGACAGCAGCCTGGCAGGTGATCCGCATGGATGCGCAGCCGGGGCAGGGGGAAAAACGATGAACAAAAAATATCAGTCTGTGATACTGCTGCTCCTTGCGGGCAGCATCACTTTTATGTCCTGTACAAAGCATCCGCAGCACAGCAGTACGGATCCGCCGGCATCATCTGCCGCAGATCCGGAGCAGCAGACGGTCGTTTCCGATGCGGTCACGCCCCCGCAGTTTTCGGCGGAGGGCGGCTTTTATGCAGATGCCGTATCCCTGACGCTCACCGCGGATTCAGGCACGGAGATATACTATACGCTTGACGGCAGTGCGCCGACAACGAAGAGCCTTCGATATTCAGAACCGATTCTGCTTGCGAACCGCTCTGCGGAAAAGAACATTCTCAGCGCACATACGGAGATCGCGCCGGAGAGCAGATATACGATGCCGGTCGCCGCGCCGGATGCACCGGTGGACAAGGCTGCGGTTGTCCGGGCGATCGCCGTCAATGACAAGGGCGAGCAGAGCTGTGCATCTGCGCAGACCTATTTCATCGGGTTGGATGAGAAGTATCAGAACGGCGCTGTCGTATCGCTGCTGACGGACGAAAGCAGTCTGTTTGATTATGATACCGGCATTTATGTCCTCGGCAAGTCCTATGACGACTGGAAAAACAGCGCGGAGTATGATCCCGAAACGCCCCCGTGGCACACGCCCGCGAATTATACGCAAAAGGGCAGGGATTGGGAGCGCCCGGCGTCCATGCAGATCTTTGCAGACGGCAAGCCGGTGCTGACGCAGGATGTCGGCATTCGTATTCACGGCGGCGCGACGCGCTCCTATGCGCAGAAAAGCCTGAATGTCTATGCGCGGAAGGATTACGGAAAATCCAAGCTGGAATACGACCTGTTCGGCGGCAAAGTGACCGCAGAATACAGCGGCGAACCCGTTACGGAGTTTGATTCTTTTATCCTGCGCAACGGCGGAAACGATGCGCAGTATACGCGGTTCCGCGACAAGCTGAACCAGTCGCTTGTGTCCGGCAGACATTTTCTGACGCAGGGCATGACGCCGTGTACCGTATTCATCGACGGCGAATACTGGGGACAGTATGAGATCACGGAAAAGCTCGATGCTTCGTTTATCAAGGCGCATTACGGCATCCCGAAAAAGCAGGTCTGCATCGTGAAGAAGGAAACGCTCGATGCAGGCTCGGAGGAATGCTTTGCACAGTGGGAGCAGCTCCGTGCGGACATCCGGAAGGCGGATCTTTCTGATCCGGCTGCCTATGCGGACATCTGCGCGCGGATTGATATGCAGGGCTTCATGGAATACATCAGCAGCGAGATCTACATGAACAACGCGAACTGGGGCGCGAGCAATTCCGCGATGTGGAAGGCCGAGCTGCCGGATCCGGAGAATCCCTATGCGGACGGAAAATGGCGCTTTCTCATGTTTGATACGGAATACAGCACCGGCATTTACGGTGAGGCGCAGCCGCAGGAGGATACCTTTGCAAAGCTGCTGGAAAGCGACTGCTTCCTCGGGGAACTGTTTGCGGCAGCATTGAAAAATGAGGGCTTCCGGCAGGATTTCGTGCGCACGTTCCGGGAGATCGCGGAGCAGGATTTTGCCGCAGACCGTGTGGACGCAGCGATCACGGCGCTTGCGGCGGATTATAAGCAGCCTGCGGTGGATACCTATAACCGCTTTTGGTGCAGCGGCCCCGGCGGTAAGCGCGCAGAGCAGAACTATGACGCGGAGGTGCAGACGCTTCGCCGCTTTTACGAAAAACGCGGTGCGCATATCCTGAAATATCTGGAACAGCACTGCGGCAATGAAACATAATCGGTTTCTGCGGCAAACGCCGGTTCACAATCGAAAAACGATCCGAAATGGCAAGAATTTTTCTTGACAGCATGTTAAATATATGGTAAAATGTACTTGGCGTTATTTCAGAAGCGCGGCATTAGCCGCAATCGTCCAAAGGGCTCTGATGTTTTGGGTGGTGTCGGAGCCTGCATGCTGTACATGAAAAGGAGGTTTTATGATGAAAAAACGATTGAAGGCGGCAGCGGCTGCTGCCATGGCGCTGGCAATGCTGGGCGGGGCTTTGCCTGCTGTGCCGGGCGGCGCGGAACTGCTGAACACACCGCTGACGGCACACGCGGCGGGCAGCGTGACGCTGGATGAGGAAACCGGCGTGCTGACGCTGAGCGGCGCGGTGACAAAAGAGCAGATCGAGGGATACTGGGGTAATCATGCGGTTGAAAGCATTGTTGCGGCAGATGACTGTGTGCTGCCGGCGCACTGTGATTATTTGTTTGGTACCTATTCCGATGCTTACAATCCATGGACCAAGACGAAGATTATTGATCTTTCCAAAGCAGATGCTTCTGCTGTCACAAATATGGAGGGAATGTTTTACGGCTTGCGTAATATAGAACTGAATCTCAGTGGCATTGATACATCTAATGTTAAATGCATGAACAGTATGTTTGAGAGATGCAAACTGACTTCACTGGATCTGAGCAACTTTGACACATCCAATGTTTGGAATATGCGCGAAATGTTCAGAAATTGCGAAGAACTGACTTCACTGGATCTGAGCAGCTTTGACACATCTAATGTTACGACTATGGAGCGTATGTTCGACAACTGCACTGGTTTGACTTCACTGGATCTGAGCAACTTTGACACATCTAATGTTACGAATATGAGCTGCATGTTCTGCGATTGCTCCAGTTTGAATTCGCTGGATCTGAGAAACTTTGACACATCTAATGTTACGACTATGAGCGGCATGTTCAGCGGTTGCTCCAGTTTGAATTCGCTGGATCTGAGAAACTTTGACACATCCAAGGTTACGACAATGAGATATATGTTTGGTATTTGCCGTAATTTGACTTCGCTGGATTTGAGCAGCTTTGACACATCCAATGTAACGAATATGAGCGATATGTTCTATTGTTGCTTAAATCTGACTTCTCTGGATTTGAGCAACTTTGACACATCCAATGTTACGGATATGTGGGAGATGTTTTACAACTGCGTTGAATTGGAAACAATTTATGTATTCGATCTATGGAATACTAATCATGTAATAGACCTGATGGAGCTTATTGATGAAGTAGAAGGTCCATATGAATCAACTGACGGGAATGAGTTCAAAGGCTGTACTAAACTGAAAGGCGGCGCAGGAACTGCTTACGATAAAAACCATATAGACAAGGAATATGCACGCATTGACGGCAAAGACGGAAAGCCGGGTTACCTGACCTACAATGAACACTTCTCATATGGACACAGAACATTGATTTTATAACGCTCTCACTGGACGAGAGCGTTTCTTTTGTCTTTCAGCCCCTCATCGAGGAACTTGTAATATACATGGATCTTGCGAGGTTTGGTACGGTCTTTGAC
>JAEEIA010000068.1 GCA_016281125.1 Oscillospiraceae bacterium | reverse complement strand
ACCTTGCCGGTCAAGCTCCATGACAGCTTTTGCAGCCTCACTCCAACTATACCGGTATTCCTTTTTGTCGGTGTCTATAATGACGATGCCCTTGCCGTCATGCGATACATCCGGCATATCCGGCCCGGAATGACCGCCGATGCCAAATTCTTTTTTCAAAAAATCTGCCAGCTCTGCCGTAGTCGCCTGTTTTTCATGAATACAGTCATAAACGCGCAGCTTGCCGTTTTCAAAGCCGGTGCCGCGACCGACTTCATTGAGCAGCAGCTCGCGCCGTCTGTCCGGTGCGGTCGGTTCCGGTTCTCCGAACAGCGAAAGCTGTCCCTCTGCCTGCTTGCGGAGATGCGCACTCCGCTTCTTCGGCGGAGCCGGTGCAGGCAGTCCTTTTTCCGGAAGAATCGTAACATTGCTGCTGTCCAGATGCTTCTGCCAGCCGGTCATCATCTGCGCGGACGCAAGTGCTTTCTGGTCAGCGTTTTCCAGTTTCAGGATGAAATCGGAAACCTCTGTCACAATCCATGCATTCTGCGGATCGTCAGCCATACGGATATGATCGCCAATATGCAGCTCCAGCGGCTGACCGGGTGCTGCATCCTGTGCCGGTTCTTCCGGCTGTTCCGGAATCTCCGGTACTTCCGGTTCGATAAAACGCGCCGCGATCTCCTGATACTGTTCCTCCGCTTCCGCCGGGATCGTCAGAGTTGTGGTATCGCCCTTGATGCGACCGGAAAACTTAATTTCCTGTGCAGCAAGCTCCTGCGCAATCTGCTTCGCGGTTTCCGTATCGAGCTTATGATACGTTTTACCGGCAATATAGCGGAAAGGCGTATTGCCGATCACCTGCTTGTCCCAGTCACTGTGCGGCAGATCAAAGATATCAGGCTGACGGTCGGCAGCATCCTGCTGCGGCTCCTGCCGTTCCAGGAAAAAATCCGGCAGCTCACGGAAACCGATGCTGTCAACCATGTGTGCGGTGCACTCGCCGTTCTGATTCAGCACAATAATATCTCCGACAGACAGCGAATAACCGTTGAAGTCCGCAGGATGATTGATATTGAATGTTTCATAAATACCGTTCAGCGTGGCGTTCTCGCCCTCCAGCGCACCGGTATAGATGTTGTCATACTTGTCTGCGCTGATGACAAAGCCCATTTGCTCCAGAGTATCGTAATTCTCAAAGCGAATACGCAGCTCGTTCTGATCTTCTTTCAGCCGGTAAATCTGAAAGGTGTCACCGGCTGCTGCCGGTTCCTCCGCAGCTTCCTCTGATGCAGCGATTTCCTGCCAGGCTCCGGCAGGAATGTCCCGCTGCATCTCTGCTTCCGTTTCACGCATATATACCGTCTGTGCCAGATCGTCCGGCTCCGGATCGAAGCCGACCAGTGCCAGCGCAGCAGTATGCTGTTCCTGAATCTTCCGAAGTCCGTCAATGTCGGAATCCCGGAAGCAGGCACCGAGCCGCTGCATTTCCTCAACGGAATAGCTTTCGTCAAGGCTGTCACGCAGCGTTGCCGGCGTAATACCGGTGTTGCAGAGCGACTGCAAAGCCGCACGCTGTTCCGAAGAATACGCTGTACCGCGGAACGCTTCATCAAATTCGATCTGCCGCAGCGCGGCATCCCGGTAATGAATCATGTCCAGAAGAATCCCGGAACGGTCAAACAGCCGGTCAGCTTCACTCTGGACGATGTACTTTGCTGCTGCATCGGTGATATACAGAATCTGCTCGTCTGAAAAGCGCGGATCTGCAAACGATGTTATGCTTTCATAGTCGTTCGCTTCTGCAAAGCGGTCAAGAGCCGGATCCATAAGCGCGATCTGATGATCGGAGAAACCGGCTTCTTTCAGCTCGTCGATGCTCTGCTGCTTGGTCTGCGCTGCATTCAGTAAAATCCCGAACTGCTGTGCATTTCTCTGATCGACCGTCAGGATAATACCGTTATTCTTTACGATACCGGAATACGGGATCTCTGCGGCATCGAGAATCGGCTTGACCTGCATAAACTCCTGCGGTTTGATGCGCGAGGAAAAATGATACGGCTGCTGAATGTCCTGATACGGCACGCTGCCGACAATCATGTGCTGCGATACCGCATGGCGGTGCTGCTGGCGTTCGGCAAGGACGCGGTTATTGACTTCCAGAACCGCAGCTTCATGCTCCGCACTGACCGTAATCGTTGCGTGATCATCATAGACACGACCGGAGAACGGCAGATTCTGCTGCTGCAAATGCTCTGCAATTTTCAGCACCATGTCAATATCCGAAGTAAAATACCGCTTGTTCTGAATGCTGCGGTATTCGGTTGTCCCGATAATCGTCTGCGGTGCATTGCTCCGTGTCGTGGATGTACGGTCCATTTGCTCAATCAGGCGATCCCCGATCACATCGCGGAAATACCGCAGATCATGTTCGTTGACCGCCATTTTATAGGTTCCGTTCTGCTCAAAGGCATAATAATTCAGTCCTTCGGCGTCAAGGCGTTCCGTAACTGCCTGGAAAACGTCATCCTGCATGACGAAATATGCCTTGTGCCGGTTGTCTGTCACATCGTTCCAGAGTTTGTTTCCGTATAGCTGCATCTTAAACCTCCGTGGCTCCTTTTAATTGGGCTCCATTGGAGCCCAATTAAATCGGAACTCGTTTCGTATGTGTTTTTCAGCTTAATTCCTGCTGTTTTGCGGGGGAATCGGGCTTTGCCGGTTGATGCTTTGCCTGTGCTGCACGGTTTGCAATACTGTCACGCTGTTGTCTGCCGAGGACGAAGCCCTTGGATTTCTTTTCGACCGTGACGGCAGAGCGATTTCCGTCCAGCACGGCGGAATGCGGAACGCCTTTCGCAGCGAGCTGTTCGACAACCTCACGCGCCTGCGCTTCCGGCATCCGCTTTGTAAACCGTTCTTCCTGCGGAATCTGCTTGTATGTTTCCGGATTGATAAACTGTTTCCGGTGCTGCTGCTCAGAACCGGAGATCACAGCATTGACCTGTGATTTGTTCTGCGGCTCTGTAACGATCACAGTTGCCTGTCCATGCCGGACGCTGCTGTTCTGAATACCGGCAGTATCCAATGCTTTTGTGATGCGTGCAGCGGCTTCCGGGGTTCTGACCGTTATATCCTGCTGCTTCTGCTGTGCCGGAAGCGGCTCACCGGCTGCACGGACAGCATTCAGATATACTGCACCGTGCAGCTTTTCATTGACTGTAACCGATGCTGTTCCGTTATTCCGGAATACAGCCGAGAAAGGGATTCCCTGCTGATCCAGCTCGTCCATAATCTTCAAAGCGGCTTCATGCGTGCGTGTGTCTGTCAGCCGTTCTGCACGCGGAATGGACTGAAAGTATTCCGGATTGAATTTTTGAACGCTTGTCAGGGTTTCCGTGCTGATCCGGACATTCTGTTCAGTACGGTTTTCTTCACGAATGCCGCCTTTTCCGTTGTTGATTTCATAGACCTGTGCAAAACCGAGATTCACATTTACCGCAACCGAGGCGGAAAGTTTGTCGCTCTGCTCAATCTCAGCAAATTCTGCTTCGCTGATCCGTTTTCCGATAATCTCTGCGGCAATCATCGGATGATCGGTTTTAGCGGCATCGAGAATATCGTCGATGTTTGTGCTTTTGGCTTCAAAGTATCTTGTTTCGCCGTTCTGCTCAACGCTGAATACCGCACGAAGCTGCTGTTCTGCGGCAACCTCGGAAAGATGTGCAATCGCCAGCTCCTCACCGTCAAATCCAATTTCTCTGCCGTCCGGTGTGCGCAGAACAAGCAAGCCGTCCTGAGCAAACGGACTGTCAAAGACCTGTTTATAACCGGTCTGCTCCATAAGCTCTGCGAGTTTGCCGAGCTGCGGTTCACGCTGTTCCTGCATCTGTTCTACTGCACGCTCTGAACGCTCTGCTGCACGTTCTGCTGCGCTGACGCAGAGTGTTTCCGTCAGCGGATTGATACGGGTTTCACCGCGCTGCGCTGCGGCATCGAGCTGCGTTTCCGCAAGGGCTTGCAGCATATCCTGACGCTCTGCATCCTGTTCTGCATACGGCTTATCCAGAACTTCCAGCTTTTTCATTTTTTCCTTTGCTTCCTGCGCTCTTTCCAGATTCGCTTTCATGCGTTCGGTCAGCCGGGCATATTCGCTCTGCGAAATGTTTTCCGTCTGGATCCGTTGCTGCAATGCCTGATTCATGCCGGTATACTTTTCGACTTTTCCTGCAAGCGTTTCCATGGTCACACGATGCAGCGTGTCCATGGACTGCGAGAACTGCGCACGGCGTTTGATCGGATCTAGAATTACAAAGCTCGTAATGACATTGCTTAACGCAACGCATTTGTCCGCCTTGCGCTGCTGTGCAGCGATTTTTCTGTCGATCTCACGCACTTTTGCTCCGTGCGCTGCGATCTTATCCTCGATCTTCGGAATCTTCTCGTTTCGGATTTTATCAATCCGCTGCTGATTCCTGCCGATGATTGCATTTGCTGTTGCTTCCAGCCGGGTACCGGCAGTCAGACGGCGCAGCATTTCGTTTGTGAGTGCCATGCGGTCTGCTTTTGCACTCAGCCGTTCTTCTTTTGCAGCATTCTTTCCGATCTTGGCAATCCGTGTCTGCTTCTTTCCGTTCAGTGATGTGACGCGGGAAGTATACCGTTCATGCGCGGCGTTCAGGAACGGCAGCAGCTTGTCCGATTTCACCGGCTCTGCGCTGCGTTCCGTGTCTGCCGTTCTCTGATCCTGCTTAGCCTGCTGCATTCGTTCGGCGCGCTGCTTTTCGCGTTCCGCTGCGGCGATTGCTTCCTGTTCATTGATTCGTCTGCGTTCATCCTGTTCCGGCATGTTTAATTACCTCCCTCTTTTCTGGCGATTTCCGGCTGTTCCTCTCTGCTCTGAACAGTCTGCTTTGCGGAACGGGCATTCTGTGCGGCAGTCACCCTGGCGGCAGCAGCCAGCTCGCGCAGCCGTTTCCGCGAGAAAGTAAAGATCGCGGTACGTTGTTCCGGTCCGCTTATTTCCGGTTCGTTTTCGTCCGCCTTACGTTCCGGCGGCAGATTATTGATGATCCCGTCGATATGGTCGCCGTTCATTTCCTGTGCCAGCTCCCAATCTTTGGACGGAGAAACATATTCCACGCGCATGACCTGCTTCATCCGGTCAGCAAACGCGGCATCATCATGCTGAGTCTGCAAATAGATCGTGCGGATCATCTGCTGCACATCATCCGGCTGTGACCGCAGCATGGAAATCGTGATGCCGAGCTTTTCGGCAATCTCCGGCAGAAGGTCCTCGTTCACGCTCTCCGGTTTTTCCAGAACGCGCTCCGGTACATCGTCCATCATGATGCGTCACCGTTCAGGATGCCGGTCAGCTCTGCGATCAGCTCATCTTCCGGTACAGTACCGTAAAGCATATCCAGAGTGCCGCAAAGCTCTTTCTGCTTGCTCAGCGGCAATGTCCGCAGCTCCTGAACCGGCTTTTTCAGCAGCACGGCAATGTCCGGAATGGATGCTGTGGAAAGGTATTCAGTGATATGGCGATTCAGTGCCGCACTGTCATTCGGATTCTGTGCAAGCAGATATGTCAGTTCAACCTTGGCGGCATTCGGCAAATCCAGCAGCGTTTGCATCGAAACGCCGGAAACGCGGGACACTTCCTGCATTTCCTCATTCAGATATGCGTCCTCCCAAATCGCATGGAGATCGTCAAATGCATTTTTCGCCGCAGCATCAATCATGTCCTGCTGTACGCTTTCCGGATAACGGGCGAGATCTTCGGGCGTTGTTTGCAGCATCTCCGCTGCTGTTTTCAGTGCATCGTTCATTTGTACCTCACTTTCTGGTCGGAAATTCAAATCCTGTTGTGAAATCGGGTTTCAGGATGACATACGCGGAAAAGGCTTTTCCTGCTTTGCTTGTAAAGCCTTTTATAAGGTCGGTCTTTCCTTTTTCAAGCAGCTTCTTCGCCTGTGCTGCGGTGATCGCTTTTCCGCTCATGGTTTTCCAGATGACGAAGCCGCAGCCGTCCTTGCCGGAAGTGCAGGAAAACGATTTCGGGTATTCTCTGACCGGCTTGCCGCATTTCGGGCATTTTCCGATGCTGTCATCCGCTTTCTGATAAAACGGGTTGCTCTCCGGCTTGCTTTCAGCCGGTGCGGTGCTGCTGTAATCCCGGATCAGAGTACGAGTCTGTTCCGTGATCTGCTGCGTGAACTGCTCTGCGGATACATCGGAATTGCCGTGCTCGATATGCTGCAATACCGTTTCCCATTCAGCGGTCGTTTTCGGAGATTTCAGGGATTCCGGGACGATCTGAATGAGCTGCTTTCCCTTTTCGGTCGGGAATATCTGCTTGCCGGTCCGCTTGATATACTCACGCTTCAGCAAGCCCTCAATAATCGCAGCTCTGGTCGCCGGTGTTCCAAGTCCTTTCTTTTCGGTGCCGTCATCTTCATAGGAATCGTTGCCGGCACGCTCCATTGCGGCAAGCAGCGTATCGTCCGTAAACGGTTTCGGCGGATGCGGGAAACGCTCTGCCACAACCGCCGGGACATTCTCAAAGGTTTGTCCCTCGCTGATCGGCGGCAATGCCGCAGCGTTTTCGTCCTGCTCAGGCTTATCCGTTTTATCTGTTTTCAGGCGGTCACGCATCTGCCTGTCCGCTGCTTTCCAGCCTGGCTGCAATACCGTTCTTCCGGTTGCCCGGAAAACGGTATCTGCACAGGTGATCTCGGCAGAAACTGCCTCATAGAGATGCGGTTCGGCAACTGCTGCAATCAGGCGGGCAGACACGAGGGACAGAATGTTTTTCTCGCCAATCGGCAGCGCAGCAAGGTCTTTCACCGAAATCTTATCTGTCGGCAGGATTGCATGGTGATCGGACACTTTCTTATCGTTAATAAGCCGCTTCACGTTCGGATTCGGAACCGCGATTCCGGATGCTGCCGGAATATGCTCAGACACCTTGCCGACAAGTGCCGTGACCGTCTGTTCCATGTCCGTCGTGATGTAGTTGCTGTCCGTGCGCGGATATGTAATGAGCTGTGCTTCATAGAGGCTCTGTGCGTAATCCAGTGTTTCCTTTGCAGTATAGCCGAACATTCTGTTGGCATCCCGCTGCAAAGATGTCAGATCATAGAGCTTCGGAGGATTCTCCGTTTTCTTCTCACGCTTCAGGGCTGTCACGGTCGCATTCTGACCGTTGCAGCGTTCTTGCAGCATCTCCGCAGGCGGCTTTTCGTCAAAGCGGTCACTGGAAGCCTTGAAGCCGCAGTCCAGCTCGACTACATAATAGGGCTTCTTCACGAAATTCTGAATATCCGCATCGCGCTGTACGATCATCGCAAGTGTCGGTGTCTGTACTCTGCCGACAGACAGGTTGCTGCGATAAAGGCAGGAGAACAGGCGGCTGCCGTTCATGCCGATCAGCCAGTCTGCTTTTGCACGGGCAAAACCCGCAGCGAAAAGGTTATCGTATGCGGACATCGGTTTCAGACCGGCGAAGCCCTGCCGGATTGCGGATTCCTCCAGAGAGGAAGTCCAGAGCCGCAGCACCGGCTTTTTGCAGCCGGTCAGATAGTAGACATACCGGAAGATGCATTCGCCCTCGCGCCCGGCATCGGTCGCGGACACGATCTCAGTCACGCGGGAATCCAGCATCAGACCTTTGACGATCTTGTACTGGTCGGCAGAATCCTTCAGGACTGCCAGTTTCCATTTTTCCGGAATGATCGGAAGATCCTCGATTTTTCGGAATTTATACTTTTCATCGTAATTCTCCGGCATTGCCGGTTCCACCAGATGCCCGCGGCACCATGTTACGATGTAATCGCCGCCCTCGATATATCCGTTTTTCTTCTCTGAAACGCCGAGAACGGCAGCGATTGTGCGCCCGACAGAGGGCTTTTCTGCTACAACTAATTTCACGTTATGTCCTTTCAGAATTTGGGTTCCAATGAAACCTAATTATTTCAGCTTGCTTATCGCTGCCCTTAATGATCCATCCATGTTCTCAAAAACTGCTGCATTAGCTGTGCATCTTCAGTTTGCAGAAAATCAGGGTGTTCAGCAACAAGGTATCGTTGCATGCAGCGATGTATCTCAGTACACATCTCCGAAATAGTTCTCGGATGCTCCGGAATCTCAATGCATTCAAGCGGCACATTACATCTCCGAAAGCCGTTGCGCTCGATAATATCAATTTTCGCCTCCTGATCGTTCAATTCACGAATACAGCACAAATCGCCTTGAATTGCGATTCTGTATTTAGGCTTAATACGACACATAGCATTGAGCAGCTTTTCGTATTCCATGTGTGTTTCAGTCCTTTCCGAAATTCGGACCCACTGGGTCCGAATTTATTTCAGTGTAAAAAAGTACGGATTTTCGTGTGTTCCGGAATTGGGACCCAGTGGGCCCCAATTGTTTCCGACCAAAGCCCTTGACGCGAATACGTCTTTCAATAATCATATAATCATTGAGATGAAGATACCTGTCAACATCTGATGCATGATCACACAAATGCATATCTGCATTCGGCTTGATTGACCGCGTGACGCAACCGATATAATCTTCCAAGGTGTTCTCAACGACTTTGCTTTTGGGCATCTGAGAAGAAAACATCAGGCTGAAATCAGCTTGGTTACCGGCTTCGGTTCGTGTGAGGCAGCTAATCTGCAAGCAGGGCGCATCCGCCTGATAACAGCACGCGAGCGTTGGAGAATCCTCAGCATCGTTTTTCCAGAATAATACAATGTACTCAGGGGAAACTTTGCGCTGAGCTGAAATCCAGCTATAATTGCTTTGTGTCAGAGCATTCACGATCAATGAGATCATCGGATAAGACGTTTCGTGACTATCACCGTTTGCTAGATATTGTTTTCGGCATTTCAAAACGCGTCCCCCCTTTCAGGAATTGGGATCCAATGGATCCCAATTCTTTTGGTTACTCACTTGATCTCATACTCGCCGCTGCTTCCGGTAATGTCCTCATCATCGTCATCATCGTCGAAATCGTCAGTCGGGATGCGGTTTTTCCGGATAGACCGTACTCTCAGAATGAGGAAAATAACAAGGGCAAGCACGAATACTGCGCCGCCGATCAGATACATCAGCAATTCGGCGCTTAAACCGCCGGACGGGTTATCTGCCGGTTCCGTTGGTGTGGTCGGTTCCGTCTTGCGTGTTCCCTGCTTCTGCTGATCGACGGGAGCTGCCACAGCAGTATTTCCCTGCTGTGCCTGATATTCCTCAACAAGATTCGTATTTTCATCCTGCTTACCGGAATACAGCAGCCGGAACATATCGAAATCATCAACTTTGTTCAGGAAATACACGTTATCGCCGTCGGTATCGGTGTAGTCGATCACGATATAGAAAACATGACCGTCCTTTGTGGCAACGGAGATAAACTGAATCTGATCCGAAGAATAGATCACATGCTTATCGGAAATCAGGGAAGCGTTGCCGTCGGTATCGTAATACGGATCGCCGTAGTAGTCATAGGTTGTTGCGGTCGTATAGGATTCCAGAAACGCCTCGGCATCGAAAGGCTTCGTGTCCGCCGGTTGCGGCGGTTCCGTTTCCTGCGCATCATCGGCAGCGTCAGCCGCGTCCGTTTCGTCCGCGTTATCTTCCGGAGCTGCAAATGCAGTCAGCGCGAATGTCGGGGCAGTCAGCGCAACCGCCAGTGCGGAAACGATAAGCGCATAGATTTTCTTTTTCTTCATGCTTATACTCCCGAAGCTGCTGCTTCACTCGTCTGTTCAGACTGTGCTTCACGCTCCCGCATGAAAGCTGCAAAGTCTTTTGCAAGATCCGAAGTTTCTCCGTTTGGTACTGCATTGCGGAGCATCTCAACGAGCTGTGCGTTTTCAGCCTCCGTGATTTTCTCCGTGAGAGATTTCCGTTCGGCGGTCAGTGCCTTGATCTTTTCATCGACTGCTTCCAGTCTGCTCTTGAGCTTTGCGATCTTATCGTTTGAATTTGCCATAATAAAAATCCTTTCTGTTAATTGGGCTCCATTGGAGCCCAATTTATTTTGATGCCTTGACGTTCAGGTTCTGGTATGCTATAATAGATAGTACACAAACTCGCCTGACGAGAAGGAGGTAGCTATGAAACAATTCCGTCACCTGATTTCCGTTCTGTTCGCTGCAATGATTACGCTATGTTTTTCGATCACCGCCTTTGCTGATGATAAGAAGTATGATATAGACTTCACACGCGAGGAAGCCTATGCAGCTGTTATGAATACCTCACCGACCAAAGCGAAGAACCTATACGGCGGAGATGCTTCCTATTACGAGGCACTTACGCAAGAGGACAAGGAACAGCTTTTTGATGCTATGTGGAATTTGACTGAAAGTGGCTTATTATATGAAGGCTCATCTACTGTTCATTTAAGCGGCTTTTCGGATGAATACTTTAGTGCAGTTATTGACGGTTTCAAAGAAGCAGAATCTACAGAAGAAGGCTTGAATAATCTTCACGAACTGATTGAAGATATAAACACTTACTGTGCAGAAAATGCTTCACCGACAGAATCGAAGGTCAATATCATCGAGAAACAGGAACCGGAAGAAACCACAAAACGTATTCAGCAGGATGTTACAACCGCAGTGATTGCAGCGGAAACAACTGCGCAGGTTACGACAATACCTGTGAAAGAACAGAAAAAGAGCAGTCACACAGGTCTGATCGTGTTCCTTTGCCTTGTCGCCGTCGGCACGGCAGCCGGTATCGGCTATTATGCCACACAAAAAAAGTCACAAAAATGATTGTTCATGCTCCCGGTTCTGATCGGGAGCATTTTTTATCCGATCAGGAGGGACGGATCAACAGTTTGCCATGTGATACGGTTCTTTTTTATTTCTGTCTTAATATGCAGATAATAATACGGCGCATACGTTTCATGTCCGTCGCATCTTCTGGCATCTGTAACCGTTCCGATCTGCTGACCGGCTTCAACAACTTCGTCCTCAGATATTCCGGCAACCGGCGTAATGTTTTCATAGGTTACACGAACCTGTGTTGTAGCATCCTCGTCGATCCAAAAATGTACTTCGTTTTCATTTTTTGCAACCAGAGTGATAGTATTCCCGCTAATATCAGAAATTTCACTTTTACACATCGCATAAACTGGCGTTCCCGGCGGTGCCTTGATGTCGATACCGTCATGCATTCTGGCATCGTTTTCCAGATCACAGTGCATCGTTCCCCATTCAAAGGTTGAGTAGCCGTATCCGTGCATGATACCGTCGCTCAGCATAATATCGCGGAACTCGCCGGGCGTCGGCTTGCTGATTGCCTGATGTCCGCCGTAAAGCTGAATCGGCGTGCCGCTTTCTGTTGTTGTCCCGCCGGTCAGAACCAGATAATACTGATACATCTCATCGTCCAGAAGATACCGGATCGCATCGTCCAGTGATCTTACCTGAACCATGCCGTATTCCAGCTCCGTTGTATTGATCCATTCATACACTCTCTGATACTGACAGAGCTTCTGCTCCGTCCATTCATCAGTCAGAACAATATACCATCCGGTCGCGCACGCCCATTCATCGGCGTCATCGCTTACATCCAGTATCTCGCCGTTCGTGAGGTTGTAATGCAGCCAGTATTCCATAGTCCCGTCATCGTAATGCTGTTCTTCTGCAAAGCCCTTGATTTCATCCGGCAGATTCTCAAATGTCAGTAAACCGTGCGTCCAATCTGCATTTCCGACCGTTGTAATCCCAAGAAATCCCATCGGTCCGTAGTCAGGTAAAGGAGCATCTTCCGTTGGATGCCAATGTCCGCCGCGGGTATATCTGTGATCGAATGCATACTGACTGTCAAACAGAGCTTTCAGCGCATCTTTGGCATCACTGTTAAATTTCCACATCTTCATTTCATGCTCATCTTCGTCGTAGTCGTAAAGATATGCACACAGGAATGACCATACCTTCCAGACGTCAAAGTCAACATCACCGGAACGATTCGTAAATACTGCGGGCGTTTTGCGGTAACTGCCAACATCCACACCGAAGTGACGCAATCCGTCTTTCCAATGCCCCGTTGTACCGCACTGAATCATCGCTACATTTGTATCGTACAGCAGCTTGGTGTAATATTCCTCTGCTTCGGATAGATCTTTGTCCAGCACGTTATATGTGCCGAGCAAAAATGTGGAGCTCTCAAACGCTGTCAGGACACTTGCAACCGGTGCCATGCAGGAAAAGCAGAGGAATGTTGTGAGGACAAGCGGGATCGCCAGTTTTGCGGCAAAGCTCTTGAACCCCTCAACAACAACTTTCTTGACATCCTTTGCAGCTTCTTTGACTGTGCGGTGTCGGCGCGGAGGCGGCTTTCCTTTGGCATTGGCAGTCGAAGTGCGCTGCAACTGACTTTGCCGCCGGTGCAGCTTCTGGCTTTGCAAGCCGGATTTCTTGTTCAGCTTTTTGGTGCGCTTCTTCGCACTCTGGAGCTTCTGCTGCCGCGTCTGCTTCATTTGACCGGCAAGCTCCGTTACCTTTAACGCAGCCTGCACGCCTTCGTCATCGTCCGCGTTCTCCGCAGCCTTGCTGCGCATTGAGGATTTCAGCGAACGAGCTATATTATCTACATGCTCATGCTGCGGCTTGGAATACTTACGGACTTTCTGCTGTTCCTTAAACAGCTTTCTGTCCGTTCGGTTTGTCTTGCGGAGTGAATGCTTGTATTTCCGATACAGTGTTTTCTGATCGTGCCGCCGGTGCAGCTTCTGGATTCTGCTGACCGGCTTTTTTGCCGCAGGCGGTTTTCGCAGCGACATCTTCGCAGTTTTATGCAGCTTCCTGTCTTTTTCAAAATCAGTACGCCGCTTTTTCCGGATGTGTTCAAGACGCGCCTTGCCAGGCTTCTTCGCATACACTCTTTTGAGTCCGATATTGGATTCAACCCGAAACAGCTTGTATTTCCACGCTTCCGTCTTTGTCTGTATCCGGAGCTTTCGCCTTTCGTGGGCGATCTGCATCTTTTTCAGATTCAGAGATGATTCATATTTTGTTTTCAGCCGCCGCATTCCGGTCTGGAATTTCGTCTTGCTGATTTTACCGCTTTTATACTGTGCTTTCAGCTTTTGCTGCGCAGAACGGTATTTTGCCCGTTCCGCATTGTAATTCCCGATCAGCGTATTCAGGCTTGCAGTCTGCTTTTGGATGCTTGCCTCAGCAGCCTTGTGCTTTGCCTGCGCATCCCGTGAATACTTATTCAGATTGACAGCAGGCTTTTTGCTGTCCTCGTATTCCCGCTTGCTTTTGCGGTACTGGTGACGGTCCTTGATGATCGCAGTCGTTACTTTTGCGGCAACGACTGCCGCCTGACCGGTATCGGTCTGCTGAAACTGCTGCTCGACCTTGCCGGAAACATTCTGTACTGTCTTTTCAGTCAGCCTTTCCGTCTTGGGATCGAACTTTGAAATCGGTGTTACAATCGGTTCCACAGCATACCGCTGCGTGAGATATGCTGCCCGTCCAAGCGGCTTTGTGATCTTGTCCGTTGTGCGGCGCAGCTTGCTCTGATTCCTGATCGGCTTCAAGGATTATCACCCCCTCGGAAATTGGGCTCCAATGGAGCCCAATTTATCAGCTCGCCGCAATTTGCTGTTCTTTTTCTTTCGGTTTCGTATCCATAATCCGGTACATCTGCGTATTTTCGGGGAATTTATCCTCAAACGGAATGACCTTGCCGCCGTAGATCAGCAAGCCGTGTCCGGGCGGAGCGTTCGTGATGCACTTCTGCTGTTCCTCGGACAGATGCTTGGAATCCGCAAGAATCACGCGATCTTCCGGCGACTGCGACAGCAGATACACAAACTCACTGTTGGAGAGAATACTCTCTGCCATTGCGGAATTGCTCAGATCCTTGACATTCTGCGTGATGCCGGACGGAATGCCGCCCCATTTACGGAAACGCTTCCAGATTTCAACGGAATACTTTGCCGTATGCCGTTCACGCAGCATCAGATGAAACTCGTCACAGTAATACCATGTCCGCTTATCCTGATTGCGGTTAGAGGAAACGCGCGTCCAGACTTCGTTCTGGATGACAAGCATCGCCAGATCACGAAGCTGCTCGTTCATATCCCGGATGTCGAAGCAGACAAGCCGGTTATTGATGTCAACCGTAGTCCGGTGATTGAAGAACTTATGAGAACCGGACACATACATCTCCATGGAATCGGCAACACGTTTTCCGACACCGTCGGACATTGAAAATCCGGATTGCAGCCGCAGCTCGTCCTGCAAATCTGCCAGCGTCGGCATCGTATCCTTTGAAGGATTTGCGCTCGTCATGAATCTTCCGTATACATTTCTCAAACATTTGTCGATCATCGACGTTTCATCTGCTTGCAGCGTATCACCGGTAATCAGGGAACAGAAGCTGATGATGAAATTCGACTTGTCGGAAATCAGCTCCTCACTGACAAGGGAACGATCAAGCGGAATGTCCAGCGGATTGATGAAGTTGCCGGAGCCGGACGAGATCTTAATGACCTGTCCGTGCAGCATATCGACCAGAGGCGCATATTCTCCTTCCTGATCGTTGATGAAAATATCATCATTCGGTCTGCGCAGGAATACATCAAAGATTTCACGCTTTGCCGAGAAGGATTTTCCTTTGCCGGGGATGCCGAGGAAAATACCGTTCGGATTGTCCAGCAGCAGACGCGAAGCCATAATCATATTTCTGGTACGCTGATTCAGCCCGTAATAGGTTGATTTCGGAGAAACAAACAGCTCATCCGTGGTGAACGGCATAAATCCCGCAATCGCGGATGTTGTCAGGCAGCGGTCAATCGGAACCTTGTTCACGCCAAGCGGCAGCGAAGAACCGATTGCTTCCTCCTGCATGAAGTCCAGCTTTACAAGCCGTCCGCCGTTCTTCTGCGTAATACGAATCAGCTTATCCTGCAAGGTTTTCAGCTTCTTTGGCGTTTCTGCATAGTACCGAATCGTCAGCGTCGTATGGAAAAGACGTTCTGACTTTTCGTTCAGATCGGCAATGAGCTGTTTCAGATCAGTGATGTACTCTTTCATCTGTTCCGGCAGAATATTGATGTCATATCCGGAATTGCTTGCTTTCTTCTGCTCGTCAACCTGTGATTTCTGCACATCGGACAGCTTGCTGCGGACGAACTTCTGCGCTGCCATTGTTTCATACGGCTGCGCATGAATGTTCACGGCAAGGATATTATCTTCCATCATAAAGTCAGTCAGCATCCGGTCCGGAATCTCGGCACCGACGATGTTGATACCGGCGACCGCACCGTAGACACTTCCGATCTCAAACGCGGAGCGTTTCAGCAGCATGGAAGTCGGGGAGATAAAGTCCTTATCCGTAAATCCGCCTTTCCGCAGCGTTTCCCAATCGAACAGGAACGGCTGTGATTCAAACGGATTCAGCGCACGGTACATCGAAGCCAGACGCTGCTCACCGTTCATGATGTGCGCATCGACATCCATAGCCTTGAAAAGCCGGATGACCTCATTTGCGATATTATCCAGCTTGATCTTGGCATTGCCTGGCGAATCCGATTCAACGGAGAACGTCAGATACTTGAAAAGCTGCCTGCCGTTTGTACCCTGTTCAAGCTGATGAAACAGGATATTCGTGTATTCTTCCCGAACCGGATCAAATTCATCCCCGACAGGAGCAATCCGCATCTGCGATTTCAGCGTTTCGACATCTGCGATCTGATTCTCAAACGTGAGCTGAAAATGGATCGTTTCGTCAAAATAATTCAGAATGTCGCAGTATGCTGCGAAGATTTCTTCCTGCTTCTCGTCCGAAGCAAGCTGATAATTGGTATTTCCGAACTGAATCGTCCGGGAATATGTATTCTCAGTAAGCTGACAGATACCGTTTTTGCCCATAATCAGATACGGGATCGTGCGCTGCACGGTCATCTTCTTTCTGCCGGTGAGCTGCGCAATCCGCTTCCGGATCGCTTTTTCCTCGGCTTTTGTCAGCTTGGTCTTGCGTTTCGGCTTTGACGGCTGTGCCGGTGTCGCTGCTTTTGCGGCTTTCTTCACCGGCTTGCTTTTCGCAGCTCGTTTCTCTGCTGCTTTTTCCGCCTTTGCCGCTTTCTTTTCAGCTTTTCTTTCTGCACGGATCTCTTTTCTGGACTTCTTTTCGGTCTTTTCCTGCGTTACAGCTTCTGTCTGTTCCGGTGTTCCCTGGATGTCAGTTTCGTTTCCTTTTTTGAACAGCAACCTTTTTCCCTCCCTGCTTCAGCCGTTTTACAAGCCGTTCATATTCGATTTCATCTTCGATCAGACGGTACGGACTGCTTGTTTCATACCGCCTGATCTTATCGGTTTTCAGGTAATTCTTAATCAGTTTGGCGTAATCCTCAATATGCAGCCCGTTTCTCTCAAACATGCCCCATACCAGAGCCGGGGTTGCTGCTATGAACATGAGAACGACCGCAAGCGTCAGGTCAATTCCTTTTGTCAGGTAATAGACCGGGAATCCGCAGATCGCTCCGATGAGAAAACTCAATGCCTGCCGCTTTGACAGATTAAAAAACAGTTTCTCCTTAATCGCGTTAATATCTTTCGGAACTCGTATATACTTCATGTGAACTCCTTAATGCGCATTGAAGATAGATTTGGAAATCTGTCCCGATTTCAGAATCGTAAAGCACAGCGCGAGTGCATAGCCCATCAGAAGAATCAGATTCAATGTGAGATTCGGTGTTGCCGCCGGTGCAGGCGGAGCACCCGGTACCGGCGGAACTGCCGGAGCTGCCGGTTCTGCCGGTGTCGCTGCCACACTTGCAAGCACGGCAGTAAAGATTGTCTGGAAGATCGACAGCGCGATCACGATAAAAAAGCTCTGGAAACCGAGCGCAACCATGTTGCGAATCCAGTTTTTGCCGATTTCGCCCCAATCCCGGTTCATCATCGTTGCAACCGGCAGCGGCGAGGCAGTCAGATACATGAATACTTCAATCATACGGGATGCAAGCACGATAATGACAATCACAAGCATCGCACCTATGATAATCAACAGAAATCCTGATAATATGATGTCCAGCAGCAGCTCCGCAACTGTCATATCCGTTGCATCTATATGAAACTCTGCCACGGATGATAAATAATCTCCGCCCAATCCGAATACGCTACCAATAGCCTTATTTGTTGCCCATGAACCGAACGCAAGGAACGCAGAGGCCATATCGAACATTTTGGATACAACCAAACAGCCGCACAGTACCTTGATACTCCACCGCGCTATGATTGACAAATCAGGATCTTTGAAGTTATTGTGATCCGCAACCATTTGCAGCAGCTCATACAGCAGAATTACCGCCATAATCATACCGGCAATCGGGACAACGGCATCGACACACAATGTCCGCATAGATTCCCACAAGGTACCCGGAGGGGATGCACCGGTTAACGTCGCGTCAAATTCAGACGGATGCTTTGTCAGAAAATTCGCAAATATTCCGGTATCGCTGTCCATATTGTTATTCATGCCGGTTTTCAGAAGCTCCTGTCCGGAGGACAGTGCCTTTTCAACGATGTCGGCAAGCGCATTATGGATAGAATCGGAGATTTCGTCTTTCAGCTCTCCTAACCAGTCCACGGTGTCACCTCTTTTCTTGGAACCGATGCAGCTTTCGCTGCACCGGTTCTATTCTTTCCTTGGAAAATGCGTAACAATCAGGT
>JAEEIA010000008.1 GCA_016281125.1 Oscillospiraceae bacterium | reverse complement strand
GCAATGAGCTACGGCTACATCTATGTTGCACAGATCGCTATGGGCGCTGACATGAACCAGACGCTCAAGGCAATCAAAGAGGCTGAGTCTTATCCGGGCCCGTCCCTCATCATCGGCTATGCACCGTGCGAGATGCACTCCATCAAGGGCGGCATGACCAACTGCCAGGCTGAAATGGAAAAGGCTGTCAAGTGCGGCTACTGGAATAACTTCCGCTTCGATCCGAGACTCGCAGCTGAGGGCAAGAATCCGTTCCAGCTCGATTCCAAGGCTCCGACCGAGTCTTATCAGGACTTCATCATGGGCGAGGCTCGTTACAGCGCTCTGACCCGTTCCTTCCCGGAGCGTGCAAAGGCACTGTTTGAGAAGGCTGAGAAGACTGCTGAGGATCGTTACGCATATCTCACCAAGCTCGCTGAGAAGTAATTTCTCCGAATTTCTAATCTCCAAATATATCATTCCGCCTGCGTATGTCGTGTACGCAGGCGGCTTTTTTGGTATACAGCATAGAATCAGCGCATAGAAAAAACCGCTCATTTCACGCAATTACGCGAAAAATGAGCGGTTTATCTATATCATTGCATATATCAACTTTCGGCGGGATGAATCCATCCGGTCAATCCAGAGCAGATTCTTTTTTGCGGCGGACGGCAAAGCTGATGCCGCCGACCAGAACCAGCACACCGCCGAGCAGTGCCGCGGGAATCCACGCCTTACCGCGTACTTTTCCCATGCCGCGGCTTGCATTCTCCGGCTCGGTCACGAGCGGCGCAGGCGCGGTATTTTCCGCATCCGGCAGCGGTTCGTGCTGAATCCCCTCAGCCTCCGCATACGAGCGGATCACCGACGAATTTGCATAGAGCGTCAGTTCATTTTTTATGCGCCGGCAGCCCGTCTCTGCATCGTAGCTGTAGCCGAATGACTGCGCGCCGACTGTCCTGACCGTGTCAGGCAGATATACCTCAATCAGATTCGGACAGCCCGCAAATGCACGGTCGCCGATTGTTTCCAGCGCATGCCCGATCCGCAGATAATTCAGCGTCCGGCAGCCGCAGAAGGCATCCGCACCGATCACTGCAAGCTGATCGCCGAACTCCGCAACCTGCAAAGAGCCGCAGTCACGGAATGCACCGTCACGAATCTCACGCACGCTCTCCGGCAGCCGCACGGTCGTAATCCCGTTATGCGACGCAAATGCGCCGTCATTGATAATCTGCACGCCGTCCGGAACCTCCGCGATGCTGTCCTTTCCCTGATAGGCAATCAGCATTTTTCCGAGGATACGGAAATCCTCCTTGCCTGCGGTCAGCCATTTCGTATCCGCAAAGGCATCCGCTGCAAGATAACTCACGGTATCCGGCGCAGTGATCTCCGAAAGCGACGTACAGCCCGCAAATGCACCCTGCTGAATCTGCTGCACACCTGCCGGAATCACAACACTGCGCAGCGTTTCCGACGAAGCAAATGCACCCGCGCCGATAATCCGCACATGCTCCGGAACAGTATAATCGGCAGCCGTTCCGCGATAGGCATAGAGGATGCCGTTGCCGAGCAGGAGTGCATCGCCGGTCTGCTGCGTAAGGAACGGCGTATCCGCAAAGGCATTCCTGCCGATCTCCTGCACTGTATCCGGCAGCGTCACGATCTCAAGCGACTTGCAGCTCGCGAACGCCGATGCGCCGATACTGACGCATTCCTTCGGAATATTCATCGCCTGCAAATAGGCACAGCCCTCAAAGGCGCGGTCTCCGATGCGTTCCACGGTATCGGGCAGCACGACGACATCCGCATAGCAGTATTTGAACGCAGATTCGCCGATTTCCGTCACCGGATTTCCGTCGATCTGTGCCGGAATCTCAACCGTTTTCTCACAGGTCCAGCGGAAGGAACGAATCAAAATGCCGCCGTCCGCTGTCTCCTCATATTCTGTCACCGAAAGCGGATCGGGCGGCGTCATTTCGGTGCGCTCGGTCGTTGTGCCCTCGGTGGTGGTATCGGTTGTTGTTTCCGCAGTTGTGGTATCATCTGTGCCGGTTGCGGTCTCTGCATCTGGATCGGCGGCTGCATCGGTCGTCTGCTCCGCTTCATCCGTGACTGCCGGATCACCCGCGGGATCATCCGGCTCCGCAAAAACCGGCAGCGCCGTACCGCAAAGCAGCAGAATTGCTGTCAGAAGCACCGCTGTACCCTGCCGCATACCCTTTCTTTTGTTCATGCCTGTTCTCCTTTTTTGGTATTCCCTTTCCAGTATCGTATCCCTATGATAAACCGGTGTTTGTCGGTGTGATATGGGCTACGCTGAGGGCAGCGCCCCCAATATAATCCACGCCATATCAACAAATTCCGATTTGCCGCAGGAATTCAACACTGAAAAGGAACAGCACAAGGGGGACTCCGCTGCCGGAATCCCCCTTGAATCGGTCATTACAGCGGCATCTGCGGCTGCTGATAATCGGTCGGATAACCGTCTGCGCGGACGACCTGAACATTGTTGTACAGTGCCATACCCGTACCGGCAGGAATCAGTTTACCGATGATAACATTCTCCTTCAGACCGAGCAGGTAATCGCTCTTGCCGTTGATTGCGGCATCGGTGAGTGCCTTTGCCGTTTCCTGGAAGGATGCGGCGGACATAAAGGACTCGGAGGAGGAGGAAGCCTTGGTGATACCGAGCAGCGAAGGTCTGGTGGTAACGAGGCGCAGATCGGTCTCGCCTGCATCCATACGTGCCTGAATGCCTGCATTGATCGTCTCGACCTCGCGCTTATCGACCATTGCCTCCGGAAGCAGATAGCTGCTGCCCGGATCGGCGATCAGCACCTTGCGCATCATCTGGCGAACGATGACCTCGATGTGCTTATCGTTGATGCCAACGCCCTGCTGACGGTATGCATACTGGATTTCTTCGATGATATAGTTCTGAACCGCCTGAACGCCGAGGATATCGAGCAGATCCATCGGATAGATCGAACCGGTGGTCAGTCTGCCGCCGCGCTGGATTTCAGCGCCGTCCTTGATGTTCGGAGCGAGGTGGTAGTTATACGGAATGGTATACGGCGTGGAGTCGGTGTTCGTCTCCGGATCATGAATGATGATCGTCTTGATGCCGTTGTCCTCGGACATGCTGATTGTACCGGAGGTCTTTGCAAGGATTGCGCCGTTCTTCGGACGTCTGGATTCAAACAGCTCCTCAACACGCGGAAGACCCTGTGTGATATCCTCTGCGTTTGCGATACCGCCCGTGTGGAAGGTACGCATCGTCAGCTGAGTACCCGGCTCACCGATCGACTGTGCGGCGATGATACCGACCGCCTCACCGACGGAGACCAGATTGCCGTTTGCAAGGTTGATGCCGTAGCACTTTGCGCAGACACCCTTCTTTGCCTTACAGCCCAGCACCGAACGGATCGTGACATGCGTGATGCCTGCATCGACAATGCGCTGTGCATCGGTTGCGGTCATTGCGCGGGTCTTCGGAATGAACAGCTCGGATTTCTCATCGCGGAGATCCTCAACGAGATATCTGCCGACGAGACGCTCCTGCAAGGTTTCGAGGTCACGCTCACCGTCATTGATGCAGTAGACTTCGATACCCTCGGTCGAGCCGCAGTCGATCTCGCGGATGATAACATCCTGCGAAACGTCAACGAGACGACGGGTCAGATAACCGGAGTCCGCAGTACGGAGTGCGGTATCAGCCAGACCCTTACGGGCACCACGGCTGGAGATGAAGTATTCGGAAATGTTCAGACCTTCACGGTAATTGGAACGAACCGGAATTTCAATCGTCGCACCGGATGTGTTTGCAATCAGTCCGCGCATACCTGCGAGCTGACGAATCTGGTTAATCGAACCACGGGCACCGGAATCCGCCATAATGTTGATCGGGTTGAACGGGTCGAAGTTTGCTTTCAGTGCTTCGGTGATCTGATCGGTCGCATCCGCCCAGACCTTACAAACCTTCTCGTACTTGACTTCGCCGGAGATATAGCCGTACTGATACTGCTCATTGAGCGCATCGACCTCTGCATCGGCAGCCGCAAGAATATCCTTCTTCTGCGGCGGAATGACAGCGTCAATGACGGCAACGGTCAGACCGGAACGGGTCGAATACTTATAGCCGAGCGCCTTGATGCGGTCGAGCACCTCTGCGGTCGCGGTGACGCCGTGCACCTTGAGGCACTGGTCGATGATCTTGGAGAGGACGCTCTTCTTGACGACCTGCGTAATTTCGAGGTCGAATTCGTGCTCGGGATCGCTGCGGTTGACAAAGCCGAGATTCTGCGGAATGATCTCATTGAAAATCAGTCTGCCGGCGGTGCAGTCGATGATGCGGGAGACCTTCTGTCCGCCCACTTCCTTTGTCATACGCACCTTGATCTTGGAGTGCAGCGTGATATCGTGCTCATCGTAAGCCATCATCGCCTCATCGACATCGCGGAAGACCTTGCCCTCGCCGGGCTCGCCGTCCTTGACCATGGTGAGGTAATAGGAGCCGAGCAGCATATCCTGCGTCGGAACAGCAACCGGCTTACCGTCGGAAGGCTTGAGCAGGTTATTCGCAGCAAGCATGAGGAATCTCGCCTCAGCCTGTGCCTCTGCGGAAAGCGGCAGGTGGACTGCCATCTGGTCGCCGTCGAAGTCAGCGTTGAATGCGGTACAGACCAGCGGATGCAGCTTGACCGCTCTGCCCTCGACGAGAACCGGCTCGAATGCCTGAATACCGAGGCGGTGCAGTGTAGGTGCACGGTTCAGAAGAACCGGATGCTCCTTGATGACGTGCTCGAGTGCATCCCAGACATCGTCGTCCGGTCTGTCAACCTTTTTACGGGCGGACTTGATATTCTGAATCTTGCCCATATCGACAAGACGCTTTAAGATAAACGGCTTGAAGAGCTCCAGTGCCATTTCCTTCGGGAGACCGCACTGGTACATTTTCAGCTCCGGACCGACAACGATAACGGAACGGCCGGAATAGTCAACACGCTTACCGAGCAGGTTCTGACGGAAACGTCCCTGCTTACCCTTGAGGATATCAGAGAGCGATTTCAGCTTGCGGTTGTTCGGACCGGTGACGTCCTTGCCGTGTCTGCCGTTGTCGATGAGCGCATCGACGGCTTCCTGAAGCATACGTGCCTCGTTGCGGACGATGATGCTCGGTGCATTGAGCTGGAGCATGCGCTCGAGACGGTTGTTTCTGTTGATGACTCTGCGATAGAGATCGTTCAGGTCAGAGGTTGCATATCTGCCGCCGTCGAGCATGACCATCGGACGGATATCCGGCGGAATGACCGGCAGGATCGTCATGACCATCCACTCCGGACGGTTGCCGGACTGACGGAATGCTTCGAGGATTTCGAGACGCTTCAGCAGCTTGCCGCGCTTCTGGGATTTCTGCGCGGTGCTTCTGCCGGTCGATTTCTCATCGAGCTTCTTGACTTCCTCCTTGAGCTGATCGCAAGCCATGACGAGGTTGTTCTTCCATTCTTCATCCTCTGCGGCTGCGCAGAAGGAGCACTCGCGGCAGTTCTTGCCGAGCTCACAGTTGCGGCAGGCTTCGAGCTCATCCGGCTCGAGGCTGAGCTTGCCCTCGGAGATCAGCTGATCGCGGAACTTATCATAGCGGTCCTGGCTGAATTCCTGGAGCAGATGCAGGATTGCGCTCGCACCGATCTCCGCCTTGAAGGCGCCGGGGTTCTTCGCATTTGCCTGCTGATATTCCTCCTCCGTCAGTGTCTGCTGCTTGAGGAGACCGGTCACATACTGACCCTCATGCACCGGATCCGGATCGCCCGGGTCGGTGACAATATATTTTGTGAAATAGATAACAGCTTCCAGATCCTTCTGGGAGAGGTCGCCGAGCACCTGACGGATGCAGGCAGGCGTACCCTTGAAGTACCAGATATGCGCGACCGGCGCAGCGAGCTCGATATGACCCATGCGCTCGCGGCGAACCTTTGCTCTGGTGATCTCAACGCCGCAGTTCGGGCAGACCTTGCCCTTGAAGCGAACCTTCTTGAACTTGCCGCAGTAGCACTCCCAGTCTTTGGTCGGTCCAAAGATCTTTTCGCAGAACAGACCGCCTTTTTCCGGCTTCTGGGTACGGTAATTGATTGTTTCCGGACGCTCGACCTTGCCGTAGCTCCACTTCTGAATCTGCTCAGGGGAAGCAAGACCGATTTTTATGGAATCAAAGGTGGTGAATTCCAAAGTGTTCCCTCCTTGTTATATGTCGGGGATGCAGCGCAGCGTTTCACAGGGCAGCCGCGCCGCATAGTTACCGTTTCGTTCGATTGATCGGGATTACAGATCGTCTGCACCGAAGAGATCGTCGCCGTCGGCGTTCTCCTCATAGGCAGCGGAATCATCCGGATCATCGAAGCCGAACTCATCCTCTTCGTCCTCCGCAGAGGCATCTGCTGCATCGTGGTCGATTTCATGGGTCTCGGTATCTTCGCCGTACATTGCGGTATTATAACCGGCAGCACCCATATCCTCGTTCTCGTAATGCGTCGTATCTGCGGTATTTTCATCATCAAAGTCGGAAGGACCGCGCGGCGGGAGATCGTCATCGAAGCTCTGCTTGAGATCAATCTCCTGATGATCCTCGTCAAGGACGCGGACATCCAGACCGAGCGACTGCATTTCCTTGATCAGAACCTTGAAGGATTCCGGAATACCCGGCTTCGGCACATTCTGACCCTTGACGATTGCCTCGTAGGTATTGACACGGCCGGTCGTATCGTCAGACTTGACCGTCAGGATTTCCTGAAGCGTATACGCTGCGCCGTATGCCTCGAGCGCCCAGACTTCCATTTCACCGAAACGCTGACCGCCGAACTGCGCCTTACCGCCGAGCGGCTGCTGGGTAACCAGTGAGTACGGACCGACGGAACGTGCGTGAATCTTATCGTCAACGAGGTGGTGGAGTTTCAGATAGTACATATAACCGACGGTAACGCGGTTATCGAATTTTTCACCGGTTCTGCCGTCATAGACGGTGAACTTGCCGTCCTCGGAGAGCGGAATCGAGGTCGTATCAATGACCTTGTCCATCGGCGCGAGCTTGAAGGTCTGCTCGGTCTTTTCGGCATTGATCGCATCATTGCGCTCCTGTGCGAGACGGAAGCACTTGCGGATATCATCCTCGTGTGCGCCGTCGAAAACAGGCGTCATGATGTGCCAGCCGAGTGCCTTTGCAGCCATGCCGAGGTGAACCTCGAGCACCTGACCGATGTTCATACGGGACGGAACACCGAGCGGGTTCAGGCAGATATCGAGCGGCGTGCCGTCTTCGAGGAACGGCATATCCTCTTCCGGAAGGATGCGGGACACAACGCCCTTGTTTCCGTGACGGCCGGCCATCTTGTCGCCGACAGAGATCTTGCGCTTCTGTGCGATATAGCAGCGGACGATTTCATTGACGCCCGGGCCGAGCTCGTCGCAGTTGTCACGCGTAAAGCGCTTGACATCGACAACGATGCCGGATTCGCCGTGCGGCACCTTCAGGGAATTGTCACGCACCTCGCGCGCCTTTTCACCGAAGATCGCGCGGAGCAGTCTTTCCTCTGCGGTCAGCTCGGTTTCGCCCTTCGGGGTGACCTTGCCGACGAGAATATCGCCTGCATGAACCTCTGCACCGATGCGGATGATGCCGTCCTCGTCGAGGTCTTTCAGTGCATCCTCACCGACGTTCGGAATATCGCGGGTGATTTCTTCTGCGCCGAGCTTGGTATCGCGGCACTCCAGCTCATATTCCTCGATATGAACGGAGGTGAAGACATCCTCGCGGACAAGGCGCTGATTCAGAAGAACCGCGTCCTCGTAGTTGTAGCCTTCCCAGGTCATGAAGCCGATCAGGGCGTTCTTGCCGAGGGAGATTTCACCGTCGCAGGTTGCAGGGCCGTCTGCGATGACCTGTCCTGCCTCGACGCGGTCGCCGATTTCCACAATCGGGCGCTGGTTGACGCAGGTACCCTGGTTGCTGCGCTGGAACTTGATCAGCTGATAGCGGCGGAGATCCTCCTCGCGCTCGCCGGTCTTGATCACGATTTCATCCGCGCTGACGCTGACGACCAGACCTGCTTCCTTCGCCAGGACGCAGACGCCGGAATCGACGGCAGCCTTATACTCCATACCGGTGCCGACGAACGGACGCTCGGTTTTGAGCAGCGGAACAGCCTGACGCTGCATGTTCGAGCCCATGAGGGCGCGGTTCGCGTCATCGTTTTCGAGGAACGGAATCATTGCCGTTGCAACGGAAACAACCATCTTCGGGGAAACATCCATGAAGTCGATCAGCGACGGATCGCATTCAAGGATCTGGTCGCGGTGACGCGCAGTAACGCGGCGTCTTGCGAACTTACCGTCCTCGGTGAGCGGCTCGTTCGCCTGTGCGACATAGAACGTATCCTCGACGTCCGCAGTCATGTAAACGACCTCGTCCGTGACCGTACCGGTCGCCTTATCGACCTTGCGGTACGGCGCCTCGATGAAGCCGTAGATGTTGATGCGGGCAAAGGATGCGAGATAGGAAATCAGACCGATGTTCGGGCCTTCAGGGGTTTCAATCGGGCACATTCTGCCATAGTGCGAATAGTGAACGTCACGCACCTCGAAGCCTGCGCGATCTCTGGTCAGACCGCCCGGGCCCAGCGCGGACAGACGGCGCTTATGCGTCAGCTCTGCCAGCGGGTTGTTCTGATCCATGAACTGCGACAGCGGAGAGGAGCCGAAGAACTCCTTGATGGCCGCAGTGATCGGACGGATATTGACAAGCGTCTGCGGGGTGAGCGTTTCGGCATCCTGTGCCTGGAGGCTCATGCGCTCGCGGATGACGCGTTCCATTCTTGCAAAGCCGATGCGGAACTGGTTCTGAAGCAGCTCGCCGACCGAACGGATACGGCGGTTGCCGAGGTGGTCGATGTCGTCGGTGCTGCCGATGCCGTCGCAGAGGTTGCAGAAATAGCTGATCGTTGCGAAAATATCATCGCGGACGATGTGCTTCGGCACGAGCAGATCCTTGTTGGTGCGGATCAGCTGGCTGAGCTTTTCCGCATCGCCGTCTGCTTCCTCCAGCAGGTTGAGCAGCACCTTTGCGGAAACCTTCTCATTGATGCCGTGCTCCTCTGCATCGAAGCCGTCGATGACAGCCGCTGCATACGGGGTAATATCGACCATGCCGGAGCCGAGCACCTTGACCTCGCGCTCGACGAATTCCGCAACCAGCTCATGCTTCTTCTCATCCACATGCGTTTCGCGGACTTCCGCCTCGACATAGGCCTCATAGACGCCGGCCTGCTCGATCTGCTGTGCGAGCTCTGCGGTGACCTTCATGCCGGTATCCGCGATCAGCTCGCCGGTCATGAAGCTGACAACCGGTCTGGACAGCACCTGACCGATCAGTCTTGCGCCGATGCCGAGCTTCTTGTTGTACTTATAGCGGCCGAACCGGCAGAGGTCGTAGCGCTTCGGATCAAAGAACAGCATGTTGATGAGCTGCTTTGCGCCGTCGATCGTTGCGGGATCGCCCGGACGGAGCTTCTTGTAGACCTCCATCAGCGCTTCGTTGATATTCTTTTCGGCATCGTCGGTGATGCCCTCTTCCTTCTGCTCAATCGTCGCCTTCAGTCTGGGATCGTCGCCGAACAGCGCGAAGATCTCCTCATTCGTGCCGAGGCCGAGTGCCCGGATGAACTTGGTGATCGGAATTTTTCTGTTCTTGTCGATCTTGACGGAAACGACGTCGTTGGAATCCATTTCATATTCAAGCCACGCACCGCGGTTCGGAATGACGGTGGTGGTGAACAGGCTTTTGCCCGACTTATCGCGCGTGAAGCTGTAATAAACACCCGGGGAACGGACGAGCTGCGACACGATGACGCGCTCTGCGCCGTTGATGACGAACGTACCGCTCTCGGTCATCAGGGGCATATCGCCCATGTAGATCTCGCTGCTGGTAACCTCGTCGGTTTCCTGATTCCAGAGCCGCGCCTTGACACGCAGCGGTGCAGCATAGGTCGCGTCGCGCTCCTTGCACTCCGCGATGGTATACTTGGGCGTGTCGTCGATGCGGTAATCAATGAAGCTGAGCTGAAGATTGCCGTTGAAATCACTGATCGACGCCACATCGCGGAACACCTCGCGCAGACCTTCGGTCAGGAACCACTCGTAGGATTTTTTCTGCACCTCAATGAGGTTCGGCATCTGCAAAACCTCGTCGATCTTGCCGAAGCTCTTACGTGTGTTTTTTCCGACCTGAACGTCCTTGACCGAGACCGCCGTCTGCACGTCCGGATTGGTTTTAGGGCTCATGGGCAAAAACCTCCTGTCTTTTGTATCAGGGCGCATCACTCCGCGGCAGCCTTTCCTGCATATTTTACAAAAAAGGACTTGACAAGCCGCAGAATCTATGCTATACTATTACGCGGAGAAAAGCCGCTTGTGCCTACTCAGGCATTCTACTATTATATCCCATTCCTTCCGGCTTGTCAATACCCTCCGGAAATCTTTGGTTATCCTGCCGCGATACGCTCAGCCGTACCGCGGCTTTTTTGGCGCACAGGTCAGAGAACGCATGTTCCGGACGTATCTGCGCAAAAAAGAACATGCAAACATGCAAAAAAATTTCTGCCGGAGGACTGTTTCGTCCTCCGGCAGCTCAGTTTGTCGAAAAAGGTATCCGCTTTGCGGATGCTATTGAAGAATGGGGACCTCTATCGCAGGTCCCCAAGCCCGCCGAGCTCTTGAACACAGGGGAGTTTCGCCCGTTGCGACGGGCGACGAGGGCTCTGCCCTCGACCCGCGAGCTTTTTGAAAAAGCTCGACCAAAAACTTTTATTTTTGGTTTCCGCAAGTTTATCGACAGTCTGTTCTGCCGGAGGACTGTTTCGTCCTCCGGCAGCTTTTTAATCTGAAAGGCGGTAACTAAGAGTTCTCCGCCAGTCCGTATTTCTCTTTGTACTCGTTCAGCAGTGCGGCCAGCGCCTTTGTCAGCTGCGCCTCTTTCAAATTTGCACCCGGGTGTTTGGATTCATATCTCCATACCCAGCCGCCGGAAAAGTTGAAATAATACACGTTACCGTCCAGCCCAGTCCACTGATATTCCGGCAGGCCGTCGCAGATATCCGGCTACCAATCAAGCATACTTAGCTGAAATACGCTCTCTTAAGCAAGGCTGCCCTGCGCTTCTCCAAGCGCAGCATCATCCTGTATAATTGTTGTTTCCGCAGGCTCGCTGATGCGGTTGATCTCTGCATAGTCCGGGTCAAGCTCTGACGTGAACGGCAACTTTTCGGGTGTCAGATCAACAGACACAGCCGTGCCGTCCGCCGGGCTTGCAAATGTCATTGCGGCGACCTCAGAGAGATCCTGCGGCTCCTTGAACTGTAACAGGCAAATGCCATACAGCTTTCCGTCCCCGGGATCACGTCCCTCCTGATATTCTTCTGCGATAAACTGATAAGCCGAATCCCCGTAAAATACGTCACTGCTTTCAATCAGATTCAGCGGCACGGAAATGCGGTCACCTTGCAGCGTCAGTGCATCTGCGGATGCAGAGCCTGCACAGATCGGACTTCCGATTCCGCCGAAGTTGTGTTTTGCTTTCTCACAGATTGCAAGCTGCTCCGCAGGCAGACAGTCTGTCAGATATGCGCAGAGCGGCGTGACAAGCACATAGCTGTAATCTGCTTCCAAAACGTCGGTTGAAAGTGCGGTGCCGTCGTTGACAAGGTGCAGCGTATCACTGAGCTCCCGCCACTGCGGCATCTGCTCCGGCATATTGATCGTGACCGTGCGGCTCTCCCTTGACGACGAATAAGACTTCTCGTCGGCCCGGTACGAAGGCATGAAAACCGCGCTGCAAATGCCGTCCTCCGGCAGCAGTTCCGCCTTCATGATTGACCGCAGACAGCAATAAAAGCGGATGGTTCCGTCCCCGCGCACGGTTTCGTCCAGCTGAACAGTAGGCGTGGTATCTGGACCGAATGTGATTCGCGGAAGCCGCCCGCTTCGCTCCTCCTCGTCGGCATGATCCCAGTCAAAATCCGGCCTGAACGTATAGAAGAACTGCGCCTGATAGCCGTCTGTGACAGCTGCTTTCAGCGTGATCGTTCCGTCCTCCGACTCCCAGACCTCGTTGAGATTCGTGCCGCAGAGCGACGACCAGTCAAAGCTGACCGGATGCCCCGCGATCTTTTCATAGTATGCGGAAACAAAATCTTCATAGGTTTCCCCGTCCCCCGGTACGGAATCTGTTCCGTCAGGTTCGGTTACTTCGGAAACGGCAACCGTTTCATCCTGCGATGCGGCAGTCAGTTCGTTTCCGTCCCGGTTCATGTGAAACAGCGCAAGCCCGAGCGCGCCCGTTACGCCGATGCACGCGGCTGCGGCTGCAATGCCGGTCGCGGTGCGGAGCAGCGGCCTGCGTGTTTTCTGTTCTGTTTGTGTTGTCATGCGCAAAACCTCCTCCTCGCAGTGCTCTGCGATGTGTACGCGGTCTGCGGCATGGCGGTAATCCTGCATATTCATAATCCAAGCTCCTCTCCGAGTGCCTTTTTCAGCAGCTTTCTTGCACGGTAAAGCTGTGTCTGGACGGCAGTTTCGCTTTTGCGGGTAATCGTCCCGATTTCACGGACGGAATAGCCCTCGTAATAATACAGATGTATCACCAGCCGGTATGCGGCCGGGAGCGCGTTCACTGCCTCCCAGACGGTATGCTCGTCCTCCGTGACACAGACCTGTGCGGCGTCCTCCAGCGGAACGGAAAACCGTCTGCGGAAGGAGCGCAGCAGATTTTTGCACCGGTTGACGGTGACGCGCAGCATCCACGCCTTTTCCGCCTCGTCGTCAGGGAACGGGGCCTCGTGCCGGAAGCGTATGAGGAACACGTCATGCGTGATGTCCTCGGCGTCCTGCACATTGCGGCAGTAGGAGAGCGCGGCGCGGTAAACGGTGTCTTTCATGCGACGGTAAATCGCGGTCATTTGTGCGTGATCCATGGATTCGCTCCTTGTGGTTTGTTGAAGCCTTCACCTATAAAACAACTGAGGAGGGCAAAATATCACAGGCTTTTTGATAAATTTTTCCGTACACAGAAAAAGGCGCCGATCCTTTGATCCGCGCCCCTGAACAGGCCTTTATTTGTCCTGATTGTTCTCCGGCAGCTCTTTGTTCCGTCTGCTGCGGAGCTTCTCCCTGAATTTCCGGTACTTTATCCTTGTTTTATCCTTTGCGGCCTTCCATTTGCGGTCGATCATCGCAAGCGTACGGGTATCGTTCGGGAACAGCAGCCGCAGAATGAAAATCGCAATCGGAAACGTCACCAGCTTTTCCGGCGTTCCCGGCACCCAGAGCATCGCCGCCCAGACCGAACCGGCTTTCAGCAGCCAGCCGATCTCCAGAAACGCGCCCAACCCGATTGCACAGTACGCCCAGCCGTTCGTGATAAACCATGCAATGCCGACCGAAATCAGCAGGTGCGGATTCGTCAGTGCACGCACCCACGGCCGGAGCTTCTGCTTCAGCTCCGCTTTTGTGTACCTGAATTTCATGTCCCGATGTCCTTTCCGGCACGTTCGTCCGATATGAAAAAAAGCAGAGCGGCTGCTCTGCTTTGAAATAAAATGAGGTCAAATCAAAATGTGTAGAACAAAAGAAAGGAGACAACAAAACGAGTGAAAATAACATTACATTATTTCACCGCCTTTATTATACACGAAAAGCAGCAAAAGGTCAACCGTTTTTTCCTTTTTTCGGTCTTTTTGCAAATAATTTCGTGATTGTATCCAAAATTTGTCTATCAGAATGCACAAAAATAGCACCCAGAGCAAGATGCTCCGCTGTCAGTCCTGCATCTTTCTGTGAAAATCATCGAAAATCGGGGAAGGGCTTTACATTTCGGCACATTTGTGCTATAATAGATAAGCGAAATTCTGTGCGGACGCCGGAGAGCCCGGCTTTGCAGCGCAGATTCCCAGCTCAATACTATACTATATTATGGAGGTACATTCTTATGGCTATCGTTCGTAAGAAGAAGACGATGGACGGCAACAATGCTGCTGCATATGTGTCCTACGCCTTCACGGAAGTCGCCGGTATCTATCCGATCACGCCTTCCAGCCCGATGGCGGACTATGTTGACCAGTGGTCTGCACAGGGCGTCAAAAACATCTTCGGCACGACCGTCAAGGTTGAGGAGATGCAGTCTGAGGCGGGTGCTGCGGGTACGGTTCACGGCTCTCTGAATGCCGGTGCTCTGACCACCACCTATACCGCTTCCCAGGGTCTGCTCCTGATGATCCCGAATATGTACAAGATCGCCGGTGAGCT
>JAEEIA010000067.1 GCA_016281125.1 Oscillospiraceae bacterium | reverse complement strand
GTTGCCGGATCGCCGTCAACGGTATACTGCTCGGTCACATCGCCGTAAGTTGCCGTGTAAACGGTGTAGCCGTCAGCGGTGCAGGTTGTCGGATGGACGTCAGCATCAACATCCGTAATTTCCTGTTCGACGGTTTCGTCGCAGTCGCCGTTCTCGCATTTCAGTGTGACGAATGCCTTGCCGTCCTCTGTCCAGCGGAAGGTATAATCATCGCTGTACGGAACGATGACAGTGCAGTTGTGGCCGAGTGCAGAAACCGCAATTTCCTTATGCTGATCGCTCAGAACAGTGCTCTCAAAATGCGCAGTGTAGGAGAGCAGGCCGTCCTCTGTACAGGTTGCGGGCGTTTCCACAACAGAAGCCTCAACCGTTTCGTCAACATTCTGCAGCCCGCTGCCGGATTTTGCCTTTCGCGTGCCGCGGCAGCTCCAGCCGGTTTCGGTCTGGTTCCAAACGTAAGACGGCGACTCATAGTTCTGGCTGCCGTAATAATCATAGTACTGCGCCAGAAGAGCCTGTGAAAGAGAGTCTGCCGCAGGGCAGCCCTCCAGCAGATCGCCGACGAATTCTTCTGCTGTCATCTGGCTGAATTCACTGCTCAGGCTGTCTGACAGATTACCGAGCGCATTATAGATGAATGTAGGCGACAGCGTCAGAGAAGTCAGAACCGCGCAGCCGTCTGTGGTCTGGGAAACAGGATTGACATCTCCGAGGAATGTACTCCATCCGTCACCGATTTCTTCACCGGACAGACTGGAAAGATCGGCTGACTGCAAGGCAGAGCATCCGTGGAACATCTTGTCGATATACGCGACTTTATCGCCGTTTGTGATGCCGGAGAGATCCACTGTGGTCAGGCTGGTGCAGTTTTCAAACAGGCTGCTCATCTTGCAGTATCCATAACCGCCGGTTTTCACGGTAACGCCGTCCTCGGCCACAAAAGAGGTCAGACCGGCCATACCGGAGAACATGCTGTTGCTGTCCTGCGGGAACGATGTACCGCTCTTCATCACAATGCTTGTGATGCTGTTCCGGTCGATGCTGTTTGGCAGCGCAAGCACACCGCCGCTCTTATACAGGTTGCCAGAGGTGATTGTCAGTGCGCCTGTTTCCGTATCATAACTGTAATTGTATCTGTTTTGGCCAGTTCCCTGCTGTCTGCCAGTCACAATTTCTGCACTTGCCGTGATTGCGGTCGGTGCAAACGGAATCCTGATAGTGCTCGGCAGCAAAGCGTTGCCCGTCACTGTCAGGATCGCGAGAATTCCGGCGATAAACCGCCGATATGCGTGTTTGCGTTTCATCGGTACGTCCTCCTATCTTGCCCAAAAAGATTCCGAAACCGGTGTTTCTGTCACACTCCGGACAGAATCCGCACCGGCTTTCCCCAAGTACCATTGTGACACTTCAAATCAGCGAAGTGTACCTCTGATACAATTTTATTATACTATATATCTAATGGTTTGTCAATAGTTTTTTGCTTTCAATTTGTGTAATTTTAGCCAAAAAAACAACGGCAAGTATAAAGAGAACGGGGCGTGTTTACCCAGTTCGGAGAATAACCGCGTATTTATGCGAAAAAGCAACTGCATACGATAAATTTCAGCCTTCTTTCAGCACAGAATGTGCTGAAAATACCGGGTAGGGAATGAAAAAGGTCAGTATGCTGCGGCCGGCCTGTTGTTCCTGCATGTTGAGTGTATAATCAATATATTTACCATATAATGAATGCGCCTTTGTGAACTGATTCACATTTTTTGCACGGTGCCCGAAGACCTTTCTGGCCGGTACGGTTCCGGCACGCAGATGCGCAGAAAAAGCCGGAAACAGTCTGGACTGTTTCCGGCTCTTTTCTGTATGCATATATTTCAGCAAGCATGTTATTGTTTCGGATTCGGAACCTGTTCTTTGTCTGCATACCGGTTTTTCAGCTGCTGATTCATCAGCGCGGTATGCTTTCTGTCTACCAGATAATGCACAAAGCAGGTGAAGAAGTAAATGCAAATGACTGCGACAAAGGTCAGCAGCACGGAGAGCGGGGTGATGCTGCACCAGCCGAACATTTTCAGCAGCATCAGAGTGATGAAGAAGATGAGCAGAAAATGAATCACCCACAGCAGCAGCGACTTTCTGACGCTTTTCTGATCAAAGCAGAGCAGCGCCGCGGAGGGCAGGGCGGTGACAAAGCCGCTGAGCAGAATCTCCCACAGCAGGGAGCTGTTCGGCTGCTGCCCGGATACGGTCAGATAGATTGCTGCGGCAATCAGAACAGCGGTTGTAATATCCACAAAATAATGCAGCAGTGAAACAAAAAATTCCTTGATCATCCGTTTACCTCCTGAATCCCGAGCTTTGCTTTCAGGCTCGGTACATACTGCCGTGAAATCACGATTTTTTCGCCGTTTTTCAGATGCGCCTCCAGCTTTCCGCTGAACAGCGGCGCAAGCGATTCAATCTTTTCCATGTTGACGATCAGCGACTTGGAACATCGCACAAAATCCAGCGGCGCGTAAAGCTCCTCAAGCTCGTACAGCTTATACTTCACCTCATAGACCTTTGAGTGGCAATACGCAAAAACGCGGTTTTCATTTGCTTCAAAGTAGTAAACATCCTGATAATTCAGACGGACGATTTTGTCATCCAGATACCCCGTAAGCTCTGTATTGGCCGTCTGAAATGCAAGCAGCATCGAAATCAGACGCGGGTCCGGCGTGCTGCACCGGACGATGACAACATCTTCATCATTTGGCTGTGGGGTTTCGATTATAATTCTCATGACGGGCCTCCGCTGCGGTGATGATGCAGTATATTCTGACTGATATTATGTCAGATCTCGATTGTGCCGCCGTGTCTGAGCCGGTATACGGCTGCGCGGCTTTTCAGATAATGTTCAAATTCGGCGGTTTCGACCTCTCTGCTGAACGGCGGGAACGTGTCGTCGAAATGTGTCAGCAGCACAGCCTTCGGCCTGATTGTCTGATAAATTTGCCTGGCGATTGCAAACAGCTGATCGGAGCCCTGATACGGGAACAGTGCCAGATCGGCGTCCACAGGATACGCCGTGTCCGGTGCCAGCGCCATGCTCCCGAGAATCAGAATCCGTTTGCCGTATGCTTCCGCGAGGTAGCAGAGGGCTTCTTTCTTTTCACGGCATGACGCGAATTTCAGGAGCTTCCGGATGATGCCCTTCCGGTTCTGCCGCGCGCGCCTGCCAAAGACCGCCTTCAGGCAGTACCGCGGGCGTAATCTGATGTGACTGCCCCGTAAGACCGTGATTCTGATTTCACCGAAGGTCAGGACGTCGCCCGGCTTGATCCGGTGCAGATGCTCTTCCCGGACACCCTTTCTGCGCAGGCTCCGGTACGGCGCCCGGGTGCAGTAAACAGCGGTGCCGGGGCGGACGATTTCGCGGATGCTGCCGATGTGATCAAAATGCCCGTGCGTAATCAGGATTTTGCTGCATCCGGAATAGGCGTTCGCCGGAATCCGGATTTTGCTGCCTTCGAGCGGAAAGAACGGATCAATCAGGAGCTGTGTGCTGCCGGCGGTGATCCGCACCGAAGCGGTGCCGTACCACGTCAGCCGGATTCCGGGTTCCTGCATATATCATCAGCTCCTTTTCTGACTGCCTGCCGTGCAGCGGAGGATCCGCCGCAATCAGACTGTGCGCATGTTTTTCCTTTTATATGATAACACAAAACGGCGTATGTTGTCAATGCAGCTTACCCCCGAAAAAACGCAGCTTACCGTTCCGGGAATACAGCTTACCGCCTGCAAATGGGGACGCCCTGTGACGAGGACGTCCCCATTCCGGCGCTCCCTTTGCACTTGTTCAGGGATTCGCATTGTGCTTTGCATGAATCCGCTCGGCTTCCTCCCGGATGATATGCTTCATGGCGCTGTCGCCGATTTCCCCGTTTTCATCCGCCGCTTCGGAGCGATCCGCAAACGCGTCAAAAATCGCCTGCTTCTCCTCCAGCATCTGCATGATTTTCTCATCGACGGAGTTCTCGCAGAGCAGGCGGTACACAAGCACGTTGCGCGTCTGTCCCATCCGGTATGCGCGGGAAATCGCCTGATTCTCCACCGAAGGCTTCAGCTGCGGCTCACAGAGTATCACCACGCTGGCCGACTGAATATTCAGCCCTGTGCCGCCGGACTGAATCTGCGCAGCGAGCACGGTTCCGGGCGGCGCCTGATCGAATTCGTCGATGATCTCCTGCCGCCGCTGCGGGGTGACGGCACCGCAGACCGGTTCCAGACAGCGCTTTCCGAGCAGCTGCGTGACTTTTCGGAGCGTATCCAGAAAACAGGAAAAGACGATGACCTTGCGGCTGTCCTCCTCGGCCTCGTTGACCAGCTCCAGCAGCCGCCATGCCTTTGCGGAATCGCTGATTTCCGGCACATTCCAGGACACCTGTCTGGATTCCGCAAACCGTCCTGCAAGCACTGCCTGTTCGTAAAACACTTCCTCCGCCGGGCTCATCGTACACCATTCCCGGCTCTCGATCAGATCGGGCAGCTCTGTCAGGACGTCCTCGCGCTTTCTGCGGTAATAGACCGGCGCAACCGTTTTCCGGAACTGCGGCGCCGCGGAGAGAAAGGTCATGCTCCGCACCTGCTCTGCCAGCTTCGGTTGAAGCATGCTGATCAGCGATACCATTTCCTCCGCCCTGTTTTCCAGTGCGGTGCCGGTCATGAAGAGCAGGCGGTCTGCACGGGTGCTGAGGGCTTTGACGTTCTTTGTCCGCTTTGCGCCGGGGTTTTTGATATAATGGGCTTCGTCCACGACGAGCATGGAAAACCGGAACGCATCCGGCAGGCTGCAAAAGGCCGTTGTTTCATATGTCGTCACGGCGACGCCGCCGCTGTCCAGCCAGGATTGCAGCGCATCCGCTCTGGCAGCGCCGTGAATTCTGATGACGCTGAGCGTGCTTTTTTGCGTGATCTCCCTGCACCAGTTTGTGATGACGCTTGCCGGGCAGACGACCATGAAATGTGATGCGCCCGTGTTTTTGAGCGATACCATTGCCGCGATAGCCTGCACGGTTTTGCCGAGTCCCATTTCATCGCCGAGCAGCACGCGCTTCTGATGCAGGATATATTTGACGCCCCATGCCTGATATCTTCGCAGCTCGCAGAGCAGGCCGTCCGGGAGGCAGGGTTCCCCCTGAACCTCACGGGCAAGCTCCTCCGGCAGACCGTAAAGCGCATCGTCATTGCCGAGGAGCCCCGGGTTGATCTCCTCCAACACATTGAAATACGAAATGGAATGCTCCGCAAAGTCGTTCCATGCTTCCGGCTCTGCGTATTTCTGCATGTCCCGGTATTCTGCCAGCAGAGCATCAGCCTCTGTTCCGTAGGCGCCGATTTTCAGATCGGTCAGCCGGCAGAATGCCTCCATGCCCCTCTGCCGTTTATCCTGTGCGGCAAACAGCCATTTCAGATTGCCCTTGACAGGCTCCAGCGCAGCCAGCGCATCGGTGATTTCTCCGCGGCTGGCATCCGCGAGCTGTCCGGCGGCATCCGCATGCGGCCGGAGCTGCCGGTACCGGCAGATCGCCGAAACCAGCGCCGTGGACTCCGGCGTCTGATTGTCCGTGCTGATGCGGATTTTGCATCCGACTGCGGCCTGCGCGGCCATTTCCCCGGCGATGCGTTTGATTTCATCGGCGGCCTCCCCGCTGATGCCGTTCACCGCGGCGAGCGCCTGCGCAGATGCCGGAACAATGTCCGCGACGGTCTGATAGCCGTTTTCCCGCAGTGTCTTGACGCGGAATGCACGCTTTTCCCGGTTGTTGATTTCCTCGACCGGAATATTCCGCAGGATTGCCGTGACGTTCTGTTCCGCAAGCTGATCCGAGAACATTTTGATATTGCTGCGGCAGGTTTGCAGCTCCGCCGTGACCGCATCCAGCTGACTGAGCAGATGACGGTGCTCTGCAATCAGTTTTTTGGCTTCTTTTTTCCGGAACGGTCTTGCCATGCTCCCACCTCCTGCGCAGAGTGCCGGATGACCGTACCGGCTCGCTCTGATGATTTACCGTCTTATTATATCAGATTCCGCGCACTTCGTCAACCGCGGCGCGGAGCAAAAGCGGTATCTCTGGTGTAATGATCATGGGGCGCTTGCCCGCAAACGCACCCAAATCATGTTGGCATCCCGCAATAAGGAAAGCAAAGAAAATACATTGTTTTCATCACAATGGGATTCTTAAGGGACAATGACCCTTAAGCAGGGGTATGGGGGCAGCGCCCCCATTATAAATCCGCCGGAGGCACTTTATTTGACAAACAGAGGCAGTCCGGAAACGGGCTGCCTCTGGCTTATGTTATGCAGTTCAGCGGAAAAATACGGTATAGACCAGATCCACAGCCAGCACTGTGACAATCACGCCGGCTGTGATATACAGCGTCTTGTCCTTCATGCGGGCAGCCAGTCTGTCAAGGAACGGCTGGATCACATACAGGAACACAACGCCGCCGAGGCCGAACCGGATGCTCGGGCTCAGCGCAATCCGCGCCTGAAAATTGACCGCATAATCCGCATAGGTCTGCCACGGCCACGAGCCCATGACCCACTCGCAAAGATAGCTTGTAATCAGCTCAATGAGCGTGGCCGTCGCCATGGTCAGCAAAAAGATCACGGGGAGCATCAGTAGCTTCCGTTTGACCGTCTTTCCTTTGATCAGGCGGTACCACAGCAGCAAAAACACAACTGCGCCGAAGCCGTACACCGGCAGCCACGGCCCGAACAGGACGCCGCGGTTGCTGAATCCCCAGCGGTAAACACAGGTTTCCAGAAAGACCTCATAGATCCAGCCGATCACCGCATACACCCAGAAGAACAGGACATATTCCGCAAAACATCTCTTTTTCATAGCACACCGCCGGTTCCCCGGCATTCCTTTCCGCTTTTTAACCGGCAGAGCCTTCTGCTCTGCTTCTGACTGTATTATAGCAGACCGTGCGGGATTCCGGAAGATGCCGTCAGTCATATTTGCAGTGACAAATGTAATGACTGCATACAAAAAAAGCGGGAACCGTCAAACACCGTTTCCCGCTTTTCTGATCCGGAAAGCGCCCGCATCAGATAATCTTCGTAGACCATTCCTCGATATTCCAGACAATATCCGCAATATCCATATAGAACTCCGGCTCGTGGCTGACAATCAGCACCGTGCCCTTATACTCCTGCAATGCCTTTTTCAGCGCATCCTTTGCGTCCTGATCCAGATGATTCGTCGGTTCGTCGAGCACCAGCAGATTGATCTCATGCAGCATGATCCGGCACAGACGCACCTTGGCGTTCTCGCCGCCGGAGAGCACCTTCATCTGGGAGGAAATCTGCTCCGTCGTCAGTCCGCACTGCGCAAGCGCGCCGCGCACCTCCGCGTTTGTCATTGCGGGGAATTCGTCCCAGATGACCTGGAGCGGCGTTTCGGAACCGGATTCCGCCTCCTGCTCAAAGTATCCCGGCTCGACGAACTGATCGTGCGCGACTGTCCCTGCAAACGGCGGAATCAGCTTCAGCAGCGTTTTCAGCAGCGTGGATTTTCCGATGCCGTTGACGCCGCGGATTGCGATTTTCTGTCCCTGCTCCACCTGCACCGAAACGGGCTTTGTCAGCGGCGCGTCGTAGCCGAGCACCAGATCCTCGCAGTCAATGACAACGCGTCCGGGGGTTCTCGCTTTCCGGAACGAGAATACCGGTTTCGGCTTTTCGCGCATCAGCGTGATTTTCTCCATTTTATCGAGCTTCTTCTGACGGGACTTTGCCATGTTCGTCGTTGCAACGCGCGCCTTGTTCTTGGCGATAAAGGTTTCCAGCTCGGCAATTTCCTTCTGCTGCTTTTCAAAGGCCTGCTCAGTCTGGCGCTTTTTCAGCTCGTACATGCGGACGAAATTGTCGTAGTCGCCGGTATAGCGCGTCATGACAGCGTTCTCCACATGGTAGACCACATTGATGACGCTGTTGAGGAACGGTATGTCATGCGATACGAGAATAAACGCATTTTCGTAATTTTGCAGGAAGCCCGTCAGCCATGTGATATGATTCTCGTCCAGGAAATTCGTCGGCTCGTCGAGAATCAGGATCATCGGATTTTCCAGCAGCACCTTGGCGAGCAGCACCTTGGCGCGCTGTCCGCCGGAGAGCTCCGAAACATCACGGTCAAGGCCGATCTCGTTCAGGCCGAGGCCGTTTGCGTACTCGGAAATTCTGGCGTCAACGGTATAGTAGCCGCTGTAATCGAGGATGCTCTGAATCTCGCCGACATCCTCCATCAGCGCGGCCATCTCCTCCTCGGTGCAGTCTGCCATTTTGTCGTACATGCCGATCATCTCGGCTTCCAGCTCTGACAGATGCCGGAAGGCCTCCTGGAGGACGTCGCGGATGGTTTTGCCCTTTTCCAGTGTGCTGTACTGATCGAGGTAGCCGGTTGTGATGTGACGGCACCATTCGACCTTGCCCTCATCCGGCATGAGCTTGCCGGTGATGATGTTCAGGAACGTGGATTTGCCCTCGCCGTTTGCGCCGACCAGTCCGACATGTTCGCCTTTCAGCAGCCGGAAGGAGGCATCATTCAGGATCTGCCGCGCACCGAAGCCGTGCGTGACATGCTCAACATTCAAAATACTCATATTCTGATTCTCCGTTCATTTCATTCAGTACATTATAGCATATTGCGCGGCAAAATGCAAGGCGGCACAGTGAAAGAGCGTAGATAGTCGGGGGAATTTATAAAAAACGTGAAATTCCGAAGCCCTCCGGGCTCCTGAACGCAGGGGGATTTCGCCCGTTGCAATCTTTTATTACGGCTTCCCCTTTATATAAAATGGGGTCTGGGGGTACGCCCCCGGCGGGGTTTGGGTGAGTATGCGGTGCAAACTCATAGCGAAGCGGGCGGGCGCTCCATGATAAATCCATCGGAGATACCTCTTTTCCGACAGACTGAGCCGGGCGCTGCCCGCCGATTTTTTCGGGAAACCGCTTGACAAAAGCGGAAAATTATGCTATAATGCAGCCATAAACCGTTGAAGCGGAGAGAAACAGTGAGAAACGTACCCACAGAGAGTCCGGGAGGCTGAGAACCGGACGGAACCGGCTCGCTGAATGGCCCGCTGAGGGCGCAGTCAAAGCTGCGACGTCCGGCACGCGTCAGATGCCGGGGGTATTGTAAAGTATCCCGCAAAGGGCACCGCGTTCCGGATACGGACGGGTGAATCAAGGTGGCACCGCGAGCACCGCTCGTCCTTGACTGTATGTATTGTCAGGGACGGGCGTTTTTTGTTTCCTCTCTGGCATCCGCCCACAACAGCATGAAAAAAGGAGTGTTCACTATGGCAAACAAGGAAATCCCGTACAAGATCTATCTCGAAGAAGACGAAATGCCGAAGGCATGGTACAATCTCCGTGCCGATATGAAGGTCAAGCCCGCACCGCTGCTCAATCCGGCAACCCATGAACCGGCGTCGATTGATATGCTCTCGCAGGTTTTCTGCCGCGAGCTGGCAGAGCAGGAGCTGAATGTCACTGATGCGTACATTGAGATTCCGGAGGAAATCCGCAGCTTCTACAAGATGTACCGTCCGTCCCCGCTGGTGCGTGCATACTGCCTCGAAAAGAAGCTCGGCACCCCGGCAAAGATCTACTATAAGTTCGAGGGCAACAACACCTCGGGCAGCCACAAGCTGAATTCCGCAATCGCACAGGCCTACTATGCAAAGAAGCAGGGTCTGAAGGGCGTCACCACGGAAACCGGCGCAGGTCAGTGGGGTACCGCACTTTCCATGGCCTGTTCTTACTTCGACCTCGACTGCAAGGTCTACATGGTCAAGGTCAGCTATGAGCAGAAGCCGTTCCGCCGCGAGGTCATGCGCACCTACGGCGCAGATGTGACCCCGTCCCCGTCCATGACGACCGAGGTCGGCAAGAAGATTCTGGAAGCACATCCCGGCACGACCGGCAGCCTCGGCTGCGCAATCTCCGAAGCCGTGGAGTACGCGGTTTCCCATGAGGGTTACCGCTATGTGCTCGGCTCCGTGCTGAACCAGGTGCTCCTGCACCAGTCCGTGATCGGTCTGGAAACGCAGACTGCACTGAAAAAATATGACATCAAGCCGGATATCATCATCGGCTGTGCAGGCGGCGGCTCCAACCTCGGCGGCCTGATTTCTCCGTTTGCAGGCGAAGTGCTGCGCGGCGAGGCGGATTACAAGTTCATCGCGGTCGAACCGGCATCCTGCCCGTCCCTGACCCGCGGCAAGTACGCATATGACTTCTGCGATACCGGCATGATCTGCCCGCTCGCAAAGATGTATACGCTCGGCTCCAATTATATCCCGGCACCGAACCACGCAGGCGGCCTGCGCTATCACGGCATGAGCACCGTGCTCTCCGAGCTGCACGATCAGGGCATTCTGGACGCTGTTTCCTACAAGCAGACCGAGGTCTTTGAGGCAGCTGAGATGTTCGCACGCGTTGAGGGCATCCTCCCGGCACCGGAAAGCTCCCACGCCATCAAGGGTGCAATCGAGCAGGCACTCCGCTGCAAGGAAACCGGCGAGGAAAAGACCATCGTGTTCGGCCTGACCGGCACGGGCTACTTCGACCTTGCAGGCTACGCAAAGTACAATGACGGCGAGCTTGAGAACTATGTCCCGACCGACGAGGAGCTGGCAGAGTCCCTTGCAAAGCTGCCGAAAATGGACTGAGAATCCGCTGAAAGGAACCGCAGCATGCTGACACATACCGGAACACAGACAATCGAAACAGAACGCCTGATTCTGCGCAGATTTCAGTATACCGATGACGACGCGATGCTGAAATACTGGGCCGCGGATGAAAATGTGCAGACGATGTACTCTGAGCCGGTTTATACCACAAAGGAAGCGGTCAGAGAACTGCTTGACAGGTACATCGGCTCTTATGCGCGCGAGGATTATTACCGCTGGGCAGTCATTGAAAAAGCGAACGGCGAATGCATCGGACAGATTGCGTATTTTCTGGTTGACAGCAAAAATCATTTTGCCGAGATCGAATACTGCATCGGTGCGGATTTCCAGTGCCGCGGCTATGCGACCGAGGCGACAAAGGCTGTCATTGCGTTCGGTTTTGATTCGATGAACCTCCATAAGGTGCAGATCTGCACGAAAACGATCAACAAGCCTTCCCGGCGCGTGATCGAAAAATGCGGATTTACCTACGAGGGCACGCTGCGCGACTACTTTTTCATGAACGGAGAATATGTCGGAAGACATTATTTCTCCATGCTCAGAAGCGAATACGAAGCCGGTCTATCCGGAACATAACAGAAACGGGCAGTACGGGCAAATCCCCGTGCTGCCTGTGTTTTTCAGGAGGTGCGGCCGTGATTGAACATGCAGAACGCGGCGATCTGCCGGAGATTTTGCAGCTGCAATATCTTGCATATCAGAGCGAGGCGGCGCTCTACGGCAGCCGGGAGATTCCGCCGCTGAAACAGACGCTTGCAGAGCTGACCGCAGAATTTGAAAGCGGCGTCATTCTGAAAATGACCGCGGACAGCCGGATCATCGGCTCTGTCCGCGCAAGGGAACAGGACGGCACGGTGTTCATCGGCAAGCTCATGGTACACCCGGCGTATCAGCGCAGGGGATACGGCTCCGCGCTGCTGGCGGCGGCGGAAGGCTGCTTTCCCGGAAAGCGGTACGAGCTGTTTACCGGAATCAGGAGCACTGATAACATCCGGCTGTATCAGAAGCACGGATATACGGTCTTTTCACGCAAGGATGTCAGCGACGGGCTGGCCTTTGTCTATCTGGAAAAATACGGTGAATGACGAACCCGAAACGGAGGTGAAACCATGCTGCGAATCCCGAATATTCCGCTCCCGCTTGATTATACGGAGGAGATGCTGCGCGAACAGGCTGCAAAGGCGCTGCGCATCCGTCCGCAGGAAATCACTGCGCTGACGCTCGTGCGGCGTGCGGTCGATGCGCGGAAACAGGTGCAGCTGATTGCAACCGCAGACGTGCAGCTGAAAAATGAAGCTGCTGTGCTGAAACGCCTGCCGAAGAATACGAATATTCAGCAGGTGCAGCCGTTCCGGATGCCGGTATACAGAAAGGCTGTACTGCCGCACCGTCCGGTTGTGATCGGCGCAGGCCCCGCGGGACTGTTCGCGGCATGGGTGCTTGCGCAGGCCGGTGCGCGTCCGGTGCTGCTGGAGCGCGGCAGGCCGGTCGCGGAGCGGCAGAAAGCCGTACAGGAATACTGCATGACCGGAAAGCTGGATCCCGAATGCAATGTGCAGTTCGGTGAGGGCGGCGCAGGGACGTTTTCGGACGGCAAGCTGAACACCGGAACAAAGGATCCGCGGATCCGACAGGTGTTGCAGACCTTTGCGGACTGCGGCGCGCCGGAGGAGATTCTCTGGCAGGCAAAGCCGCATATCGGCACGGACAGGCTCGCGGTCTGTATTCCGGAGCTTCGCAGACGGATCGAAGCAGCGGGCGGAACGGTGCTGTTCGGCGCGAAATGTACCGGCATCACGGTTACGGACGGCAGACTGACTGCGGTGCAGTATGAGCAGGATCATACAAACAATGAACTGCGCACAGATCATGCGATTCTGGCTGTCGGGCACAGTGCCCGCGACGTGTTCGCGTGGCTGAACGCGGCCGGGCTGCCGATGGCACAGAAGCCGTTTTCGCTCGGTGTGCGCATTGAGCATAAACAGGCGGATATTGACCGCTTCTGCTACGGAAAAGCGGCGGGACATCCGGTGCTCGGGGCGGCAAGCTACAAGGTCGCGGCGCATACCGCGGACGGCCGCGGGGTGTATTCGTTCTGCATGTGTCCCGGCGGCACGGTGCAGGCGGCGGCTTCGGAGCCGGAAACGGTTGTGACGAACGGCATGAGCTGCTTTGCCCGTGATGCGGAGAATGCAAACAGTGCGCTGCTCGTCGGGGTGAATCCGGCAGATTTCGGCTCGGAGGACGTTCTGGCGGGCGTGGAATTGCAGCGGAAAATTGAACAAGCGGCGTATCAGGCAGGCGGCTGTACCGGAAAGGCGCCGGTCACGCTGCTCGCGGATTTCCTGAAAGGACAGCAGTCCGCGGCGTTCGGCAATGTGGCGCCGAGCTATCCGCTGGGAACCGTGTTCGCAAGACCCGAGTGCTGTCTGCCGGAGTTTGTCTGCGCGTCGCTTCGGGCGGGCATTCCGATGCTGGAGCGGCAGCTGCACGGATTTTTGCAGCCCGATGCCGTGCTGACCGCACCGGAAACCCGCAGCTCCTCGCCGGTGCGCGTGCTGCGGAATCCGGATACACTGGAGGCGGTGACTGTCAGAGGCCTGTACCCCTGCGGCGAGGGCGCCGGGTATGCAGGCGGCATTGTTTCCGCTGCCGTAGACGGCATCCGCTGTGCAGAGGCGGTGGCAGGAGGTATTGTCTGACGATCATTAAAATTGGGGCGCCGACCGTGAAAGGTCAGCGCCCCGTTTGTCTGTATTACATTTTCCGGGCGGGAACTGCTGTTCTCAGTCCGCCGGAGATGCCTCTTTATATTCCGTCAGTCTGCGGCGGGTTTCCGCCTCGCCGAGCACATGGCTGATTTCCCAGAGATCCGGTGCATTCTGCCGGCCGGTCACTGCGACGCGCATCAGGTTCGTCACATCGACGATGCTGCCCGGATACAGCTCCGGATTCTTCTTGTACTTCTTCGGCTGCACGGCAAATCCGAGATCGTCGGTCAGCTGGCGCACCTTTGCGAACCAGTCCTCCTGCGAATCCGCAAAATCCAGCGTATCCAGATACCGCGACAGAATCTCCTGCTTATATTCCGCAGTGATGTTCTCCGGACAGCCGTCCTCGCGGACAAAGGTTTCCGGATCGTAGAACGAAAGGAACCTTGCGGCATCCTTCCAGCTGCCGTAATCCTTTCTCGGCTTCGCGCCGCCGCGTCCGACATTGATTGCCGCCTTGTAGAAGTCTGCCTTTGCCGTCATGCGCTCTGCAAGCGCCGGATCATAGGTCTTTGCCCATGTGAGCAGGCCGTCGTAGACGGTATCTGCGGTCTGGCGGGAGAGATACTCCTTTGCGATATTGTCCAGCTTCTCCAGATCGAACAGTGCGCCGGAGGTGCTCATCTTCTCCAGCGAGAACGTGAATTCGCGGGAATTCGCATCCGGATTTGCAAGATGCCACTCCTCGAAATTGCTGTTCAGGACGGTCAGCAGATACAGCATGACCGCCTCCTGCGGGAAGCCTGCCTCGCGGTAATAGCTCAGCGCGAGCTCCGGATCCTTGCGCTTGGAGAGCTTGCGCTTGGAGCTGCCGTCCATCTTCATCAGCGTAGCCGTGTGACAGTAGACCGGGCGTGCCCAGCCGAGAATATCGAACAGCTGCACATGGATCGGCAGGGTTGCGAGCCAGCTCTCGTCGCGGATGACATGCGTTGTGCGCATGAAGTGGTCGTCGCAGACATGCGCGAAGTGATAGGTCGGAATGCCGTCGGATTTCAGCAGAACGAAATCGGTGAAGTTCTCCTGCACTCTGACCTCGCCGCGGATGCCGTCCTGAACGGTGACCGTATTGGCCGCATCGCCCTCGGAGCGGAAGCGCAGCACCCATTCCGTGCCCTTTTCAAGCTCTGCCTTGATGTCTTCAATCGGCTTGTCGCGCCAGACTGCGTATTTGCCGTAGTAGCCGTAGTTTTCCTTGGCTGCCTCCTGCGCGTCATGCATTGCTTTCAGATCATCCTCGGTGCAGAAGCAGGGATATGCAAGGCCGCGTTCGACCAGCGATTTTGCGACCGTCTGATAAAGCTCTTTGCGCTGCCGCTGACGGTACGGGCCGTATGCGCCGGTTTCGCCGTCCACGGTTGCGCCCTCGTCAAAGTGGACGCCGTAGAAGTTCATTGCGTCGATGACCGCTTCGACCGCGCCCTCGACCTCACGCTTCTGGTCGGTGTCCTCGATGCGGAGATAGAACACGCCGCCGGTCTGGTGTGCAAGGCGCTCACCGATTGCGTTGTACAGATTGCCGAGGTGGACAAAGCCGGTCGGGCTGGGCGCAATGCGTGTGACGACAGCGCCCTCCGGCAGATTACGCGGCGGATACTTCGCCTCGTAATCTGCGATGGTTTTCGTGATATCCGGGAACAGCAGTTCCGCAAGTGCCTGATAATCCATGTGATTGATCCTTTCTGTATATGAATGATAGTTCAGAATGATCTTCCGCCGCCGCTGTGCGAGTGGCCGCCGGAGGACGAATGCGAGGATCCGCCGCCGCTGAATCCGCCGCCTCCGCCGCCGCGGTCGGTGTCAATGCGCGTTTTGGACGTATGCGTGCGGATGAACATATCATCGCGCTGATAGAATGTTGTTTCCTTGTCGCTGATGTAATTGGATGCGGACAGCGACTTTCTGAACTTATAGCTGCTCTTGATCACCAGAAAGCTGATCAGCATTGTCAGACCGCCGGCAACCAGGCCGATCATCAGACCGGCAGCCATATTCATGCGGTAAGAAAGCGGCAGCGTTTTTGAACTAACAAGTTTACCGTTTTTTTCATAATAGTAAAGTCCGGCAGAATAATCCCGCGTATATGCATGATGCGGAGCACCTGATTTGGCGTATCTCTCTACATCGTTGCAGAAGGCAAGGATTGCTTGGTTGGGATCACCTTGCTGACCGGGGGGCATATAATTAACGATATGATCCATCATCTGCTCACAACGGCAGTACGGATTGTTCAGTTCCTCATAATAATAGAGCTGCCCCATACCGCTTGTTGAGATATAAAGATAACGCCCCGTTTCGCTTGCAGGCATTTGCAGATTCAGCACAAGCAGAACGCCGTCCGTATCGACACCGTACTGCGGATTGAACAGTTCATCATAGCGGTCATCTGCATAGCTTATGCAGGAGCTTTTTGTCATATCCTGCTCGCTGCCGTTCAGGACATAAACCGCCACATATACATCGGCCGCGTCACTGGTCTGCCGGATCAGACGGCTCAGCTCCTCCTGTTCCGTTTCGGTGAACAGGTTGTCCGGATCATAAAGTTTGCAGTTTGCAATGCAGTTTTCATACGGGCGCGCCGCAGATGCCGGCAGCGCGAATAAAACCAGGCAGCAGAGCGCTGCGATCAAAGAAATAATCCGTCTTTTCATGATGTCAGAAACCCTCCGATCAGAAAGCTGACTGCACCGACGAGCAGGCCGAGCAGCCCAGAGAACAGCAGCACGCGCTTCATGCACAGCGGCGGCGTGCCCGCGAATTTTCCGGTCTGGCCGTTCAGCGCGAACTCGTAGGTTTTGTCCTTGTACTTGTAGGTCATGAACCAGACGGGCAGCAGCATGTATTCCCATGTCGTACCCATGACGCGGATGTCTGACCGCGTGACGGAAACCGTCGTATAGTTGACCATGGAGCCGCGCACGAGCTGGTCGCTCGCCTGCACCGCACGCTGCTGAATCCGCGGGAACATCTTTGACATGTTCATGTCGTATTTTTCTGCGAAGAAGCCGCTTAGATACTGCATGGCAAAGGGCTTGACCGCCTTGTAGTCAAACGGCTCGATGGCTTCCATCAGGTCGTCGTCGATATGGCTGGCGCCGTCCGCTGGCAGGCCGCGCAGCACGACCTTCGCCTTGCGCGCAACAGCGTATTCTCTTGTTTCGGTATACTCATAATTGCCGGAGGTCCAGGAACGGATTTTCTTGCCGAGCGCGTCCATTTCCGCGTTGACATCGACGTCCGTAACCCAGAACGGCACATAAAGCCCGGTGATGCGCTCCTGCTGTGCCGCGCTGAGAAAGTCCTTCGGGAGGAACCAGCGCTTTTTGACGAAGTCCTTGAAATGCTGGACGGCGAGATCGCGCTCCAGCTGGAACGGCAGCACGTAGGAGGGGCGGAAATCGCCGGATACGCGGCCGCTTAAAATGACGGGGTTGTGGCAGTAATAGCAGAAGGTTGCGGCGGTGTTGTCGTCCGCCATGATCTGTGCGCCGCAGCTGCTGCATGTATAGACAGAGGTCTGCTCCGCGAATTCGGTATCCACGGCGATCTCTTCCTTCGGGCGGGAGGCTGCCTGCTGTTCCTGCGCCGCCGCGATTGTTTTCATTTCCTCCTGCGTGAAGCTGCTCAGACAGTATTCGCAGTGGAATTTTTGTTCCTTTGCGGAAAACTTGATGTCCGCAGCGCAGTTCGGGCATTTGTAGACAAGGGATTCCATTTGTGCCATAGCCTTGGGTCACTCCTTTCTGTTCGCTCGCAAAAAGATGCAAAAGCCGGGTGCATATATTATATCATATTATTTCGTAAATTTCAATGGGAGAAATGCTTTTTCATTCTGAATTTGCAAACATGGGGTGTGAGGCGGCAGTGCCGCCCGCCGATTTTGCTCCCATGCAGTTTACCCGTGCCTTTTTTTCTCATTCTCCCATTGCATTTTCCGGTATAATATGCTATTAAAATTGCGGTTTATTGTGTCTTTCTCGTCTACGCTGATAATCTCGCAAATGCGAAGAAAACAGCTAATTGAAAGAAGCATCTGTTGCGTCAGCGAAGGCATTTTTGCGTACCATAGTTGACCAAAAGTTGCCCACAATATGACAAGACAAGCGAATATATCAAAAGAGCACGACCACAATTATGATAAAACAAGAAACCAATTCTATTAAGCCCTACAAGAAACTGCATTTTTCACGAATTCCTATTGAAATTCAATATGAAATGTGTTATAATATACTATAAGCGAAGTGCTCACAGGAGGTGCGGAATGATGACTGAACTTGAAATCATGCAGCGGGCAAAACAATACATTGATGCACTTGCAAACGGATACGACCCGCTTTCCGGACAGCCTGTCCGCGATGACGATGTTGTCAATCAGGTGCGGATCTCGCGCTGCCTGTTTTATGTGTCCGGCGTACTGCAAAAGGTGATTGATAACGGCGGGGAAGTTCAGAAAAAGAAAATGCCTCGGTCACAGAAAGCGCCGTTTTCCATTCTTCCAGAGCAGATCGCGCAGCTCAAGCCGCATACTTCTCAGCAGTCTGCTTCAAGAATCGCAGCGTCGATCAATGAACTGATTGACACTGAAAAAATGCAGAAGCTGAAAACAACAGATATTACCGGCTGGCTTCTCTCCATTGGAATGCTGCAAGACATTGAGTCTTCAACTGGAAGAAAGCGGAAAATCCCGACACCGAACGGTGAAATGCTCGGTATGAAGGAGACCAGCTTTGTCAATGAACAAGGCGTCCCGACACAATACACCGTGTATGACAAAAATGCACAGCAATTCATATTTGACAACATAGAAGCGATTATTGCATTCATTCGTGAAAGTGAAGAAACCAAATGAAACCAATCCTATTCTTTGATGCAGAAATCAACCCGGAAAACGGGCAGATACTGGACATCGGCGCAGTCGGTT
>JAEEIA010000066.1 GCA_016281125.1 Oscillospiraceae bacterium | reverse complement strand
GTTCTGCTCCTGTTCTTCAATACCGCTGTTTATGGGCTTTACAAGCGCAGGACTTCCGTTGGGCGTAACATTTTCGTTTTTGATCTCATCGCCGATGGTGGACTTGGGTTCACTCGTTCTGCTGATGAGCATTTTCGGCTGGAAGGTCGCTGTGATCTATGTGATAGTCGGACTTGTGATTGCAGTTGCAGGCGGTACGCTGATTGAAAAGCTGCATCTTGAAGATCAGGTGGAGGAATTTATTCGCAACGGCAGGAGCATGGATACCCCGCAGAATGAGCTGACAAAGCGCGACCGTCTGAAATACGCATGGGAGCAGGTTGCGGGAACGGCAAAAAAGGTCTTGCCTTATGTCATTGTCGGCGTGGGCATCGGCGCTGTAATTCACAACTGGATCCCGAAAGAATGGATCGTCAGAGTGCTCGGTACGGGAAATCCATTTGGCGTGATTCTCGCCGCGATCTGCGGCATCCCGATGTATGCAGATATTTTCGGCTGTATTCCGATTGCAGAAGCGCTGGTCGCAAAAGGCGCAAAACTCGGCGTTGTCCTTGCCTTTATGATGGGCGTGATCACGCTGTCGCTCCCGTCGATGATCATGCTGAAAAAAGCGATCAAGCCGAAGCTGCTCGGCATTTTCATTGCAATCTGTACGATCGGAATTATCCTTGTGGGGTATTTCTTCAATCTCATTCAGAATTACATTCTTTAGGAGGAACAACTATGGGATTGTTTGGTAAGAAAAAGGAAGAGAAGAAAGCAGGATCTCCCGCCCGCAGCAAAACTGCTGACGGCATCCGCAGCATCAAGGTGCTCGGTTCCGGCTGCAAAGCCTGTCATCAGCTGTATGACAACACGGTCAAGGCCGTTGAGGGCATGGGCATCAAGGTCGAATATGTCACCGACTTGCAGAAGATCATGGAGTACGGCGCAATGTCAATGCCTGCGCTTGTGATCAATGAGAAACTCGTTTCATCGGGCAAGTTGTTAAAGCCTGCTGAGATTATTGATTTAATAAAAATCGCAGCAAATAACTGAATCAGATATAAGATTCATTTGCATGCATAGCATGAACATCGAATGCCCTGCGGTTGCCGGGCATTTCGCTCTCTTGTATTTCCTGATTTGCCATACTTTTATTTTCCGATATTTGAAACGAATTTCCGTATTCGGAAAGAGATCAATTTGAAAGCTCTCTAGTTTTATATAAAAGCACAATAAATGCGTGCTTTTCGCTGCAATATTTTTGAACCATGTGCGATTTCGTGTGCAGTAAAAAGAGCATTGTCTGAGCTCTTTTCAAACGGCATTGGCGGTTTTGACTTATTCCGTGCAAATAGGAATCTGAAAGCGCACCTAGCCTGACACATATGAAGAAAGCACCGTCCATAACGGGCGGTGCTTTTGCTGTTTATCCTGTATTACCGTTCAGCGACAGGGAATTACTCGCAGTGAATCTCACCGGCCTTGCAGATGCGATAGCCTTCCGGCGTGTTAATGACGTCGAAGGACTGCGTAATCGGCGCAACACCCATATGAACATACTGTCCGGTCACTGTGAAGCCTTCTGCGGTTACATTCGTAAACTTGAGGCCGTCCCAGTCCCATGCATCGGAATATGCACCGCCTCTGCCCGCCTGTCTGACATAAAGATCGTCGTCGATGGGAAGAAAGAGCGGCATATCGCCCTCTAAAATCAACGCATGCATTGCTGCATACTCCGCACCGGTCAGCGTTTTTGCAAGGACCTGTTCAACATCCGCAATGCTTTGCAGCTCCGGATCAATAACCATCAGATACGGCCACTGCGCTCTGACTTCACTGAGCTGCGTTTCATCGACTTTCGCACTGCCGGAACCCAGCCCGTCGTAAATGTGCACATATTCCTGAATCAGCTGCTTGGAGATGTTCTTCATTTCTGCTTCGCTCAGACCTGCCGGAGCAGCTTCGGTCATTTGTGCAGCCGGTGCCTCGGTCACTGCTGCGGACTGGTTGGCTTCGGTCTGTGCAATGCTGACATTGATATCACCGTTGGAATCAACGGAAACATCAACCTTCTGACCGTTGACGGAAATATCCGTGTCATCGAGCACGGAAGCTGCGAGATCAGCAGCTTTGGATACGTCTTCCTCAGAAATGTGAACGGTGCATCCGGTCAGGGCTGTGCAGAGCAGAGTGCTCAGTGCTGCAAGTGCGATCATAGTCGTTTTCATAATCATTACTCCTTTTTCATTTGAATGTTTTCGGATTTCCGGTGGGCTCACCGGTTGTTTACAATCGCATTATAGCATAATTCCTGCAAGTTGTGTGCAGAATTACAAACTTGTAATTGCAGGATAAAAAGGAGCTTCGCACACCAGCCGAAAGCTCAAAAAGAGAAAATCAAAAATAACATAAATGCGTAGAAATCTCAACTGTACTTAGACACGGCCGCAGACAATGAGCTTCTCTGCGCTTGGAACAGTGCTTTTTCTCGTGTATATTTCCTGCAATGCGCTTGGTATAAGCCTTGAGCGTCAGCTGAGCATCATCGACACTGACTTCACCGTCGCCGGTCATATCACCGCGAGCATAATCTGTCACGGGAGGTGTTGAAACTATTGTAACAGGCTGTGTTGTTGTTGTCGTTAGCGTTGTTGCGGCTGTTGTTTGTGCTGTTGTAGTTACAACAGGCTGTTCAGCTTTATAATAGTTCAAAACCGGTATAATATCGAAAATATCATACGGATACTTCACCTTAGAACCGGTATTGATGACTGATTGGTACTTTTTAAGCTGCTGTTCATAATTGGTTTTTGTGGTTGAATAGCCATTATATCTGTAGTCGTATTCCATTTCTGTAAGATAGATTCCAGTACGAATTGGTTTCCGTTATATTTGAAGAACAGCATTTGCGATTCATTATCACAATAATAATATCCGTACTGTGTGTTTGCATACAGTGACGGACTGTAAATAGACCACAGATGATGCTTCTTCCGCAGCATGAACGCTGGACAGTGGCTCGAAAAGATATAAATTCGTGAAGCACAAGGCTGCTGCAGTGAGTGCCGACAATAATCGTTTCATCTCTTTGCTCCGTTTCGTTGAAGATGAACTGACTATCCCATACTATGCAGATATTTTATGCCGCTGATTCTGTGTTGTGTCACGTCCTGCCGATATAATCCGCACTGACATATCCCCAGATGCCGTTATAATTCACGATATACCATCCGTTTGAATACGAAGAATAGATGTCAAGCTGTGTTTTCGCTGGAATCTGCGCAAAAACAACAGAATCCGTTGATGGATGACTGCGCAGATTCAAGGTAGCAGTTTCCAGGTTAACATAACCCGTAAATAAATACCTACAGAGAGATGGGTGAAACTCGATATCCCGTTCAGTCCATTTCACTGAGTAAGGCGTTCCGGGAACACCGTTTGCGTCATACGGCGTAATCACAGCAATCAGATCCTTGATGACACTGCTGCCGCATATATAAGGATTGTCATCGGTAAGATCATAACTGTATGTTCTTCTTGTATAGACTTCGCCGTAAGTCGCAACTTCTTTTACTTCAGCAATCCAATAGGAGTAATATCCATCAAGATCCAGCCGGAACATATATCCTGCACCGAAATCGTTATATTCGCCGACGATTCTTGCACTGCTGATATACGGCAGATTCTGCGGGGTTTCTGCCGGCTGCGGTTCTTCTTCCGCTGGTGCTTCCTCCTGCGATTCGTCAGGTGCTTCTTCGGCTGCGGTTGTTTCCGCAGCTATGGACTCGGTCGCTTCCGGAACAGTTTCTGCTGATGATGTTATCGTTGTTTCCGGCTCCGTTGTCGCTTGTTCGGTTGCGGTTGTGACTGACTGCGCAACAACTGTTGTTTCCAAAGACATCGTATGTTCCACAGCGTCCTTCGGATGTGTTTGGGCGTAATAAATCCCGGCGGTGATACCCAACGCAGCCAATGCAATCCGCGGTCGGAAGTGCACGCAAATTCAAATCTTCATTTTTAGTTACAACAATACCGTTGAAAACAAATTCGTTGATCCCCGGATAATAACTCCGGTAAAAATCCGCATCAATCCCGCTGGTTGTCACTGTTATGGTTTCTGTTTCGGTTTCCGTAACTGCGGTTGTTACCGATTCCGTTTGCGTTACGGTTGTTTCGGTCTCTTATTCTGTAGTAATGAATTCTGTTTCAGCATGATGTTCAGTATCGCTGACAGGGGCGCTTCCCTGTTCTGCGGTCTGTGTGTTCTGATTTTGCTGATTATTGCCAAGCAGCATGTATTGTACGTATTTACAGGCAAATCGTGCTGTTCCACTGCGGTTGCGTGAAAGTTTGGAAATGAAAGAAAATGAAAGGAATCAAGAGGAAAACATGAATTCCTTTCAAATAAACAGGGTAGCTGGTTTTGCTGCACATTGCAAATGTCCGTCAAACCTGCTATACTTTAAGATATACTGAACAGAATCCCGGAATGAACAGGGACAATGCTGTTGATATTCCGGAAGCTGAATACACCATGACTGACGACAAGGCGGCAATGACAAGGAGGTAAACAAATGAAGCATCGTATTCTGCTTTGTGCAGTTGTGGCTGCATGTGCAATCGGCTTGTGTTCTTGCACATCCCATTCCTGCGGGGAGGATGTTAAATGGAAGCTCGATAAGAATGGTACGCTGACGATTTCCGGCACGGGCGAGATGACAGTCAGGGGGCAGACAAATGACGGCCTTCCTCCGTGGTCTTCGCAGGCATCAAAGATCAAAAACGTGGTGATTGAGAATGGGGTCACCAGTATTGCCGATGGAGCATTTTCCTGCTGTGACGCTTTGGCATCCGTTACAATGCCGGACAGTCTGACAAGTGTTGGCGGCTTTGCTTTTAGCTACTGCACTGATCTGACCTCCATTACGATCCCGAATGGCGTGTCGAGTATTGACAGTACTGCTTTCTATGGTTGTTCCGAACTGAAACAGATCAACGTCAACGACGGAAATTCCAATTTCTGTTCCGAAGACGGAATTTTGTTTTCAAAGGATCAGACAGAAATCGTATGTTTTCCGGCAGCAAGCCCAAATACTGAATTTATAATCCCGGATCATGTCATGAGAATTGGCGATTTTGCTTTTAGAAACTGTGAATTGCTGAACTCAGTCACAATACCCGATCGCGTTACCAGCATTGGGGAACATGCTTTTACAGGCTGCATTGGGCTGACGTCTGTCACAATTCCGGACAGTGTCACAAGCATTGGTGAATCTGCATTTAGCTGCTGCAATTCGCTTAAGTCTGTCACAATTCCGGACAGCGTCACAAGCATTGGTGAATTCGCATTTTACGGCTGTGAATCGCTGAACTCTGTTACGATTCCGGACAGTGTCACCTGTATTGATGTGTACACATTTTCCTACTGCAGAAGTTTGAATGCTGTCACAATTCCCGATCGTGTCACCAGCATCGGCGAAAGCGCATTTGCCTATTGCGATGCGCTGACCTCCGTCATGATTCCTGACGGTGTTACTGGTATTGGCGATTCTGCATTTTCAACCTGTGCACTAACCTCCGTTACAATTCCGGATAGTGTTATCAGTATCGGAAAAAGCGCATTTTCCTATTGTGATGCGCTGACCTCCATCACGATCCCTGCCAGCGTTTCGAGTATCGGTCAGGAAGCGTTTTCAGGCTGTGTCACACTGACACATTTCAACGTCAGTGCAGATAATCAGTATTTCAGCGTCAAAGACGGCGTGTTGTTTTCAAAGAATCAGACACAACTGATCTGTTATCCTGAAGGCAAACAAGATACTGAATATGTGATACCGGACAGCGTCACAAGTATTGGCGATTTTGCATTCAGCAACTGTGAAGCACTCACCTCTGTCAAAATTCCGGATCATGTTGCCAGCATAGGTAAATCAGCTTTTTCTTACTGCTCAAGTTTGACAGATGTCACGATTTCCAAGGGTGTCACAACGATCGAAGAAAAAACATTCTACGGCTGTGACAGGTTGCGTGACATCACAGTCCCGGAAAATGTTACCAGTATTGATGCGGGTGCATTCTGCGGCAATGAGGATCTATCCACGATCACGGTACTGAATGAAAACTGCATTCTTGAGAAAAAAACTCTTATCCCGATTTCAGGCTTTGTAATACGCGGCTATGCAGGCTCAACGGCGGAAAGCTACGCGAAGGAATACAACCAAACATTTGAAGTAATCACCAAAACAGAGTAGGATCGTCCGGCAGCTGCGATCATCCTGATAGAATTCATGACGCCCTCAGAGTGATCCGAGGGCGTCTCAGACTGTCGATAAACTTGCGGAACCTCCAAAATAAAAGTTTTTGGTCGAGCTTTTTTCAAAAAGCTCGAGGGCAGAGCCCTCGTCGCCCGTCGCAACGGGCGAAACTCTCCTGCGTTCAAGAGCTTGGAGGGCTTGGGGACTTGCGATAGAAGTCCCCATTCTTCAATAGCATCCGCGAAGCGGATACCATTTTCTACAAACTGAGGGGACGCCTTCTTCCGGGGCGTCCCTTTTACTTTTTTTTCATATATCGGAGTTTGTTCCCGCGCGTCCGCGAAGCGAGAAATTTTTTGATTTGTGATAGGAATACTCGGTTTTCAGGTATCTAAGTATATGAAGTGTTTCTTACACTTACAATTTGTTCAGGAATCAATGGAAGAAAGGAGGCGGAATGTGTGCGTCCGGCAGCTGCGGCGAAATCAGATATGCCGGGCGTATGGAAAACGGTCTGAAAACCGTTCGATTTTGATCAGAGAAAAACAGACTTGATGGATGGAGGATCTTTACAATGAAGGAAGCACGAAGTATCTGGAAAAGGCTGCTCAGCCTGACACTGTCATTCGCAGCAGTATCGACCGTTCTGCCGGCTGCTGCATGGCAGAACACTGCATCGGCAGCGGGTGCGCCCGCAGATGCAGCCGCGGAGGAAGAAACCATAGATCCGGATGATGTGCAGGCACAGGCGTTTGCCGAGCTGCATATGCCGCACGACGATCCGGCCGGATTTGATGCGGAGGATGAAGAAAAGAATCCGTTCGGCAAAACCTCGGTTGCGTTCTCCGGCGCAGATGAACTCATGGTCGCTGTGATGGGCAGACCGGACAACAGGATCATCGGTGAAAATGCAGGGACAGTCGGACAAAAAATTCCGGCCGGACTGTTCTCGGACGAGAAGCAGAATGTAATCTCTCTGGAGAATACCACGCTGCGGACCGACGGCACACAGACAAATGAAACCTATATCTCTGAGCTTGCACTTGCAACAGATAAGGATGATCTGATAGATGATGAATTTAAAGTGCTGGACGGTGATATCAACGAGGGCACACCGATCTGGGCGCCGCATATTTATCTCGGCTATAAGACATCCAAAGACATTGCAGATGCGATCACGGATATTATTATCGTGGACAGAGGAAGCGATAATACAGCACCGTCAACATATACGGAAGACGGCCGTACATATTATCTGGTGGATTACAGCAGGGACGGCGGCTGGGACAATTTCAAGGATACGAACGGCAACCTGAATGCCGGCGTCAGCGCGGGCGATAACCTGTATATGTACTATACCACAGGGCGGATCGCAGGCAAGGAATTCTCAAAAACCAAGACCAACAATGATTTTACACAGGCAGTTACCAATATCTACCTCAACAGTAATTCCGGCGGGGCTGTTTCCGGCAAGAATCTGCTCGGCGGAACGGCATCCGTATCCAATATCTATCTGCATATGGATGCAGCTGTTTACAGCCCGGTCAAATTCCAGGGCGAAACGCACAGCGGAAGCAACAGCTTACAGAATCAGTCTTCCATCAATAAAACTGCCGGCGGAAACTTTGACGGCAACAGCAGCGGGCTGAAATCACAGTATGCGATGGTCGCTTATGACAAGGAAGATTTCAAGCTGAGCATCTGCGATCCGCATTATCAGTACAAAGGCACCGCGAAGAAAATCGGTGATTACCGCAACAAGAAAGCAGCGGAAGAATTTGCCGAAAATACAATGTTTACGGCAGAAGATGCGTACTACATCCAGGGGATCACGTCGCTTCAGATCGTGACCGGTGATTTCAACTGCAACGGCACGGATCAGATCGCTGTTTATGCGCCGCATTCCGAAAACCCAAAGGTTCTGGTCTTTTCACCGCCGATGATCGGTGCGAAAAAAACGGGATCGGATGAAACCTACACGATCGAGGACGTCTATGACATTGAGCAGTGGTCCGTGAAAGAGATCCCGCTGGATCCGAAATACAAGGATGATCCGGTTTCGCTGGCCGCGGGCGACGTGAATAATGACGGAACGGATGATCTGGTGATCGGACACGGTTCCTCTGTCACCATGTACCTCGGTCAGAAAAACGGTGCGGATTTTGTGACACAGCAGCTGGATACCAAGGGCACCGTCTATGATCCGAGTGTTGTCATCTTCAACACAGCCGCACAGAAGGATCAGCCGGACAAATCCCATGCAAAATACATTGCGGTCCTCGGAAAGAACGCGAAATCGAATGCGTTTGCCGTCAGCGGCACGCTTTCCGTATTCTATTATGCAAAAGGCGAGTTCCGGTCGATCGAATCCCAGGCTGTGAGCATTGCACAGCCGTGTTCGGTTATCGGTTCGTTCGGTTCTGCAAGCGCACTGATGCCGAGATATGACTTGTGGGACGTGCTCAAGGATTACGAAAATGAGATCACAGGATACCTTCCGTTCTCCTCAGAGCTGCATTTCATGAACGATACCCTGCTTTCGCCGTATATGCAGAAGTCTTACAGCATTTCCGGCGGCAGGCTGGTTGAGCATTCTTTGTATAATGATACGACTGTACCTTTTGCAAAGGAATGGAGCAATGCGAAATGGGCTTATACAACAGGCTTTTATACCACCTATCAATATCTGAAGCTGTACTATGATTTCCAGCCGGTTACCCTGAATGCGGACGGAACCCATAATCAGGGCAACGCCTACAAGGTTTTTGTCACGGGACAGTCCGGCAGAAGCCATATGGTTGGCGTATACAGCACCGGCAAGGACAACGGCCTTCAGCTGCTGCCGACCTCCTGCTCAGAGAGATCCAGCCCGTATTGCTATGCCGTTGTCAACACGGATAAAGACACAAACGTGATGAATTACCTGGGCGAGCACTGGGTTGAATACACCGATCCGCAGGTGCTTGCAGTGCTGGCTTCCCCGCCGTATTTCAAGGATCTGAAGGATCAGTGCTCCGGTTCCACGGGATTTTCGCACTCCACCGGCTCCGGACAGGAAGATTCCACTTCCACGACGATCAGCGCCGGTGCGTACATTTCTGTTGAGGAGGACATCAGTGTTGCAGGCGTGCCGGTCGCAAGCATTGAGGTCGAGATCTGCGGAACGACCTCACTGACAGAGGAATATTCAGAGGCGTCTGAGATCACCTTTACCAAGGGCTTTTCGACCTCGCTCGGACAGGATGCGGTCGTGCTGTATGCGATCCCTGTCGAATGCTACCGCTATAAGGTCTATGCAGACGGAAAGACCTTCTATCAGGTCGTGCATATTCCGAGAAAACCCAGCACACAGGTCGTTCCGATGGAAACCTATCAGCTGGTTGCAGATCAGTATTCCTTCCTGCCGCAGATCAACGAAACCGTGATGCAGCATACGCTGGGCGATCCGTCCACCTATCCGGATGATGCCGCCGGTTATGTCAACAGCATCGTGGATGACGAAACAACGACGCTTTCGTATGGCGATCAGGAAATTGAAAGCGAAATTGAAATTGTTGAGCAGTCCTCCTATACCTATGAAACCGGATACAGCATTGAGGGCAAGGTCGGCGGCGGCGCATTCGGTATCAAAGCCGGTGTGACTGCAAGCTATGACGACTCGGCTGCGAAGGTCAGAACGACGTCAGTCGGCAACACCTATTCCGGTTCGCTGTCCAATCTGCCGGAAAGTGCAAAGGGCAAGGGTTTTGGGATGACATGGCAGCTGTTCATGCATGAAGGGAAATACACGGATGCAGAAGGCAATCTGATCAAGTTCCCGATCGTTGATTACATCGTGGATGCAAAGAGCTTACAGCAGCCGCCGCTGCTTCCGGACGAGTTCGCGCAGGATTACCGCAATACCGCAAAGGACCGGATCGGTCTGGAATGGGATTTCCGGAATCCGCTCGGCGCAACGGCATTCAATCTTTACCGTGTTACCGTTTTTCAGAATCAGAGAATCGAAAAGCTGATCGCTTCGGTCGATGCTGAGGCCGGTACGGAAAATGAAAACGGCACATATACCTACCGCTTTACCGATACCGGAAAGAATGCAGACGGAAGTGAGATCGGGCTGACTGCCGGTCAGGAATATCTGTACTGCATTGAAACCGTGAACGGCAATGCAAAGTCCCTGATGAGCGGGGATCTGAAAGCCTATACCAACAACGATGTTGCGGAGCCCGTCGTTGCACTGCGCGGCGTGACCGGCAGCCCGATGATCCTGTATTCCAACCGCAATTCCTATACCGTGGAAGCGGTCGTGACGAATCAGGAGCAGTTCCGGCAGATCGACTATCAG
>JAEEIA010000065.1 GCA_016281125.1 Oscillospiraceae bacterium | reverse complement strand
TTGCGCGCGTGAATTTGACCGGTACGCCGTCCGCAAAGACCTCAAAATTGCCGAAGCACTGAACCCGGATTCGGTTACTGAGTGGCGCTGAAATGCTGTTCCGAAGATGCAGAAGCGCATCCCGGACAGCGCGCTCCGTGACCGGCTTCATGATATAGGCACTTGCATAGAGATTGAACGCATCCGGCATATATTCCTGATAGCCGGTGATAAAAATAATGTTCGTAAGCGGACAGAGCTTCTGAATGCGGCCAGCCAGTTCAATGCCGGTCATTTCCGGCATTTCAATATCAAGAAATGCTGCGTCGATATGCTGCTCCGCGGTGATACGGATTGCCTCATCCGGATCCGTGGTACCGATGTGAGTTCCGTCCGGATCCAGCCGCGTCAGAATCCGCTGCATCATGCTGACGATCGCTCTTCTGTCATCTACAATCAGTGTTTGCATATGATCCCGCCTTTCCTTTCATATTATAACATATTTTTTCGTAAGTTTCAATGGGAGAAGTGTTTTTTCATTTTGGATTTGCAATCATTGGAGCAAAAATGGTTTTATCACAACAAATCGTCAGAATGTTCTGATTATTCAGATTTTGTGCATGCTGCTATGTAACAGAGCCGGATATATACCTGGTTTGTAACATATTCCAAAGATTGCGGCAGGGGATTGACTCTCACGCAGCGTCATAGTGTATACTGAAACCATGCTTGGGAGGTGAAGCAATGAGAACCGTGAAAGAAGTCAGTGAACTGACAGGGCTCAGTGTGCGCACACTGCAATACTATGACAACATCGGTTTGCTGCATCCGGATGCACATACCGATGCGGGGTACCGGCTGTATGACGATACGGCGCTGGATACACTGCGTCAGATCATGCTGTTCCGCGAGCTCGGCTTTCCGCTCAGGCAAATCAGGGAAATCCTGAACAGTCCGGAATATGATAAGAACAAAGCACTCGAACAGCAGATCGGTCTGCTGATGCTTCAAAAGGAGCGTCTGGAACGGCTGATTCTGTTCGCACAGGGAATCCAGACAAGAGGAGTGAATGAAATGGATTTTACAGCATTTGACAGAACCAAACTCGATGCATACGCTGCACGTGCGAAAGAAGAATGGGGACATACAAAGGAATACGAAGAATCGCAGAAAAAAGCAGGGTTGCGTACCGCTGCCGAGGAGGACGCGGTGATCCGCAGCTTTCTGCGTCTGTTTACAGAATTCGGCGGAATGCGGGAGCTGGATCCTGATTCGCCGCCGGTGCAGGAACAGGTTGCACGGCTCAAGGAGTTTATCACTGAGCATTATTATACCTGCACGAACGAGATTCTGAACGGGCTCGGAAAGATGTATGCCGCCGGAGGCGAATTCACTGAAAACATCGACCGCGCAGGCGGGGAGGGGACAGCCGTATTTACAGCAGCCGCGATTGCAGCATACTGCGCAAAAGCGCAATAAACGGCTTGACTTTTCATATGCGTTCGGCTACAATAAGGCTAACCGAAACGGGACTGAATGAGAAAGGCGACGTGTATGAAAAGAATCAATTCGACTGTACTCCTGACTGCTGTGCTGACATTGCTTACGGTCTGTCCGGCAGTATCCGCAGATACCGGCGAAAACGAACTGGCAGCTGATTCCGAAGCGGTCACGGCAGGGGATCTGAACAGCGACGGAATCACGGACCGCAAAGACGTCCTTCTGCTGCAAGATGCGCTCCTGACCAAATCTGCGTTATCGGACGGAAAGCAGGCAGATCTGTATGAGGATGCCGTGCTGGATGCGCGGGATCTGACGCTTCTGAAACGGATGATTCCGGTTACCGAAACACCGCAGCAGGAAACAGAATGGATCCTGGAACCCAAGGGAACCGTTCACAGCGGATTTGCAACATTCTACGGCGGCGGTTACGAGGGCGGCTGTGCGATGCTGGATCCGGTATCGAAGGATTACTGGATCACGGCGATGAATCTGCCGGACTGGAACAATGCAGAGCTTGCCGGTGCTTATCTGGAGGTGACAGGGGAGCTCGGCACGATCAGGGTGCTTGTCACCGATCTGCTCCCTGAGGGCGCAAAGGGCGATCTCGACCTCTACACGGATGCGTTCCCGCTGATTGCACCGGCCGAAAAGGGAAAGGTCCCGGTCACATGGAAGATCATTCCGCTTGACACCGCAGAATCCGCGCCGCTCAGCTATAAGTACAAGGTCGGTAGCACGGAATTCTGGTGCGCGGTACAGGTGCGCAATCACCGGTATCCGATTGAAAAGCTGGAATACCTGAACGCAGACGGCGAATACGTCGAGCTGCCGCGCAGAAATTTCAACTACTTCGAGGCACAGTCCGGGCTTGGAAAGGGACCGTTCACATTCCGCATCACAGATATCTACGGACAGGTCGTTGTGGATAAGGATATCCCGTTTACGCCCGATGAAATTCAGGCGGGACATGCACAGTTCCCGGTATAACTGAAACAGAGAAACCGGCTCCTGCCGATACGGAACAGGAGCCGGTTGTTTTCATTCAGCGGATGCGGTTATTTTCGTTTCTTCGGTGCCGGCAGCTCGCCGTACATCGCATGCAGCAGCGATTCCAGAAAAGCACGGTCGTCAATGCGATCAACCAGCAGCATTTCCTTTGCACCGGGATAAGGCAGCTCCTTTTCAGCGTCCGGCATCATACTGCACGCAGAAGCAGTCGGCTTGACAAGAAAGCGGTCGTCGTAAATGCCGCCGACAATCTTTCCCTGATAATATATGATATATTCTCCCATCATGGGACGGTATGTTATGTCTTCCAGTCCGGAGAGCTGATCCATGATATAATCAAGATAGGATTTGTCGGATGCCATACTGCGCACTCCTTCCGTATGATATGCAGAGAATAATTGCAGCGTTCCGGATGATCTCCGAAACGCTGCCGGTTTGGTGGAGGCGGCGGGAATTGAACCCGCGTCCGAAAGCCGATCCATACAGTCTTCTACGAGCGTAGTTTATCTTTTACATTCCCTTTCCGCAGCGCCGGTAAACAGGCTATGCAAATCGGTAGCGCATTGTGCGACTGCTGATTATGCGCGTGGTCAGCAGACGTTCACCGCGTCATGACGCCAGACACCGGGTACGCGGTACTCTCCGGGCTGACGGAGACCTTAAGCGGCCATCAAAACGGAATCGTTGTTCTCGTTTAAATTTAGAAAGTTGCACATTTTACGGGTTATGCGCCCGGCTCGCCGACCATACTTCCCAGCCCCCGTCGAAACCTTTACGCCCCCGGATGACGAGAACAGAGCGGTCATTTATATTATTATATCGGAACTGCTGCGGTTTGTCAAGCAGCATTCCTCACGTCAGCAGGATTTCCTGCCGATCAGCATCGACTCTTGCTGTGGCACCGTAAGGCAGAACCGCTCTCGGTGCCGCATGGCCGAAATTGATATTATAAAGGATCGGAAGATCAGGGCGGTTCACAGTATCGCGCCAGACCGCCTTGTATTCCTCATACCAGCATTCATTCATCGGTTTTCCGATCAGAATACCGTTGATATTATCGAAAACGCCTGCGTCCTTTACCGCCTGCAGAATCACGCGCAGACGTTCCGGCGTCGGAACGTCCTCACTGGTTTCGGCAAACAGAATCTTGCCGTGCCACGCATCAGCAGACGGCAAGATGCCGTACCGGCGTGAAATTGCACCCTGCTCACGGAAAACTCCGGTATCCTGCAATCCGGCCTGTGCAAACTTTTCGGCATATACATCTGCACAGTCAGACAACAGCATGTCACCGATGCTGTCGATACAGCCGCCGAGCAGATCTCCTTCAAACACGGATGCGCCCTGCAAAAGCTCATAGCCGTGTGTTTCCGGGTGCGAAATGCGCTCTGTGCCGAGTGCGGCTTCCGAAAAATCAGTGCGCTCCTCATACCATACAGGCGACGGCGTGATTTTCAAGCCGTGATAAGGTGCAAAGCAGCGTAAAAAATGTTCCTCGGAATAGGGGAGCATCGCATCGGAAAGCTCTGCCAGATCGGGCAGAAATGCCTGACCGTAGAAGGTCTGCAATCCCAGACTGTAAAACATCAGGTGATTGTTGGTCGTATCAGAGAAGCCCAGAAAGAACTTCGGATGCTCTTTGACCGCACGGAGAAACTCCGCATCCTCCATCAGATAAGGAAAGGTACGGAATGTATCAATGCCGCCGATCGCAGTGATGATGCCGCGGATGCTGTCATCGAGAAACGCCGCTTTCAGATCGGCTGCGCGCAGCTCCGGATGATTCCACAGCGTTTCCGTGCCGGAAAGTGCATGCGCAGTATAAACCGGTTCAAGGCCGAATGCACGCAGACGCCGCTCAGCCAGTTCCTTTTCGTGTGCACACCACGGCTCGCCCAGAATACCGTTTGACAGACTGATGACAGCCACACGGTCACCCTTTTTCAGCGGCTCCGGACAGATCATGGCGTACTCCTTTCGGTTACTGATTTCTCGACTTGACAGCGCGGTCAATATCGCGGTTCGCGGATCTGATTGCCGCATCCTCGCGCTTGTCATAAAGCTTTTTGCCCTTGCAGAGTCCGAGCTGCACTTTCACCCTGCCGTCCTTGAAATACAGCGAGAGGGGAATCAGTGTCAGACCCTGTGTTTTCAGCGTACCGAACAGCTTTAGAATCTCACGCTTGTGCATGAGAAGCTGCCGTACCCTGCGTGGGTCCTTGTTGAATACATTGCCCTTTTCGTAAGGGGACACATGCATATCGCGGAGCAGGAGCTGACCTTCCTCAATGGAGCACCAGCTGTCTTTCAGATTGACATTGCCGCAGCGGATCGACTTGACCTCTGTTCCGACCAGCGCAATGCCCGCTTCGTATGTTTCCAGCACAAAGTAATCATGACGCGCCTTGCGGTTCTCTGCAATTTGCTTGATGCCTGCCTGCTTCATTCGTCAGCCCTCCTTTCGCAGTATCTCATTATATCATGTACGCGTAAATATGTCAAGTTACAAAGCAGTATCATTTCATCGTTTTTTGACGGATTCTGTCGGATTTGACTTTCCGCGGCGTTTGTGATAAAATAATGCTGCAAGGGAAAGGCAGGAGGGACAGCTATGGATGCACATTGCAGGGTTTGTCCGCGGCATTGCGGGGCTGACCGCAGCAAACAGCGCGGATACTGTGGCGAATCCGAAATCATCCGCATTGCAAGAGCGGCGCCGCATATGTGGGAGGAGCCGCCGATCAGCGGAACAAACGGATCCGGAACCGTCTTTTTCAGCGGATGCAGCCTGCGCTGCATCTACTGCCAGAATCACGAGATCGCTGTATCCCACATCGGATATGCCGTGACACAGGATGACCTGCTCCGCATCTTCTTTGATCTGGAACAGCAGGGTGTACACAATATCAATCTGGTCACGGCCAGCCATTTTACGGCACAGCTTGTTCCGGTTCTGAAACAGGCCAGAGCAGACGGACTGCGCATTCCGTTTGTCTGGAACAGCAGCGGATATGAGCTGACGGACACGCTGCGCATGCTGGACGGCCTCATTGACATTTATCTGCCGGATTTCAAGTATCTGAATCCGGAAACCGCTGCGGAATATTCCAATGCACCCGATTATCCGGATATTGCAAAGGCAGCGCTTGCAGAAATGGTGCGCCAATGCGGTTCACCACAAATAGAGTCCGGAACCGGCCTGATGACGCACGGCGTACAGCTGCGGCATCTGGTACTGCCCGGACATGCGCAGGAATCGCGGCAGGTGCTCTGGTATCTGTTTCAGGCCTACGGAAACAGCATCGGGTACAGCATCATGAACCAGTATACGCCCATACCGCAGATGAAGGCGCATCCGCTGCTCTCGCGTCGCGTCACGGAACAGGAATATGCCAATGTCGTGCGCTATGCTGAACAGATTGGCATCATAAATGCGTTTACGCAGGAGGGGGAGGCTGCATGCGAATCCTTTATTCCGGATTTTTCGGGGCAGCCGTGATGAAACCGATCTCCGCTGCGGGATTCTGGGCAGGCTTTTTTGCCGTGCTCCTTCTGATTCCGTGTATCCTTTTGGCGAAAAGAATTATAGATTATATCCGGCTGAAAAAGTTTGGCGTGCGTACAGAAGCAGAGATCTGGCACACAGTCAAAACCGGGTTTCGATTCCGGCGGTATCACCATAAATATTATCGTTTTTCTGTCGGGGATAAATCGTACGGTGATGTGTTCCTGACCGGATACGATCTGAAAAAATACCGTACCGGAAAGAAACTTGCGGTTTACTATGACCGGAACGATCCGAACCGTCATATACTGGTAAGCCTGTCACTTCTTGAGCCGGTCGGGCTGTTGATTCTCACAGGGATTCCGTTTCTCTGCGCATTGTACGGTTTCCTTGCTGCGCTCTGCAGATGTTTTTGAACGAAAGCACCGGCGCAGGACTTGCATTCTGTACCGGATTGTGCTATAATAAAGTAAACCCTAAAAATGAAAGGAATGTTTCAAAATGGATATTATGGAGAAGGCACTTGCTGCGCATCAGGAATGGTGCGGCAAGCTCGAAATCCGTTCCAAGGTCGCAATCAAGGACAAGGATGCTCTTTCGGTGGCATATACGCCGGGCGTTGCGCGTCCCTGTCTGGAGATTCAGAAAAATCCGTCGCTGTCCTATGATCTGACCGGCAGAGCAAATCTCGTTGCGGTCATCACGGACGGCACCGCAGTGCTCGGCCTCGGCGACATCGGCCCGCTCGCAGCCATGCCGGTCATGGAGGGCAAATGCGCCCTGTTCTCGGAATTCGGCGGTGTGCAGGCAATCCCGCTCTGCGTTGACTCCAAGGATCCGGAGGAGTTCTGCAAGACCGTTGCCCTGATTGCGGGTAGCTTCGGCGGCATCAACCTCGAGGACATCTCCGCACCGCGCTGCTTTGAGATTGAGCGCAAGCTGAAAACAATGGTCGATATCCCGGTGTTCCACGACGACCAGCACGGCACGGCTGTTGTTGCATCCGCTGCCATTTTGAATGCATCCAAGCTGGCAGGCAAGCAGCTCAGCGATCTGAAGGTCGTCATCAACGGTGCAGGCGCTGCGGGCGTTGCGATTGCAGAAATGCTGCTCTCCATCGGCGTGCAGGATATTCTTATGCTCAACTCCAAGGGCATCGTCTGCGAGGGTGACAAGCTCTCCTCCGAGGCGCTGACCTCGCTTTCCAAGCGTACCAACAAGCAGAAGATTCACGGCGGCCTTGCCGATGCGATGAAAGGCGCTGATGTCTTTATCGGCGTGTCCAAGCCGAATCTTGTCACACCGGAAATGGTCAAGTCCATGAACGACAAGCCGTTTATCTTTGCAATGGCGAATCCGACACCGGAGATCATGCCAGACCTCGCAAAGGAAGCAGGCGCGTTCGTGGTCGGCACCGGCCGCAGCGACTTCCCGAATCAGATCAACAATGTGCTGGCGTTCCCCGGCATCTTCAAGGGCGCGCTCTCTGTCCGCGCATCGGATATTACCGAGGGCATGAAGCACGCAGCAGCAAAGGCCATTGCAGGCTGTGTTTCTGAGGCAGAGCTCTGTCCGGAATGCGTCATTCCGAATCCGTTTGATCCGCATGTCGCGCAGGCCGTTGCAGAAGCTGTTGCAGAAGCCGCCATCAGGGACGGTGTCGCACGCATCTGCTCGGAAAGCTGATGCGCTTGTCAAGCTGAACGTATGAATCAAAAAATGAAATCCGCAGAATCAACCGAGGACACGCACCCGGTCATAAACGCATTGCTCCTGCTGCTCGCTGTTGCAGGAATCATCCTGTTTACGATTCCGCTGTTCGCACATATACATAATATCGGAAATCTGTTCGGCCTGAGCTGTTCCGTTCTGCTGCTGATCTATGTACTGTTCCGCAGGCAAATCTGCGGCGCAGTCAGCCGCATTTCGGCGTATCCGGCTGGAAAGGCATCGCTCCGAATTCTTGGTTTCCTCGTATTACTCGGTATCCTGTACTGCCTGGTTCTGAGCACGCTGATGCTGCACGCGGCACATAAAAAGCCGCAGCAGACACCGAATGCAATCATTGTACTTGGCTGCAAGGTGCGTGGCACCGAACCTAGCCGGATGCTTGGAAGAAGAATCCGTGCCGCTTATGAAAAACTCGAGGCCGATCCTGCTTTGATTGCGGTGGTATCCGGCGGAAAGGGCGAGAACGAGGATATTTCCGAAGCGCAGTGTATGTATAACGAACTGACGCGCATGGGAATTGCCTCCGAGCGCATTTTGATGGAGAATCAGTCTGTGTCTACCTCTGAGAATCTGCGCTTCTCTAAAAAGATTCTCGATGATAAAGGGATATCCGGACCGCTGTATCTAGCAACAGACGGCTATCACGAGATGCGCGCACAGTTCCTTGCAAAAAAGGAAGGGCTATCTGTCTGTGCTCCTGCGGCTGCGTATACATCATGGTATCTGCTGCCGACCTACTGGGTACGGGAATGGTTCGGGCTTACACACGCATTTGTATTTGGAAACTGATGAAAAGGCAGCTGTGCATTCAGCTGCCTTTTTGTCGTTTTATGCGGCAGCTGCTCCAAAAAAGTTTGTGAAAATATTGACAAGCTACTGAAAATCGGTTATAATAGAAGCTGTAAATTTTTTGTTGAGCCAAGGAGGGCATCCAAAATGAGTCAGATTCGTGTAGGTATTGTCGGATACGGCAATCTCGGCAAGGGTGTTGAACTTGCAATCCGCAGCAACCCCGATATGGCACTTGCATTTGTCGCAACGCGCCGCGCACCGGAAACCGTCAGCATCAAAACACAGGGCGTTCCGGTTTATCAGTACAGCGACCTCGCAGCACACAAGGATGAAGCAGATGTTGTCATCGTCTGCGGCGGTTCCGCAACCGATCTGCCGAAGCAGACGCCGGAGCTTGCAAAGCTGTTCAATGTCATCGACAGCTTTGATACGCACGCACGCATTCCGGAGCATTTTGACAATGTTGACTCGGCGGCAAAGGAATCCGGTCATGTTGCAATGATTTCCGTCGGCTGGGATCCGGGCATGTTCTCCCTCGCACGTCTGTACGGCAACTGCATTCTGCCGGACGGCAAGGACTATACCTTCTGGGGCAAGGGTGTTTCGCAGGGTCACTCTGACGCAATTCGCCGCGTGGAAGGTGTTCAGGACGGCAAGCAGTATACCGTTCCGGTCGAGGCTACCATGGAGGCTGTTCGCCGCGGTGAGCAGCCGGAGCTGACCACCAGACAGAAGCATCACCGTGAATGCTATGTCGTTGCAAAGCCGGGCGCTGATCTCGCCAAAATTGAGCAGGACATCAAGACGATGCCGAACTATTTTGACGAGTACGATACCACAGTCCATTTCATTTCCCAGGAAGAACTGAACCGTGATCATGCTGGGATTCCGCACGGCGGTTTTGTCATGCGCAGCGGTATCACCGGTGAAAACGGCGAGCATAAGCACCTGATCGAATACAGCCTCAAGCTCGATTCCAACCCGGAGTTTACTACAAATGTTCTGGTTGCATTTGCGCGTGCAGTAGCCCGTTTTGCATCTGAAAGCAGCTTTGGCTGCAAGACCGTTTTCGATGTTCCGCCGGCATATCTTTCGCCGCTGGACGGCAGTGTTCTTCGTGCACATATGCTCTGATCCTTCGATGTCAATATGTAATAATCGCCAAGATTTACGTGTGATTCATCAGTTTTCTGATTGAAAAATCCGAATTATCGTTTTCGATTTGACAATCACGTATTTTCGTTATATAATACATATAGACTTTATTTTTAGGAGGATCTCTCACATGAAGAAGAACGATCTGATTGCTGCAATCGCAGCAAAAGAAAACTGCCCGAAAAAGGAAGCTGATAAGGCTCTGAACCTTGTTCTGGAAGCAATCACCGACGCGCTGATCAAGGGCGAAAAGGTGTCTATTACCGGTTTCGGTACGTTTGAAGTTCATGAGCGTCCGGCAAGACAGTGCAAGAACCCGCGCACCGGCGAGATCATGACCACTAAGCCGTGCAAGGCACTTGCTTTCAAGGCCGGCAAGACGCTGAAAGACGCAGTGAATCCGGAGAAGTAATTTTCTGATTCTTAGCAGAGGAGGGAACCATCATGGCAAAAGATAAGAAGGAAGCTGCTGCTGAGGCCGTGGAAAAGGTCAAGGCTGTTGCAGAGGATGCAAAGGCGACCGTCAAGGCTGCCGCGGAATCCGTTGCTGACAAGGCAAAAACGGTAAAGTCCAACCGCGCTGCAAAAAAGGCGACTGAAAAAGCAGTCAAGGCACCGCGCGCAAAGAAAGCTGCTGAGATTCAGACAAAGGTTGTCATTGAGCTTCCGACTGTTTCTGAGTCTGCCGATACGCTGGTTGAGCGTGCAAAATCCGACTGGACTGCAAAGGGCAACTCGCTGGATGACATGAAGCAGTTGACACTCTATATCAACGCTGTCGAAGGTATGGTATATTACGTCGTCAATGACGACTATCTCTCCGGCAATTTTGCGATCTGAAATTCAATGAAAGCGCATCGGACATCCGGTGCGCTTTTTGCATATTCTATGATGAATCGGGTATACTCCTTTCAGTGATGATGAAGGGGGTAAATTTTTATGCGAAAGGCACCGATCCGGGTGATTCTGCCGGAGGCTTTGCTTTTGCTTTGTCTGGCCGGGATGATTGTCCGGCTGCTGGCGGCATCACAGAAAGAAGAAAGTACGCTGGCCGGTGTCAGGCAGGGAAATTATCATCTGCATGTGCCGCTGACATCCGGTGTGATCTATGACTGCCATATGCAGCCGCTCACGCAGTCTGAACAGATTTGCTGTGCAGTCGTGAATCCGACACCGGAGGCATCTGCACTGCTCTTGGCGAAAACTGCGGATCCGGATGCAGCTGCTGCCGGATTTCAGTCACGCAGTCCGTTTCTGTGCAGGCTGATAGCACCGGTTCAGTCCTCAAAGGATGTGACAGTTCTGAACGGAACGGAGAACCGCCCGGGTTCTCTGCCCGCACAGCATCTTCTCGGCTACATTCAGAACGGTCGGGCTGCCTCCGGATTAGAGCACGCCTACGAACCGTGGCTGCGGTCATGCAGCACTGCCGCGGACATCACGTTTACCGTGGATGCGAACGGAATGCTGCTGGCCGGCGGAGAGCAGAACCAGATTCTCTCCGGGGCGCCAGGCGGCATTGTCACAACACTGGACGCAGAGATTCAGCAGATTGCAGAGGATTGCTTACAAAGCGCAGCGCCGCATGCCGGTGCTGTTGTTGTTCTGCGCTGCGGAACCGGTGAGATTGCTGCCTGTGCCAGTTCGCCTGTCTATGACCCGGCACATCTCGCCGATGCACTGAATCGCAAGGATGCGCCGTTTCTGAACCGCGCGCTGTCTGCATACAGCGTCGGCTCGGTATTCAAGCTGGTGACAGCGGCGACGGCTCTGGAGCACGGTTCCGGCAAGAAATTCATGTACGACTGTACCGGTGAAATATCAGTGAAGGGCAAGCGCTTTCGCTGCCACAAATTAGCCGGACACGGGCTGCTTGATATGCAGAATGCGCTGATTCAGTCCTGCAATCCGTATTTTATCTCCCTGAGCCGTATGGTCACGCCGGAAATGCTGCACGATACCGCCGAACAGCTCGGGTTCGGCACAGCAACCGAAATCGCAGACAGCTACTGCGGTTCGGCAGGGTATCTTCCGTCAGCACAGGAACTGCATATTGAGGCAGAAAAGGCAAATTTCAGCTTCGGACAGGGAAAGCTGCTGGCAACGCCGCTCCAGATTGCTGCCATGACCGCCTGTATTGCGGATGACGGAATCTATACGGCGCCGTATCTGGTTTCCGGTCTGACACCGGACGGAACGCAGCTCGTACAGGAAACAGAACCGGTGCAGCGCCGTGTACTCTCTAAGGAAACGGCGTCGTCCCTGCGATGGATGATGAATGCCGTGCTGGAAAAATCGAAAACGACAAAGGGCAAGCCTACCGGTGTCCGTGCTGCGGGAAAGACTTCCACAGCGCAGACCGGCAGATATTCCGAAGACGGTACAGAATACTGCCATGCCTGGATGACCGGCTTTTTTCCGGTCTATCAGCCGGAATATATTGTAACGGTCTTTATTGAGGACGGCGGTTCCGGCAATACGGCAGCGGCACCGGTGTTCCGGAACGTCATTGAGCGGATTCTTGCTGCGCGGTCATAGATTCACAAAATCGCTGCTGACGTACCCGGTGCTGCCGTTATACTCCGTCACGTACCAGCCGTCCGTTTCACCAAACAGAATCAGCTGCGTATTGTCCGGAATCTGTGTCAGGATTGTGCCGGTCAGGGACGGATAATTGCGGAGGTTCAGCCGTGAGCCGGATGTATCAACCGTGCCGTAGAACGGTTCTCCTGCTGTAACATACGGAATCCCGAAATAATCCGTCAGCGACAGCACAAGGTTCTGCGCAATCCGGTCAAGATTGCTGCGGAGCCACTGTTCATCCTCCGGGTTGTCGTGGTAGCCGATTTCAGCAAGAACAGCCACCGCCTTTGTCCGAAGCACTTCTCCAAGGCTGTTTGTCGGTCTGGCAAGCACCTGGCTCGGCAGCGGATAGATCCGCTGTAAATTGTTCGCAATCACCGTTGCAAGCATTTCCCCGTCACTGCTGTTCGGCGCGTAATAAATATCAATGCCGCGCAGAAGCCCGCGGAACTGCTCAGGTGCGGCATTGGAATGCAGCGCCAGATGTACGTCGAATCGCCCTGCATTGGAATCGGCGATTGCACCTGCGACATTGCGCTGCGGATCGTTCCGGACAAAGCGAATGCCGCAGGAACGCAGATACGGCTCCATGGCATTGGCAAGCTGATTCATGACGAGCTCCTCGTTTTTTCCTTCTGTCAGATACGGATTGAACTCCTGCGTGGACGGACTTAAAAAGATAATCGGCATAACGGCACACCTCTTTCTGAAATATTGCTATATATTATGCTGCAAAACAGAAATATGTGCACAAATTTCTGCAAAACACTTGCTATTTTTCAAGTGTTCATGTATAATATAAATAGAAGAGAATCACTGGGAGGATGATCAATCCATGCGAATTCTGTTAGTTGAGGACGAGGTCGCGCTGTCTGATGCGCTCGTTCAGATCTTCCATAAAAACAAGTATATCGTTGACGCATGTTATGACGGAGAATCCGGGCTGGACAATGCGCTTTCCGGTATCTATGACATTATCGTGCTGGACGTTATGCTCCCGCGCATGAACGGTCTGGACGTGCTGCGGGAAATCCGCAAGAACAAGCTGACAATGCCGGTCCTGCTGCTGACGGCCAAGGATACCGTGCAGGATAAGGTTTCCGGACTGGATGTCGGCGCAGACGATTACATGACAAAGCCGTTCTCCTCTGAGGAGCTGCTTGCCCGGATCCGTTCGCTCTACCGCAGAAATGCGAATGTCATTTTTGAGAATGTTCTGACATGGAGCGACCTGACGCTGAATCTGTCTACATATGAGCTGTTCTGCGGCAAAAACTCATTCAAGTTAGGCTTGAAGGAATTCTCCATGATGGAGCTGTTCCTGAAAAACGGAAGCCGGATTCTATCAAAGGAAACGCTGATTGTCAAGATCTGGGGATATGAATCCGATGCGGAAAATAACAATGTGGAAGTCTATGTCAGCTTTCTGCGCAAAAAGCTCGCGCACATGAAGTCAAAGGTCGCAATCAAGACCGTGCGCGGCGTGGGATATTGTCTGGAAGAAAAGGAAGCGTAAGCCGGAATATACGGCTTCAGAAAGGAGGGCGGTAACAATGATTAAAAAACTCAGGCTGCGCTATCTGATTACGAACATGGCGCTGCTCAGCGGCACGCTGATGATCTTTCTCGGTGTGCTGTTCGGATTCCTGTATCATTCGGAAGTCAATGCATCCTATCGCGTGATGCAGAAAATGCTCGACGAAGCCAATCTGCCGAGTCAGTTCCGGGATACACCGTCCCCGACCGGACGGACGACGCAAACAGAGCCGGAGCTGATGCAATGCGCAGATTCAGAGCCGGGTGTGATACTGCTCGCTGAGGGGTATCAGGGCTCAACGCCGTGGTACGGTCAGTGGGGACAGCAGCAGAGCCAGGAGGCAGAGCAGAAGGACGATCAGCAGTCAACACAGCAGACAATGCCGTGGGGATATAACCCGTGGATTTACAACCCGTGGATTTACAACCCGTGGGCATATAATCCCTGGGCATATAATCCGTGGGTAAACAGCCCGGGATATAATCCGGATGCGGCAGATCCCTGGAAAAAGGATGAGAGCCAGCAGGAAGAACAAAACCCGCAGGGCGGACAGCAGCAATGGGGCTGGTGGGTACAGACGCCGCAGCAGGAAAATGATGACAGCAGCGTCCAGCAGACGCCGCAGCAGCGCGAAGAACCGAAGCTCGGCGCAAAGCCCTATCAGCCTTCGCCAGACCGTCAGGGGGATGACAGACAGGATGCACCATCGGAAACAACCCGTTCTCAGGCGCCGAAATCGTTCTTTACAACGACCGAACCGGTCATTGAACATTCCGATCCGGCAGGTCAGGAGGACGATCCGTCCAGCGAGATGCCGGATGCGTACACTCCTGACGATGCATACGATCCGCAAGAGGTTTCACCGTATGCCGGCGTAGTGACTTCGCTCCCGAAGCCACAGACAACCGAACCGCAGACCGAAACCACAGCCGCTGCCGTCGTACCGGTCAAGGAAGGCCATTTTGTGCCGAATGCACTGCTTGCACAGATGGATGAAGACGGCAATCTGATTTCTTATGCCGGCCTGAATGCAAATCCAAACTGGGATGAGAGCTTTGAGATCGTCAAATCCGCAATCAATCAGATGTCGATCAAAGGCAACCAGTTCGGCACCATGCAAATCTTTAATTCTGAATACCGGTTCATGACCAGCATGGGTTCCGGCGGTTCCAACCTGATTTTACTGGACCGCTCCCCGGAACGCGCCACAATTAACAAGCTCGTATTCATTTTCCTGCTGATCGGAATTGTCGGCCTGCTGATTATGTTCTGCATCAGCTGGCTGCTTGCAAAATGGACTGTAACACCGATTGCAACAGCATGGGAAAAGCAGAAGCAGTTTGTTGCAGATGCTTCGCATGAGCTGAAGACGCCGCTGGCGGTAATCTCTGCGAACACAGAGGTGATTATGTCGGATCCGGGTGCTTCAGTATCCGGTCAGAGCAAGTGGCTCAATTACATCCAGTCCGAAACGATGCGCATGTCAAAGCTGATTTCCAATCTGCTTTCCATCGCAAGAATGGATCATGCATCAAATGCGAAAACGCATGGAACGGTCATGTCACTCAGCGATACCGTATCGAACATCTGCCTCAGCTTTGAGCCTGTGATTTATGAGAAAGGCAAAACGCTGAACACCGTTATCCAGCGCAAGGTGATGCTGCGCGCAGAGGAGGACGATGTCAAGCAGCTGCTCTCGATTCTGTTGGATAATGCTGTCGTGCATTCGGTTCCGAAGGCACTGATTACGGTTTCGCTTTCCAAGGATGCGCAGGGAAAAATCCGTCTTGCAGTTTCCAATACGGCAAAGGATATTCCGCCGGAACAGCTCAGTCATCTGTTTGACCGCTTCTACCGTGTCGATACCGAGGGCAGCCCGAACGGCTCCGGCCTTGGACTGAGCATCGCAAAGAGCATTGTGAATCAGATGGGCGGCAAAATCAGCGTATCAAGTGAAAATCAGCTTGTGACATTTACCGCAGTATTCTCAACATGATGAAAGAACCCGCCGGTGGGAAACTCCGGCGGGTTCTGATTTTTTTGTTTGTTTCATATGCTGAACCGGGGTGAGGCTATGCGTATACGGAACAAACGGGACAGGATGCTTGTCGAAACAACGGTGCTGAGTTTGTTTTCTGTCGGATTGCAGGGACTCGGACTGCTGTTCAATGTGTTTCTGACCAGACGGATCGGTTCTGCTTCGGTCGGCGTGATGACGCTGATGGGTTCGTTTTTCGGGCTGGCCGCAGTATTGAGCAGCGGTAGCGGATTCGTCGCAGTCAGCCGTTTTGTTTCGGAGGAAATGGGCTGCGGCGGCAATCCTGTGAATATTTTCCGGTATATTCTGCGCTTTTGTGCAATCCTGAGCATCACCGTCACAGCGATTCTGTTTTTGGCAGCTCCGCTGATGACGAAGCGGTTTCCGGAAAGCGGCAGCACCGTCACAGCAGTCCGGATGCTATGTCTGGCATTGCCGATGTCTGCGTTATCCGGGTGCCTGAAAGGGCGATGCTACGCCTATCAGCGCGTCTATATCCCGGCCGTTGCGGAATACATCGAGTTTCTGATCCGCTCCGGTTCGATGGCATTCTGTGCAGTGTTTCTGCTCCATGACGGAAAAATCACGATTTTACACGCATTTTCGTTATCTGTTCTGGCGGGGCAGGGGAGTACGCTGCTGTTTCTGGCCGCAGCGAGGCTCCCCCGCACAGAAGTTTCATGTGTATGCAGCTTTTCTTTTCCGCGGTTTTTGAGGCTGGTTCTGCCGATAATCGGCAATGCGTGTTTGATTGCACTGCTGAGCAGTGCAAATGATGCACTTGTTCCGCTGACACTGCTGCAATACGGCAACAGTACGGAACAGGCGCTCTCGCAGTTTGGGGAATTTGAAGCAATCATCATCCCGACGCTGTTCTTTCCGTCTGTGGTGCAGTGCTGCCAGTCAGCGCTTCTGGTACCGCAATTCTCAAGAGCACGCGCGGCGCATCAAGAGGATGAAATCCGCATTCAGACAGAGCGAATCCTCGAACAGACTGCATCGTATGCGATTTGCGTTGTCTTGCTGATCGGTCAGCTGGGCGTGCAAATTGGCGCGCTGCTTGGCGGAAACCGGTTTACCGGAGAAATCCTGCGCATCATGGCGCCGATCGTTCCGTTTATCTATCTGGAAATCGTGCTGGAGGGAATCCTGCGCGGACTCGGCCGTCAGAGCTTCTCCTCAGTCAATTATCTGGCAGAATACATCGTCCGGATTTCCGTCCTGCTGATCTGTGTCCCGCTGTTCGGTTTTTACGGCATTGTCCTCTCGTATCTGACCTGCAATCTCTCGGGAAATGCTGTGAGGCTGTATTTTGTACTTCGCGTAACCGGGCTCAAACCTGTCTGGCGGCGGATTCTTCTGATGCCGCTGACAGCGTTATTCCTCAGTATGCCGGTGCCGAATATCATGAGCCGCCTGATGCCGGATAAAGGATTATGTGCAATTCCGGCGGCGATCATCAGCGCCGCTGCTTATTGGGGGATCCTGTATCTGATGCAGAAGCGACCAAAAAACAGCGGCGGAAAGCTGTGTTATTACAGCAGCGGCAGCAAAAGCATGGCCAGGTAAGCAGCGGCCGATGCCGCAAGCGCGACGACAATCAGCGGACAGCCGAAAAATGCCAGTATCACAGCGATAACCGTACCGGCAATCGCTGACGGCAGATCATTTGTCGCATAGAAAATCGCAGGAATCGTCATGGCGCTCAGCACGGCGTACGGGATATAATACAACAAATTCTGAATGAAACGGTTCCGGATTTTTCTGCGAAAGAACACGAACGGCACCATGCGGATCAGATATGTTGTCAGAGCCATGACTGCAATCGAAAATAGAATACGGGTTGTCATTCCTGCACCTCCGTCTGATCCGGATCCACCGGAAAGCACAATGCGCCGAATACTGCTGCTGCCAGCGACGCGATAATCAGCACAAAGCCGCCGCTCATCCATTTGAGTGTGACTTTCAGCAAGACAGAGCAAGCAGCAGCAAATATCACAACCGCAAGAATTCCTTTGGATTTACGTGCAGGCGGCAAAATAATTGCGAGAAACATGCCGTACAGCGCAATGCCGAGTGCATTGGTCAGCTTTTCCGGCAGCAAGGTTCCGGCAGCAGCTCCGAGCCATGTACCCAAGCTCCAGCCAAGGAACGAAATCAGAATAATCCCGTACATAAATGCAGGCTTGAGCGGTTCCCGCTGCAAGGACGCAACCGCAAAGATTTCATCGGTGATGCCGAATGAAGCAAGCAGTCTGTGCGGCAAACGGAATGCACTTCCGGCTTTCTGTGACAGTGCCAGACTCATCAGCGCATAGCGGATATTGATGATAAGCTCTGCGAGAAACAGCTCAAGCGGCGCCGCACCGGCAGCAATCAGTCCGACACCGGCAACCTGTCCGGCAGAAGTCAGGTTCGTCAGCGAGATCAAAACAGCCTGCCAGACGGTCAGCCCGGAGTGCACAGCCAGAATGCCGAAGCTGAACGATACGGACAGATACCCAAGCGCAATGCCGATGCCGTTCATCAAACCTTTACGAAATGTCAGCATGATGATTTCCTTTCTTTACGCAATAACATCATGATTATACCAGAAAGGCGGAGGAATGTCAACTCTTTTCTGATTCACGCATATGGGATTCCACACTTTCAGAGGCGTTTAACGGCATCCTGTGGGGTTCTGAGCGCATCTTTGAGGGACGCTTCTCTTTTTTCCTTGAGTACAGTTTGATATGCTGTAATTGCGCCAAATGTCGATTAGATGCAATTATATGGTGGAACCGGCAGGATTCTATTCTTATCCCCCTGCGAATTTCCGGATATCAACCCCGTGCAGCCTCTCGCCGTATGCCGCACGGGGGTTGATTCATATTATATGAGTGCGCGTTTCAGAATTGTCAGATCTCTTGCATCAAGGCACTGATCTGCCTGAACATCTGCTGCCGGCCAGTTTGCCAGTCCCGCAAAGATGCTGCATCACCAAGATCAAAACGGCCGTCTGCATTGCAGTCATTTACAGCCGGTTCTGCTGCCGGATACCCGTACAGCACCAGCTCGTTCAGATCGCCACCGCCTTTGACGATTTTCAGCAGATCCGTCGGTTCGGTATCTGCGCAGATATCAATACTCCGCGAAATATAGCTCCCGAGATCCGATTTCCAGAACAGCTTGTCTGTGTTTGCATCGTACACCGCTACACTGCCGGTGCCGTATGTATCATAGACACCGAAACCGTCCAGAATATATGGCTGATCCAGTTTCACATAGCACGTTTTGTTTGTAACCTTAACATTTGTTTCCGGTGTTTGTAATCCGGCTGTATCGCCGTAGAGATAATCCGGCATTGAGTCCGGTTCATCGAACATCCGGTAGAACTGCGTCAGATCAGTACCGGTCGGCACCTTGCTGAGATCACAGGTTTCCCCGCTCATATCCTGTTGCAGGCTGATCATCTGCGGATGAATTTGCTTGTATTTACCGTTTATAAATGTCTTTTCCTTTGCGCTGATTGTCATAAAAACCGGCGTTTCGGTTGCCGTGAATTCCACGATACCGTCCTTAATCGGCAGCTCTGTTGTAATGCCCTCTGCGTATATGCCAGGAACAGTCAGATACACATGATTATTGCCCGGTACGACGATCTTGCAGTTTTTGACCTCCTGACCGGTGCTGCTCGGGAGCCAGAGCGCATAAATCGAGTTTCCGCATTTCTGGTCGATGAAAAAGTATTTCATGAATTCACTGTCAGTCATGTCTGCTGCAAAATAAGCATCTTTCAGCACGTTTGTCATACAGGAAGTGTAATACCAGGCGAGTTTTTTGCTCCACTCCCCTTTTCCGGTTACGATGCCGGAATTGTAGTAGACACCCTCGCCCTCGTCGCGGAGCTGGAACTTTGTCAGCCGGTCAGCGCCGCCCGCAAGGCCGAGCAGATAGGTTCGCGCAAGCCGCTGCGCATACCGGAGCTGATAGTTCTCATCGTCATGCGCATCCTGCCCCTCGACTTCACAGTCTTTCATCGGAATCTCAAATTCGGAGATCCACAGCTCAGTCGTCGGTGCATTCCGGTCAATCCAGCTACGGATTTCTTTGATCCGTTCAATAAAGCCCGAATCCTCCGGATTGGCCGTATCCGGCCCCATGTGAATATTGATGATATCCACTGCGAATTTGCCGTCCGTGCGGTGATAATCAAACCACAGCTTCATTTCGGAGAGATAGTCCAGCACTGCAGCGGTGTTCAGCAGACCGCCGACCGCAAGCCGGAAATCCGGGTCAGCCTGCTTGACGCCTGCATTCGGAATCGTACCTTCATGGCCGTCAAAATCCGCAGAACACATGGCAGCCAGCTCATACGGCGTAAAATAATTCGCCTTGCCGCTCCATGTTTTGTTCGGCTCATTGCAGTTTTCCAGCGCCCGGAGCAGTCCGAGGCCGGTTTTGGCCTCAGACGGTGCTGCAACATTCAGCGTGGCAGGATCAACATCCGGATTGCTGCCGTACCGTGCTGCGACCTGATACATCGCCTGCGCGTGCATTGCATAGCTGGCCGGATCCGTCGGATCCGCACCGGCCGGAACCGGAATCTCCGGCGGCTTTTCAGTCTTGGTGATCACGCTGCTGCCGCCCTGAAAGCAAGGAATGATACTGATGCCGAGATTGTGCATCGCTGCATAGTAGCTGTCCATGTCGCCCCAGGTACCCTGCGTAAATTTCACCTTGCCGTCCGTATCCAGCAGCCAGCTCAGGTTATGGTATTCGCGGACATTGCCGGCGGCCATAATCGCAGTCATCGGATCGTCAATAAACGCATTGAATCCGATTTTCTGCCCGGCCGTCAGCTTGATTTTCTGCGAAACGGCTGTATGTGATGCCGTTTTCTCAATTTGTGCATCAGTCAGCTCGGAATCCTTGTAGCCGTAGATTGCAAGCTCAGATACACCGCTGTCGCCGCTTGGTGCGGAGAAGCGAAGATAACGGGTTGCGCGCGGTGACTTAACCGTCATACCGCGCCATGTCTGATACGCGTCTGTTGTAAAGCTGCCGAGCTGTTCCCATTGGAACGGTTCGCCGTCCTCAACAGTCCAGTCCTGCACACCGTTCGTATCCAGAAAGCAGATGCCTGTGATAACGTAATTCGCGCCAAGATCCATATAAAAGGAATCATCGCCGAATTCCGACTGCCAGTTCGGCTTCCAGTTCTTGCTCTTATCGGTCGCCTGAAAGAGATCCTTAGCGACCGAAGGATTCTCCGGTGATGCCGGTACCTTATCCTGATCGTCAAACAGGACTGCGGCCGGATTCAGATAGTCAGCGCCGATGTAAACAAGGTTCTCGTCCATGACAGAGAAGCCCGATACATCCAGCAGGGTGGATTCCGGTACCGCGTGAACCGTCGGTGCTGATTGTAGAATCAGCGTGATTGCAGCTGCTGCCGCAAGTTTTCTGTATTTCATATGGATTCCCCCATGCAAATAATATCTATGGATATATTATACAACAAATGTGGTGAAAAGTCAAGGTTCCTTATACAATCAATGCATTCTCTGTGCGGCGCTGATAAGGATTCTCTGTGTTCCTTGACAAATCCAGCCATTCGCGCTATAATAATACCGGATTCAAACACAACGAAAACAGAATGCGGCTGAATGCCGCATTTCTTCTGCCGGAAAGAGGTTCTATGCATATTGATGTGATACTTGCGCAGATGGGCAAGTTGTTTCTGCTGCTGATGCTTGGCGTAGTGCTCGCCAAGATCGGCATTCTGGATGTCCATACCAAGCAAAAGCTGACAAAGCTGCTGCTGTATGTCACGACGCCGATGATGATGATTGATGCCTTCCACGACCGGATGCTGATGGTCAGCGAGCAATCCGATCCGGGCGGGCTCGGCGTCGGAACGCTGTTTGCGTATTGCTTTGCATTTTATCTGATTCTGATTGTACTGTCCCTCATCATTGCATACGGAATCCGGACGCCGAAAAAGGAGCGTCGGCTGTATATCTTTATGACAATCTTCGGGAACGTCGGGTTCATGGGCTTTCCGGTCGTATCCGCAGTGTTCGGCACGGAAGGGCTGTTTTACGCTGCGATTCTGAACAGTGTGTTCAATATCTTTGTCTATACTTTCGGTGTCGTACTGATGGGCGGCGCCGGTTCCGATGAAAACGCAGGAACGGCAGAACAGCTGCGTTCGATTCCGTGGAAAAAGCTGCTGCTGACACCGGCGGTGCTCTGTACCGCGGTCGGCGTACTGATTTTTGTATTCCGGATCCGGATGCCAGCGCTCCTGGCTGATACCTGCGATACGCTCGGCGGACTCACCTCTCCCCTGGCGATGCTGGTTGTCGGCGCGAACCTGAACGGTATGAAAGGCAAGGATATGCTGACAAACATGCGGCTGAATCTTTACGTTCTGCTTCGGCAGATTGCGCTGCCGCTGGTGTTCTGGGTTGTCATCCGGCTGATTGTGAATCATCCGGTGCTGACGCCGACGCTGCTGCTGCTCTCCTGTATGCCGATCGCCAATACGACTGCGCTGTTCGCAACCGAATACGGCGGTGACGAGCATCTGGCCTCACAGGGCATCTTCCTGACGACGCTGTTCTCTTTGGTTTCCTTTCCGTTGCTGATGTGGATTTGTCTGCGATAAAAAATGAACCCTGCTGTACTGAGAATGTACAGCAGGGTTCTTCGTTTTGCTTATTTGCCGAGATCGCTGAGCTTCAGAATCTTTGCGATGTATTTCAGAATCATAACAGCGTCATCCGGATCGGTTTTCTGGTTGTTGTTGCAGTCAGCGTTCTTCATACCCTGATCGCTGACCTTCGCCTCTCTGTCCTCGACGAGGACACGGCAAAGCAGCACAACGTCAGCAACATCAACGCTCTTATCGCAGTTGACATCACCGTAAGACGCCGTTTTATCGGTCGATTCTTTCGGTGTCGTTGCAGGAGTCGAAGGATTGGTTTCAGCAGAGATCGGCTGCGGTGCCTGGCCGGGAACCTCATCAAAGAGCGCAGGTGCATCCGCAGGCGAAACGCCCCAGACATGCTTGCCGTCCACATACAGCGTAATGCGGTCGTACTCCTCAGGGCACTCGTTCAGCGATTTGCCGAGCTCCGTTTCAGATGCGAGATCCTGACGGCTGTAATCGTTGGTGGAATCCCAGATTGCAACGTGTCTTTCGTTCGGGTTATCCTCATCAGCAGGAACAACCTTCAGCTTCGGCGCAACGATTGCAAACTGATAATCCATTTCGCCGTAGTATTTGAAGTCGCCCCATGTCATTTCGACATAGCAGTCACCCTTGTCGTTGTACTGGACGATCTCGGTCTTGACCTGATACTGATTCTGCGAGTTTGCTGCCATCTTGTCATACTGCATCTCGACATTGATGTCGTTCACAGTCTGACCTTCTGCAAGCAGCTCAGAGATATTGAAGTAATAACGTGCTTTTGCCTCTGTGAGATAACGCGGAGGAAGCAGGGTTTCATTTGTGAATGCGATCAGCACCTGCGTGCTGCGGTTATTGTCCTGTCCGACAGCTGCTTTCAGGACAAATTCACGGAGCTCCTCCGGCGACTTGTAGCTTGCTTCCGGAGGCGGGAAGTTATCCTGATTCTTCATATCCTCTGTACCGAAGAAGTGGTACAGACCTGCGCATGCGCCGACAACGGCCGCATTGTAGTCAACGGCAACTTCGTTGTAAACATAGTCCTTCGTGATGTCACGGTGCCAGTCGTTGGAATCCGGGCCGCCGACCAGTGCACCCCAAAGGATATGCACCTGATCTGCCGGGTGATCCATGTTCAGATCCTTGGAACCGTGTGCTGCACGGTGATGCGGATGCGATGCCGCTGTCGGGGACCAGCCGACGATATACGGGCGGTTCATCGGGTTTTTGCCCATGATGTATTCCATCTGTCCCTCTGCCCATTTTGCAAAGCGCAGCGGATCCTGTTTTTTCTCATGATTCAGCGCTTCCTTTGCATACACAAGGCAGCAGAGCTGTCCGGCGGTGTTGTAACGCGCGGAGCCATACTCGTTCAGAACCGCGAAGCCTGCCGGGGAAGTCGAAAGGAAGTCTGTCCAGTCCGGCTTTGCAGGATCCTTGTCCCACTCAAACGGCTGATCGTAGATTGTATCGACAAGACCGGGATCAAGGTGCGTAACACCCGACCAGAACTCGCAGTTCCAGCGGAAGATGTACCAGTCACGCTGAATGTTGGTAACCGGAGCCAGCTTTGCAAACACGCCGCCCCAGACGGTATCCCAGCAGTGAACCCAGATGTTGTTCCAGCAGTTGTTCGTATCCTTCATGATACGTCTGAACCAGCCGGTATAGGGATGACCGCCGTTGTCGAACGTGGTATCCATATCAATAGAAATAATCGGCGTGATGTACTTTTCATACGCCTCTTCATTGCGGACGGAAATATCGCCGTCGCAGGCACAGTAGTACAGCCACACAGCTGCCCACGAGATTTCATCGTAGTCATAGCTGGACTCGTAGAAGCCGCCGTCATAGCCGCGGGTCAAGACCTTAAAGTCCTCAGTTTCTTCATGAGAGGCAACAGCCATTTCATACAGATCCTTTGCACCCTTGAGGCACTTCTTTGCGTAATCCGGATCGGTATCCTTGAAGTTCAGGTAGCTGATGGCCAATGCAGCAGCAGCGCCGCCGCACATATCGGATGCACGGGAATCCGTCTGCTTGGCCTTCGCCTTTGCAGCGTTGGTTTCACCCTCCAGCTTCGATTCAGCAGCACCGACGGAATCGCCGCCCTTGAACACATTCTGCTCGGTGCAGAGGTAAGCAGGTCTTGCAAAATCGAGCAGATGCTCACCCTGGAGATCCGGACAGAGCCAGTAGTTATGGTCGATATTGCCCTCACCGACCTGATAGCAGTACGCAAGCAGCTTGCCGTCCTTGTCGTAATACAGCGCTTTCAGATAGAAATCACAGAACGCATGCAGGATATCCTCCATATGCTCTGCATTGCCGGTCTTTTCATAAGCATCGCGGAACTCATAATAGCCCCAGCCGAGCGTCGATGCAGCATAGGAACCCGGCAGACCGAATTTGACATGGTCACCGGCATCGTGCATGCCGCCCTCAAGGTCAAGACAGCCGTCGCCGTCCGGATCAAGCTCATCCTTGTGTTCCTCGATCCAGGAGTTCGGCAGATTGATGCCCTTGAAATCCTCGCCGTACTGCTTGAGAGGGATCTTCTGATCCTCCATGTGGCAGTCCGCACGCCATTCCAGACGACCGGTGCGTTTGCCGCACTTGTTTGCATCGTAGAAATGCAGCGTATACTGCAATCCCTTTGCAAAATTGACTTCGACGTCATCATAGGAAAACGTGCTCGGATCCGGGAACGTCTTATCCTTGTCATCCACGGTTCCGGGATCCTCGCCTGCCGTTGCAAACGCTGTCATCATCGCTGTACACGTCATGACAGCTGAAAGGCAAAGACTGATTCCGGCCTTCAGCAATTTGCTTCTGTGCTTCATAATGGTTATCTACTCCTTTTCTTTGTTGGCGCAGTGCCATTTTCTGTAATCCCCCAGTGATTACAAGGTATTGTTTTGCGGCAGCACCCTGAATTGCATGCCGCAGGCGGATTGCGCCGGTTTTACCCGTACCGGCTGTTTCTGCATACCCCCTGTAATAAGATTACGGCGCATGAACCGGAAATCCGGTGCAGTGCCTGTGTATTCCCGATAAACTTATCAGCGTTTATCATTGGAACCTTTGTTTTTTTCAGCGGACTGGGCTTTGATTTTTTCCCAGTATTCCTTTGCTGCCTGTTCCTGCCGGTTGTCGGCGGGATGATAGTAAACGCGGTCTTTCAGCGTATCCGGCAGATACTGCTGCGCAACCCAGTGATTCGGATAGTCATGCGGATACAGATAATGCTGTCCCCGAACAGCGGCATCTGCACCGTCGAAATGCACATTCTGAAGCGCACGCGGGAAATCTCCGGAAAGGCCGGCGCGAATGTCTGCAAACGCGGCATCCGCAGCCAGATAAGCGCTGTTGGATTTCGGCGCAGTCGCAAGCAGAATCACTGCGTTGGAAAGCGGCAGTCTTGCCTCCGGCATTCCAAGCTGCAAAGCTGTATCAACAGCTGCCTTCACAATCGGAATCGCCAGCGGATACGCAAGTCCGACATCCTCTGACGCGATGCAGAGCAGTCTGCGGCACAGCGGCAGCAGATCGCCTGTTTCCATCAGCCTTGCGGCGTAATGGATCGCGGCATTTTCATCGGAACCGCGGATAGATTTGTGGAGCGCAGACAGCAGATCGTAATGCTGATCGCCGTCCTTGTCATAGCGCATATTGCTGCGCTGTGTCAGTGTCTGAACCGCCTCAGCCTCAACATATGCAATCCTCCCCTCCCGTCTGGCGGCCAGAACGGAAAGCTCAACCGTATTAACGGCCTTGCGGACGTCACCGCCGCAGCCGGCTGCAATATAAGCCCTGACATCATCCGGACAATCAATCGTAATCCCCTGCTCATACGCAAGAAAATCATATGCACGCTGAATCGCGGGCAGAATTTCCTCCTTGCTCACAGGCTTGAATTCAAACACCGTTGACCGGCTGATAATCGCATTGAATACGGCGAAATACGGATTTTCGGTTGTCGAAGCAATCAGCGTGACGCTGCCGTTTTCGATGTACTCCAGCAGACTTTGCTGCTGTTTTTTGTTAAGGTACTGAATCTCATCCAGATAGAGCAAAACGCCGTTGGAGCCAAACAGCGAACCGCTGTCCTGCAAGGCGTCGCGGATATCTCCCACAGAAGCGGTCGTGCCGTTCAGCTTGTGCAGCGACAGATCCGACTTGTCAGCAATCATTCTTGCAACAGTCGTTTTGCCGACGCCGGACGGCCCGTAAAAGATCATGTTCGGGATGTGTCCGGATTCAATGATTCTGCGCATCGGCCTGCCGGGGCCGAACAAATGCTTCTGCCCGACCATTTCCTCCAGGGTTTTCGGCCGCAGCCGTTCCGCAAGTGGCACCATGGGTGTTCCGCTCCTTTTAGAGATTCAGCGGTGCACCGCATGATACACCGCTGAATATTCTGCAACTTTTTGTATTACTTCTTGCCGAGATCGGAATACGTGATGATTTTTGCAATATACTGCAAAATCTTGGCGCCGTCTTCCGGATCTACATTGCCGTCCAGCTTGCAGTCAGCGTTCTTCATACCCTGTTCAGAGATTTTTGCAGTCACATCCTCGACGCAGTACCGTGCGAGCAGAACAACGTCTGCCACGTCAACGGAGTCATCCTCATTGACATCGCCGTACTTGACGGTCGAAGGCGTGACGGATTTTGTAGTTGTCGGAGCCGCAGTCGTGGTACTGCCAGTCGGAGCGGGTTCATCCGGTTCCGGCTTAGAGCCGTCCGGTGCAACACCCCAGACCTGCTTCCCGTCTACATACATCGTAATCTTATCATACAGATAAGGCGCCACGTTCAGCGAAACGCCGAGTTCTTCTGCTGTTTTCAGATCGCTGCGGCTATAATCGTTTGTCGGATCCCAGATAAAGGTATACTGATCGTTCTGTACTGCGTCCATGAGCGCGAACTGGCATTGGAGCGAACCGTAGAACTGATAGCCCTTCCAGGTCAGCTCCAGATAGCATTCACCGTTATCGCCGTACTCCACGATGTCATACTGCACCTGGTATTCACCGTTGGTAGCAGATTTCATGGCATCATAATCCGGGCGGATCGTGATATCCTCCAGCTTGCAGTTGTTGTCGTAGAGTTCCTTCGCACTGAAATAGTAGCGCACCTTGATTTCATCCGGATAACGCGGCGGACGCTGAGTCATGTTCGAAATTTCGACCAGAACCTGCGTTGCCATGTTATCCTCCTGACCGATGGCAGCCTTCAGGGTAAATTCCTGCATCTCCTCAGCGGTCTTGTAGGTGGATTCCAGCGGCGGGAAATTCGGGGTCGGCTTCATGTCCTCTGTACCGTAGAAGTGATACAGACCTGCGCATGCACCGACAAATGCAGCATTATAGTCCACTGCAACTTCGTTGTAGATATAGTCCTTGGTAATGTCACGGTGCCAGTCGCCGCCGTCCGGGCCGCCGACCAGAGCGCCCCAGAGAACATGCGTCTGATCCGCCGGATGATCCATGTTCAGATCCAGCGAACCGTGTGCAGCACGGTGATGCGGATGCGATGCAGCTGTCGGAGAATAGCCGACGATATACGGACGGTTCATCGGGTTTTTGCCCATGATGTATTCCATCTGGCCCTCTGCCCAGTCGGAGAAGGTCTTGTCGCCGGTTTCCTTCGCGTATACACATGCACAGAGCTGTGCAGCAGTATCGTAACGCGCAGAGCCGTAATCGTTCAGCATGGCAAAGCCGTGCGGCGTTTTTGCAAGGAATGCACCGTCGGTATCAGGTAGATCGTTGATCTGGTCAGCCGTCATCGGCTTGTTCCAGATCTCATCGTCCGTACCGAATTTCTTGTGCGAATGAACACCGACCGGGCAGGCAGGCTGTTTCATAGCCTTTTCGTCCGATTCGCTCATGCCGGAGAAGTATTCGAGATTCCAGCGGAAAATATACCAATCTCTTGCAGTGTTGGTGATCGGAGCCAGCTTTGCGAAGACGCCGCCCCAGACGGTATCCCAGCAGTGAACCCAGATGTTCTGCCAGCAGTTGCCGGTGTCCTTGATGATGCGCTTCATATATCCGGTATACGGATGCGCACCCATTGCGCCGGTTGTTTCCATGTCAACGGAAATGATCGCCTCAATGTACTTGTCGTAGGCTTCCTGCTGCTTTGCAGGATCCTTGTCAATCGTACAGATATACAGCCACACAGCTGCCCATGCCAGCTCGTCATAGTCGTAGCTGGAGGTATAGAAGCCGCCGTCATAGCCAAGGGAGGTCACCTTGTCGCCTTCCGTTTCCGCATGGGTTTCAACAGCGAATTCATACAGCGCATAGGCGCCCTTGAGGCATTTTTCCGCATACTCCGGCTCGGTATCCTTGAAGTTCAGATAACTCAGAGCCAGTGCAGCTGCGGTACCGGCACACATATCAGAAGCCGGCGTATCAACGGTTGCAAGATAAGCAGGTCTTGCAAAGTCGAGCAGGCGTTCGTTCTGGAGATCCGGAGCAATCCAGTAGTTATGGTCGATATTGCCCTCACCGACCTGATACACATACGCCAGAACAGAGCCGTCCTCATAGTAATAAATGCTGTTCAGATAGAAATCGCAGAACGCATGGAGAATCTGCTCAATATGCTCCTGATTTCCGGTTTTCTTGTAGTCATCACGGAACTCATAGTAGCCCCAGCCGAGTGTAGAGGCTGCATAGGAGCCCGGCAGACAGAACTTGACATGGTCGCCCGCGTCATGCATACCGCCTTCGCAGTTGAGGCAGCCGTCACCGTCCGGATCGAGAATCGCCTTGTTCTTGCTGATAAACGCATCCGAAACATTGACGCCCTTGAAATCCTCACCGTATTTTTTCAGCGGAATATGTTCATCCTCCATGTGGCAGTCGCCGCGCCACTCCAGATTTCCTGTACGCTTGCCACATTTATTCGCATCGTAGAAATAGATCGAATATTGCAGCGCCTTGGCGAAGTTGACCTCAACATCGTCATAGGAAAAGCTGGACGGATCCGGGAAATTTTTGTCTTTATCATCCACTTTTCCAGGATCCTCACCGGCGGCAGCAAATGCGGAAATAATGCTCATTCCGGACATCATGACTGCAAGGCTGACGGAAATGCCTGCCCGCAGCAGCTTGCTGTTCAGCTTCATAATATGAATCCACCCCTCCAGGATTTTGCCTTTCGGCATTCTGCCTCAGCGGTTCCCCCGAAGCCGCTGTCCATGTATGTTGCAGCGGCGTTTATTTTTTCATACCGCAGCAAAACTTATACTTTTTGCCGCTGCCGCACGGGCACGGCTCATTCGGGCCGACCTTCTTCTTAGAAGCGGCCTGCTGTGTGAAGCTGCCGTCTCCGGAACCTGCATTCGGAGCATCCGGCTTGGCGACCTGCTCACGCTCCGGCGGACGGTTGTCAGCCAGCTGGATCGTCAGCAGCAGACGGACGGTATCCTCGCGGATCGACTCAACCATCGCGTCGAACATTTCAAAGCCCTCATAGCGGTACTCAACGACAGGGTTCTTCTGCGCATAGCCGCGAAGACCCATGCCGCGCTTCAGCTCATCCATGTCGTCGATGTGTGCCATCCACTTGGTATCAACCACCTTGAGCAGCACAACGCGCTCCAGCTCGCGGAGCTGATCCGGGCCGATGGTATTCTCACGCATCTGATACACGGCAAGGGTACGGTCGGTCAGGAATTTGATGATATCATCGCGCTCGGTTGCATTGATCTTTTCCTGATCCCAGTCGAAGTCCTCAGGAACGGTGATCCAGTCCATGAAGTATTCACGCAGACCGACCAGATTCCAGTTGCTCTTGTCAATATCGTCCGCAAGATACTGCGTCACGACATTGCGGATCAGATCCTTCATCATATCGACGATGTAGGCATGGAGATCCTGGCCGTCGAGCACCTGGCTGCGCTGGCCGTAGATAATCTCTCTCTGCGTGTTCATGACATCGTCGTAGTTGAGGACGTTCTTACGGGTTGCGAAGTGCATGCCCTCGACCTTTTTCTGGCAGGATTCGATGACCTTGGACATCATCTTGCTCTCGATCGGCATATCCTCCTCAACATTGAGGCGCGCCATCATATTTTCGAGGCGGTCGCCGGCGAAAATACGCATCAGATCGTCTTCCACGGAGAGGAAGAAACGGCTTTCGCCCTCGTCGCCCTGACGGCCGGAACGGCCGCGGAGCTGGTTGTCGATACGTCTGGACTCGTGACGCTCGGTACCGAGAATGTACAGACCGCCTGCCTTCTTGACATCAACAGCCTTTTCCTTGACTTCCTCATTGAATTTGTCGTACAGCGAACGGTAAACCTCACGCGCTGCAAGGATTTCCTCATCATCGGTGTCAGCGTAGCCGACAGCCTCAGTGATAATATCCTCCGGAATCTCACGCTTGCGCATTTCTGCCTTTGCAAGGAACTCTGCGTTACCGCCGAGCATAATATCCGTTCCACGGCCTGCCATGTTCGTTGCAATCGTGACAGAGCCGAACTTACCGGCCTGTGCAACAATTTCAGCTTCCTTGGCATGATACTTTGCGTTCAGCACCTCATGCTTGATGCCGCGGCGCTTGAGCATATCGGAAAGCCGCTCGGACTTCTCGATGGAAACCGTACCGACCAGAACAGGCTGGCCTTTTTCGTGGCATGCAATGATCTGCTCAATGATAGCCTTATACTTTGCTTTTTCGGTACGATAGATGAGATCCGGCTGGTCGATACGGATGACCGGTCTGTTCGTCGGAATCGAAATAACGTCCAGCTTATAGATCTCACGGAATTCGTCCTCTTCCGTCATAGCGGTACCGGTCATACCGGACAGCTTCTTGTACAGACGGAAATAATTCTGGAACGTGACCGTTGCAAGCGTCTTGGATTCGTGCTTGACCTTGACGCCTTCCTTCGCCTCAATGGCCTGATGCAGGCCGTCGTTGTAGCGTCTGCCCATCATCATACGGCCGGTGTTCTCATCAACAATGATGATTTCATCGTCCTTGACGACATAGTCGGTGTCCAGATGCATGATGCCGTGCGCCTTGATTGCCTGATTGATATGGTGCAGGAGCGTCATGTTCTCCATATCCATGAGGTTTTCCACATGGAAATAGCTCTCAGCCTTTTTGACGCCGCGGCGGGTAATCGTCGCGGTCTTGGCCTTTTCGTCGATGATGTAGTCCGCATCTTCGAACGTTTCGTCCTGATCCTCCTTGTCGTCCGTTTCGACGACCGTAACAGGCGTCAGGGTGCGTGCAAACTTATCCGCCTGCACATACATATCCGTGGACTTATCGCCTCTGCCGGAGATGATCAGCGGTGTTCTCGCCTCGTCAATCAGGATCGAGTCCACCTCGTCGACGATGGCGAAGTTCGGCGCCCGCTGCACACGGTCATTCTTATAGATAACCATGTTATCACGCAGATAGTCGAAGCCCATCTCATTGTTGGTGCCGTAGGTAACGTCACAAGCATATGCTGCACGGCGCTGATCGTTGTTCAGCTCATGGATAATGCAGCCGACCGTCAGGCCGAGGAAGCGAAGCACCTTGCCCATTTCATCGGACTGCGTTTTTGCGAGGTAGTCATTGACCGTAACGACATGGACGCCGTTGCCGCTCAGACCGTTTAAGTAGGATGCGACACATGCGACCAGTGTTTTACCTTCACCGGTCTTCATTTCAGCGATTCGACCCTGATGGAGCACAATCGCGCCGATAATCTGCACCGGGAACGGCTTTTTGCCGAGGATGCGGTCCGCAGCCTCACGAACAGTCGCCAGTGCTTCAACCATAATATCATCGAGCGTTTCGCCGTTCGCAAGACGCTCGCGGAACTGAACTGTCTTGGCTTTCAGTTCTGCATCAGAGAGTCCCTGATATTCTTCATCCAGCTCAAGTACCTTTTTCTTGATCGGTTCGATCTTCGCAAGCTCTTTTTCGCTGTAAGAGCCGAAGATCCTGTCGATAAAACTCATTGCATAACCGCCTTTTTCAAAATATCCGGAAGCTCCACCGACAGACAGTGAGCCCTTGGTGTACACTTACCATACATAGTTATTTTACTATATATTGTGTCATTTGTCAATAGGGAATCCTATATTTTTCCGAAGAACCGAAAATTTCAGCTTTTCTTCATAACTCCCTGAAAGCCTTACTCCATGGCAAGCTGAAGGAAATGTTCACCGCGCTTTTCAAAATTCTGGTACACATTATAGCTTGCCGCAGCAGGTGACATCAGGCAGATTTTCCCCTGTGCTGTGACCGCTTTGGCGATTGCGACCGCCTCCGGAAGATCCTTTGCATACTGCATCCGGCTGCGGAGTGACTGCGGATACGATTCTGCTTCTTTCAGGATTCGGCTGCCGGAATCGGACATCAGGATAATATGCGGAACCGGAGAACCGGCAAGGTACCGAAGCAGCGGCTCGTAAGAAATGCCTCTGTCCATGCCGCCGATCAGCACGGTATCCGTTTCCGGCAGACTGCTCAGCGCCTGGATACAGGTTTCACAGGCCGTGGAAATCGAATCGTCATACCAGCGGATGCCGTGGAAAGTTCCGACCGGAGATAGCCGGTGCGGGAGCGGCTGAAAGCTCTGAATACCGTGGAAAATGTCCTCCGGGGCGGCGCCGAAGCGTCTGGCAAGCGCAAAAACGACTGCGCAGTTATAGCGGTTATGAACGCCGGTCAGCGCCATATCCTCCGGCAGCTTCATCGACTCACCGCGGAAAGAAACCGTATCACCGTGCAGCAGCGTAATATCTGCCGCCGGATCGTCCATTGCAAGGCGCAGGACATCTGCCTTGCAGTCCCCTGCTGCGGGCAGCGACGGCTCGCCGCAGATCAGCAGATCGCCCGGCTGCTGGTTGCGGTAAATGTTCTCCTTGCAGTAGGCGTAATATTCAAATGTGCCGTAGTGATCGAGATGCTCTTCGTACAGATTCAGAAAGACTGCGGTTTTCGGGGACACATGGTTGTATTCCAGCTGATGTACGCCGGTTTCCATGACAATCACAGTATCCGGCGTAATCTGCTCATAGAGATTCGCGGTCGGAATGCCGATGTTGCCGCCGAGCACGGACGGGATCCCGGCAGTCTGCAAAACATGGTACAGCAGAGAGCTTGTCGTTGATTTTCCTTTCGTTCCCGTGATGCCGACGCACTGATCACGGTAGGCTGTCAGAAACAGCTCGGTCAGCGAGGTCATCCTTCCGCGGATCCGTTCCGGCCTGTATTCCGGCTGCATCACAATACCCGGACTCTTGAATATGACGTCATATTCTGTTACGGCTGCCTGATACTGTTCGCCGATGTGAAGCGCGACTCCCGCCGGCGCATCGGCAATCTCCTTTGCATCCGCGATGCCGAGCGCCTGATAACCGCCGACCTCGCAGATCCGGCGGTAAAGTGCTCTCCCCTCCCGGCCGAAGCCGAGCAGCAGCACCGTTTTTCCTTCAATCATTTCTCTGAGACATTTCAGCAGCATACTGCTGTTCCTCCTTTATCCGGCTGCCGGAGTCCGCTTGTTTTCAGCTCCGGACACATATTAATTCTGATAATTTCCCGTTATCTTCGTTTATTATAGCAAAATCGGTTGCAAAATGCAACTGTTTATGCTATAATTATGGAAAGTAACAGAAAATCGTATACGGAGGTGATGAAACATGATCCCGCTTTCCCCGCGTCTGCTCTGCTGCGCGTCGATGCTCAAGGGCGACTTTGTCTGTGACATCGGCACGGATCATGCATATCTGCCTGTTTATCTGATGATGAGCGGCAAGGCAAAGCAGGTCATTGCAACGGACGTCAAACAGGGACCGCTGGACTCTGCCAAGGGCACGTTAAAGCGCTACGGCGTTTCCCGCGAGATCAGGCTGATTCTGTCAGACGGCTTTGCAAAGGTTCCGCCGAAGGGCATCACGGATGTCGTCATCGCCGGAATGGGCGGTGAAACAATCCGCGACATCCTCGCGGCGCCGTCTGCTGCTTTCCTGAAAAAGAACAATGTCAATCTCGTGCTCCAGCCGATGTCCAAAGCGGAAGTGCTCCGTGCATGGCTGAGTGAAAACTGCTTTGCGATGACCAAGGAGGTTGCCGTCAAGGATACGCATGTGTATACGGTCATTCAGGCGCATTATGCCGGAGAGCCGCAGCTTCTGCATGAAGCGGCATCGTATTACGGCAAGCTGAAACGCTCTGAGCTGCTGACCAAGATCTATATCGCCGGTGTGCAGGACAGACTGCTCACGAAAGCAAACGGCCTGGATGAAGCCGGAAAATCGGAGGAAGCCGAGGCAGTCCGGCGCCTGATTGCAGATATCAATAAATGGCTCAAGCCGGAAATCGGAGGTCAGAGATGACAGTTCAGGATATTTATGATATTCTTGACGCGTATGCGCCGTTTTCGTTACAGGAAAGCTATGATAATTCCGGTCTGCTCGCCGGTGATCCGGACAGAACTGTCAGCCGCATTCTGCTTGCGCTGGATATCACAATGCCGGTGATTGCGGAAGCTGCGGAAAAGCACTGTGATCTGATTCTTGCGCACCATCCGGTGATCTGGAACCCGCTGAAGGCTGTTACGCCTGCGCATCCGGTTTGGCATCTGATTCGGCATGATATTGCAGCAATCTGTTCACACACCTGCCTGGACATTGCACCGGGCGGACTGAACGATCATGTCGGGGAGCTGCTAGCTGCGCAGATTCCGATGCAGAACAAAGCAGCGCTGGCCGTGCTGTCCCCCGGCCGGATGCTCGGCTGCACCGCAGAGCTCGTCACAGAGATGACTACCGCTGCACTGGCAGATGCGCTTCGAACCGTGTTCGGAAGAGAATCCCTGCGCTATTTTACTGCTGATCCGGAACGGAAAATCCGGAAAATCGCCTGGTGTACCGGCAGCGGCGGCGACCTGATTCCGGATGCGGTTGCTGCGGGGGCAGATGCACTGATCACAGGCGACTGCAAGCACAGCATCTGGGCAGAGGCGCAGAACCGGAGCTTCACGCTGTTTGACTGCGGCCACTTTGAAACTGAGGTTCCGGTCGTACAGCTCTTTCAGAAGATTCTTCGGGGAATTGACGCCGAAGTGCTTGTATCGGAAGCCGGAACCGTCCCGTTTTACTGCGTATAACAAGAACCTGCTCTGCGATTGCTGCGGAGCAGGTTCTTTCTGTTACGGATTGGCAGACTGCAAATACTGCATCGCATATTCCAGCTCATAATCATCCGTCTCATCGTCCGATTCCTGATCGAAAATCCGGAGTGCAGCTTCTTTGTCAACGGGAATCACATGATCCAGCGGGATACGGTTCTCACGGTTCGCATCGGTATCTATCAGCGGCTGGCTGTTCTCATCAAGAACCGGATGCACCGGATAACACACAGAAAAACCGCCGCGCAGATAGCATTTTCCGCCGATGGCCTGCGTCACGCCGCTGCTCGCTGTAATGCCCATCAGCGTCACATTCTCATTCTGACCGAGAAACAGCGCGGTACTGTCCCCGGCACTCATCGTCGCCTGATTGACCAGAACAACGACCGGCAGCTCCTTCCAGCGGCCGTCCGGAAACACATCATACCGGAATGTGCTGCGAAACGCATTCCCCTGACGTCGCCCCTCTGCAACCTGAAAGCGCTGCTCTTCTGTAAAGAGCGATGATAACGCAGTTCCGATGACATGCAGGCCGCCGTTGTTATTGCGCAGATCAATGACAAGGGACTGCATCCCCTGCGCACGCAATGCATCCAGCTTTTCGCTGAGGGCATTTGTCAGCTTCGGATAACGGCCCTTTCGCATATAAGCGAGATAATCGGATAACCGGCTGTATTCCTCGTCAGTGATGCGCAGATATCCGCAGGTATCGGAAATCATCTTTGTACCGAAGTTTTCCGTGTCAAGCCAGTCATGCCGCAAACATGAGATTGCCATGGAAAGTCGCTTTCTTGCACTTCCGGATGATGCGAGCGTAACGGTTTGTTCTGCTCCGTCCCCGTTCAGAAAAGTGACACGGACTGTATCGCCGCCCTTTCCGGAGAGGAACAGCGGGCGGTATACGTTCTCATTTTCTTTGACGGCAAACTGCATCCGGTGATTCGGATAAATACATTCAACGGATGCTGCCGCATCGCGTACAAGGACGCCGTTCCATGCGGTAATGACAGTACCGTTCCGGATCCCCTCTGCATAGGCAGCACCGTCCGGATTGACCATAACTGCAATCGTTTCGCCGTCTGTCAGCGTAAACAGCGTCAGACCGTAATCGTTTCCCGCCAGCAGGTCCCTGGTACCGCGCATATCATCATTATTCATACTCGCGGTAACATGCTGATCGTAAAAACGGTATGCAAAATCTGAAAGCAGCGCGCCGAACGCCGCAGAATCATTGTCCTGTTCCGCCGCCCGAACCTGCGGCAGATAGTTTTCCAGTAGCATATCATAGTCAATCTGCTTCCAGTCACCAAGTATGTATTCCTCCCGCATGTCCGCAACCATACGACGGAATCCTTCTGACCAGCTCAGCCGCGCATAATTATGGACATGCGTATACATAATCAGATCGAACTGTTCAAACAGTGCACAGTAGCCGAGCGCGAAGCAAAGCACACATGAGATCAGAACACGCGGCAGCTTTTTACGCAGCGGAAGCAGCAGAACAAGCGGAAGCAGAGCTGCCGCATAAAGATGCGGGTACAGCTTCAGATTCAGCGGCCAGCGAATCGCACGGAAACTGTCGCCGTCCGGTACGATCTTATGCACATATCTGTGACCGGACAGCCAAAAAAACCGGCAATGTACCAGAACCGCTGCAAGCGGCAGGAATAAAGCGAGCCGGAACAGTGTCTTATGCCCCTGGGCTTCAGCCTTCGGACGCAGGAGAATCAGAATCAGAGTATAGAGCAGAATGCCGTATCCAAGCAGAACTGTCGGCGTACAAAACAAGTCGAGAAAGCCTTGCATAGAGCACCTCCGAAAAAAGCGATATAAACAAAAAATCCGGAACGCCACCGTTCCGGATTTTTTTCACGATAAGGATATTTCCAAACCGCGATGAAGCGGATTACGGGGCTCGAACCCGCTACCTCCACCTTGGCAAGGTGGCGCTCTACCAGATGAGCTAAATCCGCATGAAGAATGCCTCCTGTCGGAATCGAACCAACGACACGGGGATTTTCAGTCCCCTGCTCTACCATCTGAGCTAAAGAGGCATACGACCTGGATGGGACTCGAACCCACGACCTCCGCCGTGACAGGGCGGCGTTCTAACCAACTGAACTACCAGGCCATTCAACCTGTCAACCGTTGACGTGTTTCGTTTCCGTCAGGCGACTATGTTATTATAACTGAATTGCATCGAAAAGTCAAGAGGAAAATCAAAAAAAATCGAGATTTGTTGATTTGCACAGTTTTTATCAAAGGATTCAGAGATTCGGTGTTCAATCAAAACAGTTGCAGATACGTGTTAATTCAAACCGTTTTCCCCATTCTTGGCAAACAGCTGGAGTACGGCTGTACGCAGTGCGCTGAGCGCAGGAGAACGAAGCTCGGGATCTTCCTCCAGCAGCTGCTTTGCAGCCATCTGTGTTTCCGAAACCAGCGGCATATTGCTGCAAAAGGCTGCCTGCATGAGCGGCGGCATACCGTGCTGCGCATGACCGAAGAAATCTCCCGGGCCACGCAGACGCAAATCCTCTTCTGCAATCGCAAAGCCGTTGGTTGTGCGGCTCATGATTTTCAGGCGTTCGCGCGCGTCCTCGCTGCGGCTGTCTGTAACCAGAATACAATAGCTCTGCACGGAACCTCTGCCGACACGTCCCCGAAGCTGATGCAGCTGCGCCAGGCCAAAGCGATCTGCATTTTCAATCAGAATGAGCGTTGTATTCGGGACGTCAACGCCGACCTCCACGACCGTTGTGCAAACCAGCAGATCTATTTCATGTGCTTTCATCGCCGCCATGACCGCTTCTTTGTCCTGCGGCTTCATCTTGCCGTGGAGCAGCCCGACGCGGTACGCAGAAAATGCACCGTTTTTCAGCTCCTCAGCGTAGGTTTCCGCCGCCTGTACATTTTCCATTGTATCCGATTCCTCGATCATCGCGCAGACCAGATATGCCTGCTCCCCTGCGTCCAGATGCTCTTTCATAAAGCCATATGCACGCTCGCGGTATCCGCCCGTCACGGCAAAGGTCTGAATCGGCAGTCTGCCCTTCGGCATTTCATCAAGGACTGTGATATCAAGATCACCGTAAACAATCAGCGCAAGCGTCCGCGGAATCGGCGTTGCGGACATAACCAGCTTATGCGGAAATCCGCCCTTTTCAGCCAGCGCGGCACGCTGCGCCACACCGAACCGGTGCTGCTCGTCAGTGATGACCAGACCGAGTGAAGCAAACTCGATATCCTTCTGGATGACGGCATGGGTCCCGACAATGACCTGCGCGGTGCCGTCTGCAATTCGCTTTTTGATTTCACGCTTTTCCTTTGCTTTCGTGGAACCGGTCAGCAGCACGGGCTGAATCCCGACCGGAGCAAGAAAATCTGTCATCGTCTGCAAATGCTGCTGCGCCAGAATTTCCGTCGGCGCCATCAGCACGGTCTGATACCCGTTTTTCGCTGCAAATGCAGCAGCTGCTGCCGCGACAACCGTCTTTCCGCTTCCGACGTCGCCTTGCAGCAGACGGTTCATCGGTTTCTGTGCGCAGAGATCCTTGCAGATTGTTGTAATCGCGCGGGACTGCGCGCCGGTCAGCGGAAACGGGAGTGCTGCATAAAAATCGTCGAGAGCTGTTTCCGGCTGCATCGGTGCGGCGTGCTGAATGTTTGTACGGTGCTTCAGCATCAGCGTGCCGAGCTGGAACTGGAGCAGCTCCTCAAAAGCAAGGCGGTGTCGCGCAGCATCCAGCTGCTGCTTCGTTTCAGGGCGGTGGACGGCATGGAGTGCCTCTGTCAGTCCGCACAGACCGTATCCGCTGCGCAGAGCCTCCGGCAGCGTTTCAATCGGTGCATTGTCAAGGTAGCTCAGTGCTTTCAGAATATTCGTGCGCATCATGGCGCTGGTCAGTCCGGTCGTCTGCGGATAAACCGGCTGAAGCAGCAGTGCGTGATCGGTACGCTGCACCTGCGGCGCATTCATTTCTCTGCGCAGAAATCCGCCCGTAATTTTCCCGTATGCATAATACTCCTCTCCGGCCTTCATCGCCTGATAGGTATACGGTGTATTATAGAATACAAGCGCCATATCCGAAACGCCGTCTGTCACAATGACGCGGTACAGCGAAAATCCCCGCCTGACAAACGCTGGCGTGAGCTTCTGCACAACCGTACAGCGGACAGCGGACGGAACACCGTTCTCTGCTTCTGCGATCATGACCGGCGACGTATAGTCAATATAGCTGCGGGGAAAATGAAACAGAAGATCATATGGCGTGTCGATTCCCATTTTATGGTATTTCGCCGCACGCTTTTCTCCGACGCCCGGCATTGTTTCAATCTGCTGATATAATTCGTTCATTTCATCATTCCTTTTCAGGCAATCATGGTTCCAGTTCAGTATACCACATTCCCGGCAGAAAAGTCAAGAAACAGGATACCCGGAAAAAAGGCTTGACAATTTTCTCCATTTATGCTAAACTAGTAACAGATAAGAGGGAGTAGCCGGCAGGAAATTACATTCTGTCGTTCGTGTCGTCATACCCGGTGCAGCTGTTCTGCACCCGCGCGAACATCAAACGGCAAGACTTTTATCGCACGGAACACCTGGCTTCTGCTGCGATAAAGGTCTTTTTTATTCGCCGCAGCTGCTTTGCTAAGAGGAGGAAAACAATGGAAGTCCTGTATCAGAATTTGCTGAACCTTGACGTCAAAATGGTGATCATGTGGCTGATCGGCGGGGTGCTGATCTACCTTGCGATCAAAAAAGACATGGAACCGACGCTGCTGCTGCCGATGGGCTTCGGCGCGATTCTCGTGAATCTGCCGCTCTCCGGCGCGATTACCCAGGGGCTTGAGGAGGGGCCGCTCAGCATCCTCTATCGGGCCGGAATCGCAAACGAACTGTTCCCGCTGATTCTGTTTATCGGCATCGGTGCCATGATTGACTTTGGCCCGCTGCTCTCCAACCCAGTGCTGATGCTGTTCGGTGCAGCCGCGCAGTTCGGTATCTTTTTCACGCTCTGCACAGCATCCATGTTCTTTGATATCAACGATGCGGCTTCCATCGCCATCATCGGTGCGGCTGACGGCCCGACCTCTATCGTTGTCGGCCAGAAGCTCAACTCCAATTATATCGGCGCCATTATGGTCGCCGCATATTCGTATATGGCGCTTGTTCCGATCATTCAGCCGCCGATTATCAAGCTGCTGACGACCAAGAAGGAACGCAAAATCCGTATGGAATATACGCAGAAGCCTGTTTCCAAAACAACCCGCATTCTTTTCCCGATCTTCATCACGATCATTGCAGGTCTGATTGCACCGGCCTCTGTGGCACTTGTCGGTTTCCTGATGTTCGGCAACCTGATCCGCGAATGCGGCGTACTGGACAGCCTCTCTGAAACTGCCCAGAAGGCACTCGCAAATCTTGTCACGATTTTCCTCGGCATCACAATCGCATCCCAGATGCAGGCCGAAAACTTCCTGAAAGGCGAAACGCTGCTGATTCTGTTCCTCGGTCTGGTTGCGTTTATCTTTGATACCGCAGGCGGCGTCATCTTCGCAAAGATTCTCAACATCTTCCTGAAAAAGAAAATCAACCCGATGATCGGTGCAGCCGGCATCTCCGCATTCCCGATGTCCGGCAGAGTTGTCCACAAGCTCGCACTCAAGGAGGATCCGACAAACTTCCTGCTGATGCAGGCAACCGGCGTTAATGTTTCCGGTCAGATTGCGTCCGTGATTGCGGGCGGTCTGATTCTCAATTTCTTCCTGCACTGAACGGAAAGGAGTATCAATATGCTTTTGATTGCTGCATTATTTGACCCCATGCAGTTTGTTGAGAATCTGCGCTACATGGGACTTGGAATGCTTGGTATTTTTATCGTGATCGGTACCATTGCACTGCTGACTGTGCTGCTGAACCGTCTGACTGCGAAGGAACAGGACGAGCAGCCGGAGCAAAAGGGATAAGGTGCGGGCATGGATGAGATGAAACAGCCGCTGCCGGAGGTTCCGAAGCCGCCGGAGCAGCCGGAGGTACCGGAGGAGGGCTTTGTTCCCTACTGTGCTGAGGTGAATGACAGCGCCGGAACGCACAACCGCAAGGCCGTTTTCCTGATTGTTCTTCTGCTGCTGACCGTAATCGGTGTCATTGTCATTCTGACCGGCAGAACGCATAATCTGTATCATGAAACGATTTCCGCGCTTCAATTTGACTACCGGAACGGTGAGCAGACTTCTGCACCGGATGAAACGGCAAACGGAACCGATGCCGCAGAACTCGCGCAGAACAGCAAGGATATGCGTGTGAAAATCGCGGCGTATCTGTACGAGTTTGACGAAGACGAAAAGCTCAGCCAGACCGTCGCGCAATACCAATACGATTACACTGCAAATGAGGAGCAAAGTCTTGTCCGCGTAGGTACATCCAGATGGTTCGGGACAGGCGAAACGCACTGCCGCCATAAGTACCGCGAGGGCTATGAATACGAAAAGGGCAGCAAATGGATTGCTTCCAATGATGCGTATTTTCCACCGCTGTATGCATATTGCTTTGGAATCAAATCCGGAAACGGGATCAAATATGATCTGTATCAGAGCTACCGGTCCTACGTGAATAACAGTACCTATGACTGTGAGATCTGGCTGATGACGGATGAAACCGGCGCAGAACCGCTCTATCTGACACTGTACCGCTATTATCAAAACGGACAGCTTGCCGCTGTGCGCGTTCTGAATAATCTGGACGCCCGGATGCAGGTCTACGATATCCGGAATTATCAATTCTACTGAGAAAATGAACCCGCCGCTGAGTAAGCGGCGGGTTTTTATCGTTTGATGCAACAAAGCAGACCGAATGAAACTGTCGTTTCAAGCTGATCCGCATGCAGCAGCTTCGCTGCATCGGAAGGCGAAGTTTTGTGCGCATAGGGCGTCATCGCAAATAATGCGTGAAGATGGCTTTGCGGAACTGTGATTTTATATGTGATGTTCTGAATCTGCTCCAGGCAGAAGCCCTCCGGCGCGCTGCAAACCGGTCGGTTCTCGTAAGGAACATCGTAAATCATTTGTTTCAGCTCCCAAAGATGCCGTTCCAGCGGAATTGCACGCAGCAGCAAACATCCTTTTTTCAGAATCCGGCCGAATTCAGCGGGTTCGCAGGGCGCAAACAGATTCAGAATACAGTCACAGGAATTGTCTGCAAGCGGAATACGGCTGACCGAAGCAACCGCCCAGTCTGTCTTCGATGAAGCCAGCTCCTTTGCAGCTCGCGCAGCGGCAAAACGGAGAATCTCAGGCGAAATATCAATACCGGTCAGCTCGGCAGCGATCCCCTGCTCCGTCAGCTGATGAAGTACGCCGCAGGAGTACCATCCCTCTCCGCAGCCGATATCTGCAATCCGGCTGGCATGATGCGTAACCGTCTGCTGAATCAGTGCATCCAGCAGCGGCTGATAATAACCCGCATTCAGGAAGTCCCTGCGGGCTTTGGCCATCTCGGCGTCATCTCCGCGCTGCCGGTGCCGCTGCCTTTGCAGCAGATTGACGTAACCGGACTTTGCACGGTCAAAGCTGTGTCCTTTCGGACAAATATATCTGTGTGTATCTGCGACAAGCCCGCGGCTGCACACCGGACAGATCAGTTCCATATTCCGGCTCCTTTCATTTTCCTGCATCTATTATAGCATAACAGGCCGGAAAATGCAAATATTCCGGCAAACCGAACGGATATATCATTCGTACCCGATCAAAAATAAAAAAGCAGTTGACATTCGCTGTAAAATATGTTATGATTTATTTGTAAGCAACCACTAACACAAAATATTCCACATTTTACCATCAAGCCGTTTTCCGGCTGATAAAGGAGAATCATATTATGGAATACCTGACGATTGAAAAAGTCATTGGCAGAGAAATCCTGGATTCCAGAGGCAATCCGACTGTCGAGGCTGAGGTTTATCTGATGAACGGAACCGTCGGCAGAGGCATGGCGCCAAGCGGCGCTTCGACCGGTGAATATGAGGCGCTGGAACTGCGTGACGGCGATACTGCGCGGTATCTTGGTAAAGGCGTGCAGAAGGCAGTCGGCAACATCAACACTGTCATCCGTTCTGCGCTGGCAGGAATGGATGCCTCAGATATCTATGCGATTGACCGCGCGATGATTGAAACGGACGGTACAAGGGACAAATCCAATCTGGGCGCGAATGCGATTCTTGCAGTTTCGATTGCCTGTGCGAAAGCGGCTGCCGCAGCGCTCGGTCTGCCGTTATACAGATTTCTCGGCGGCGTTCAGGGAACGGTGCTGCCGGTTCCGATGATGAACATTCTGAACGGCGGCGCACATGCGGACAGCGCTGTCGATACACAGGAATTCATGATTATGCCGGTCGGTGCGCCCTCCTTCCGTGAGGCGCTGCGCTGGTGTGCTGAGGTATTCCACACGCTGCGGAAGCTGCTCAGGGAAATGGGCGACGTGACCGCTGTCGGTGATGAGGGCGGTTTTGCACCGAATAAGCTGACCAGCGATGAAGAAGCAATCGAAAAAATCCTTGAGGCCGTCCGTGCGGCAGGCTATGAACCCGGCAAGGACTTTATGATTGCGATAGACGCAGCCTCCTCTGAGTGGAAGAGTGAAAAAGGGAAGGGATATTACAAGCAGCCGAAATCCGGACGTGAATTCACCTCAGACGAGCTGATTGCACACTGGGAATCGCTTGTGGACAAATATCCGATCATCTCGATTGAGGACGGTCTGGACGAGGAGGACTGGGAAGGCTGGCAGAAAATGACTGCACAAATCGGCGAGAAGGTGCAGCTTGTCGGTGATGACCTGTTCGTGACAAATACCGAACGGCTTTCCAAAGGAATCACGCTCGGCGCGGGCAACTCAGTCCTGATTAAGCTGAATCAGATCGGCTCTGTTTCCGAAACGCTGGAGGCAATCAAAATGGCACATGCAGCCGGATATACCGCGGTCACCTCTCACCGCTCCGGTGAAACGGCAGATACGACCATTGCAGATCTGGCTGTTGCGCTGAACACCTGTCAGATCAAAACCGGTGCGCCGTCCAGATCGGAACGCGTTGCAAAGTATAATCAGCTGCTTCGCATTGAGGAGGAGCTTGGTGCAAGCGCCCGCTATGCCGGGATGCACGCGTTTCATATAAAAAAGTAAACCGCCGTACACATCATAACAAAAGCAGCACTTGATAGCAGGTGCTGCTTTTTCATGTATATTGATCCTGATTTCGGGTATACTGGCAGCAGAACCGGATTCGCTCCGGCGGTACGGCAGCGGCGCCGCAGCGCGCTGTACCGGAATCCCTGCGGACATGATCGGAGAAACCTATGAAAAATCAGAATGATCCGCTTTGGCACAACGGCCAGGAACAGTCCTCTGAAAACACACAGACTGACGCCGAAAGAGAGGCACAGCAGCAGAATCAGAAAAGCGGGCAGAAGAAGCGCTCGCACTGAAAAAACGGCACACGTTTTGCGCGTGTGCCGTTTTACATATCAGATTAAACGAATCAGCCGATCACACGGACACGGATAACGCCCTCGATGGACTTCATGCCCTCTGCGATGGATGCAGCATCTGCGCCGGTCACGTCGATCATGGTGTATGCATAATCCTTGCGGCTTGCATTGACCATGTTCTCAATGTTGCCGCCGACGCTGCTGATTGCACCGGTGCAGGAAGAGATGACAGCCGGCACATTCTTGTGCAGGATGCAGATCTTCTTGCCGACAGCATTCATTTCCGCATTCGGGAAGTTGACGCTGTTCTTGATGTTGCCGTTCTCGATGTAATCCACAAGTTCCTTGGCTGCCATTGCTGCGCAGTTATCCTCCGCCTCTTCGGTAGAAGCACCGAGGTGCGGAATTGCGATGACGCCTTCCATACCGGCAGTCTTTGCGTTCGGGAAGTCGGTCACATACTTGCGCACCTTGCCGGACTTCAGAGCAGCCTCCATTGCCTCATCATCGACAAGCAGGTCGCGTGCAAAATTCAGGATGATCACGCCGTCCTTCATCATTGCGATGGTATCCGCATTGATCATCTTCTCGGTTGCGATGTTGGGATCGTCATTCTTGACGAGCGGCGTATGCACGCTGATGATATCGCAGTTCCTGAAGATCTCCTCACGGGTCTTGACATGATGGATTGCACGGGACAGGTTCCATGCTGCTTCGACCGAAATATACGGGTCGCAGCCGTAGACCTCCATGCCGAGATGGATTGCAGCATTACCGAGCGGGCCGCCGATTGCGCCCAGGCCGATGATTCCGAGCTTTTTGCCCTTGATCTCCGTTCCGGCGAACTTGGACTTGCCCTTTTCGACCATCTTTGCAACGGTTTCCTCGGTCTTAATGGTCTGCACCCAGTTGATGCCGCCGACAATGTCACGGGATGCAAGCAGCATACCGGCCAGTGCCAGCTCCTTGACGCCGTTCGCATTCGCACCCGGCGTATTGAACACGACGATGCCGTTTTCTGCACATCTGTCAAGCGGAATATTGTTGACACCAGCACCGGCTCTTGCGATCGCCAGCAGCTTGTCACCGAACTCCATCTCATGCATCACGGCAGAACGGACAAGAATCGCATCCGGATTTTCAACGGTATCGGCAACCTGATAGTTCTCGCCAAGCTCAGCAAGGCCGACGGGAGAAATCTTATTCAGCGTCTGAATCTGAACCATGGGAATACCCTCCTATATCAATAATCAGGCGTTTTCAGCCTCAAACTTCTTCATGAACTCGACCAACTTCTCAACGCCCTCAATCGGCATTGCATTGTAGATCGAAGCACGCATACCGCCGACGGTTCTGTGGCCCTTGAGGTTCTCAAAACCGGCTGCCTTTGCTTCAGCAACAAACTTCTTATCGAGCTCCTCATTACCAGTGACAAACGGAACATTCATGAGGGAGCGATCCTTCTTCTCGACGGTGCCCTTGAACAGCTTGCTCTGATCGAGGAAATCGTACAGAATCTTTGCCTTCTTCTCGTTATGAGCCTTCATGCCCTCAAGGCCGCCCATCTTCTTGATCCACTTGAAGACCTTGCCGCAGATGTAGATGCCGTAGCAGGGCGGCGTGTTGTACAAAGAATCGTTATCTGCCTGAATCTTCCAGTCGCACATGGTCGGGCACTGCTTGAATGCCGGGCCGTCAGCAATCAGATCCTCACGGACAATGACAATCTGCACGCCTGCCGGGCCGACGTTCTTCTGGACGCCGCCGTAGACAACGCCGTACTTGGAAACGTCAATCGGCTCAGACAGGAAGCAGGAAGAAACGTCCGAAACAAGGATGTGGCCCTTGGTGTTCGGCAGCTCCCAGTACTTCGTGCCGTAAATGGTGTTGTTCTCGCAGATGTAGACATAGTCTGCATCCTCGGGAATATCCAGATCGGAGCAGTCCGGAATATAAGAGAAGGTCTTGTCAGCAGAGGATGCAACCTTGACGACTTCACCATACTTTTCAGCTTCCTGTGCCGCCTTCTTTGCCCACTGGCCGGTGATGATATAAGCAGCCTTGCCGTTCTTCATCAGGTTCATCGGAACCTCTGCGAACACCAGGGATGCACCGCCCTGAAGGAAGATAACCTTGTAGTTATCCGGAATATTCATCAGGTCACGAAGGTCAGCCTCAGCTTCCTTGATGATCTGATCATATGCCTTGGAACGATGGCTCATCTCCATAACGGACATGCCGGTTCCCCGGTAATCCATCATTTCCTCTGCTGCTTCTTTCAGGACTTCCTCCGGCAGAACAGCCGGGCCTGCGCTGAAGTTGTAAACTCTGCTCATAGTCTTAGCCTCCATTTGATTATTCGTTTGATCGTCAGCCATCCAGAATCAGACTGAACTTGTATATAGTATACTATTTTTTACGGGTAATGTCAAGGGCAAAAGCCTAACATTGTGAAAAAAATAACGATTTCAGAGAATATACCCATATTTATTCACTTTTCGAGCACGGAATCAGGCATGTTTTTCAGATCCTTTGCCTTTCTTCTGATCTCCGCTTCGCGCAGCGACATCGGACAGCCGCAGTAGTCCTGCCGGTAAAGTCCGTACACACCGGACAGTTCAACTGACCGTGCATATCCCCCGCCCTTTTTGAAATCAGACGGCAGATATCTGACCGGCTGACCTGCGGCAATCGCTTCTCCGCAGGCATTGATATACGGCGCATTCTTATGCGGGCTGACCGACAGCGTTGTCGTAAAATAATCGCAGTGATACGCGATTGCAGCCGCAAGAGATTCCTGCATCCGCTGCGCAATGCATTTTTCGCAGCGCTCCCCCATTTCCGGCGTATCCTCGACGCCTTTGACTGCCGCCCAGAAGGGTGCATCGTCATACGGCGGCGCAACCAATGTCACCGGATGGCAATGCGGCAGCTGAGCGAGTAGCTGCTTCTGTGCTGCAAGCCGCCGTCCATATTCCCCGCGCGGTGCTATATTCGGATTATAATAGAACAGCACAATCTCAAAATGCGGCATGAGCTGTTCCAGAACCGCCGTGCTGCAAGGGCCGCAGCAGCTGTGAAGCAGCAGCTTCGGCACGGTGTCCGCCGGAATTTTGGCAATCTCTGCGGCCATTTCCTTATGATATTGTCGTTTCTCCATCGGTTTTCCACTGCTCCTCCGAGCATTCTATCTTTTCAGCCTCATATTCCCAATGAACCGGATCCGGCAGATACAGCGCACTCAGGCTGAATGTTTCATTTGCATACTCTGCACCTGCGACGATCAGCATGGTAAGCGAATCCCCTGCATCGGCAAACTGAAAATCCGTCACCAGAATCCGGTCAGCCAGCTCTGAAAGTGTCGGGGATCCTGTTTCCGGATCCGGATTCAGCAGCGGCAGCATACGCTCTGCCATACGCAGCAAAATATCCTGCGCATTGGTATATGCGGTATTCAGATGCCGCAGCACGGTTTCATGGTACGCATCCTTGTAATTCTCAACCAGGATCGCATTCGGTGCCTGGCTTCCGAATTTCGGCAGCCGGATATTTTCCGCTTTCAGAATCCCGGTCAGCGTATTAAACTCCGCCGTGATTGTTCCGAACATCATCATATCGGTAAATGTCACCGTCCGGACATACAGTACCCCGTAATCCTTTTCTTCCTGTATTTTCCGTTTTTTCTTCCGGCTCTGGTTGACAGCAGAGATGATAAATACCACAGTCCAGAAAAGGATAATCGCGGCAAGAATATACCATGTAAGCGGGCCGGAGCTTGTTCCGCGCTCCCGGGAGGGCAGTTCTTCAAACAGTAACAGCATCATTGTATTTTCCTTCTGATATAGAAGAAAAGGACGGAAAACCGTCCTTTTCCTGCTTATTCGACTGAAATGAGATAATAGTATACAGGCTGGCCGCCGCAGAGCATTGTGATTTCAACACGATCCTTCATCTTGGCAGAAAGCTGGTCGTAGAGCTGCTGTGCCTGATCCTCCGTGACATCCGCACCGTAAATCAGTGTGATGTAGCTGGAATCGCTCTTGACCATTTTCTTGGTCAGCTTATAGGCCGCCTTGTTAACGTCCTTTTCCGTAAACGAGAGCTTGCCGTTATCCAGTGCCAGCACCTCGTTCTTTTTGATCTTCTGGCCGTCCAGTTCAGAATCACGCGCTGCAAATGTAACCGAACCGGAGGACACACGCTCAAATGCCTTGGTCATCTGTGTGCGGTTCTCATTCATATCCATGGACTCGTCAAATGCCAGCATTGCAGCGATGCCCTGCGGGATCGTGCGCGTCTGGAGCACAACGACATTGCGGTTCGCAAGGTTGATTGCCTGCTCCGCCGCCATGATGATATTCTTATTGTTCGGCAGCACAAAGACTGTTCTCGCCGGTGTTGCGTGAATCGCACGCAGAATATCATCGGTCGAAGGGTTCATCGTCTGACCGCCCTTAACAACCTGATCAACGCCGAGGTCGAGGAATGTCTGTTCCAGTCCGCCGCCAGCTGCGACGGAAACAAAGCCGAACTCCTTGGTCGGCTCAACCGGAACGACCTCCTGCTGCTTGACGATTTTCGCTTCCTTCACCTTGCCGGCATGCTGAATCCGCATGTTCTCGATCTTCGGTTTTGGATCGTTGATGAAATGACCGAATTCCAACGCCTTTGTCAGTGCCAGACCAGGCGTATCGGTATGCACATGCACTTTGATGATCTCATCATCCTCGACAACAACAACACAGTCGCCGATTGTTTCGAGATATGCACGCAGCTTCGCGCCGTCTACGCTCGCATCATTCTTTTCAATGATAAATTCAGTGCAGTATGTGAAGTTGATTTCGTCATCATACTGAGCCACCGCGGAGTTGAAGTCCACAGCCGGATCCGGCGCAGATGCCTTTGTTTCGGATGCCTCCTCCGGGAGTGCCGCGCCGCGGAAGGAATCCAGCATACCGCTGAGAATGATGCAGAAGCCCTGTCCGCCTGCATCGACGACGTTCGCTTTTTTCAGTACTGGCAGCATTTCCGTGGTCTGCTTCAGGACAGCATTCGCTTCGTCCAGAATTCCCTGCCAGAATGTCAGATCATCAATATCAGTCTTGGCCAGCTCCTGTGCCTTGTTCGCTGCCATGCGCGAAACCGTGAGGATGGTACCCTCTGTCGGCTTCATGACAGCCTTGTAAGCACCGGCCACACCGAGTTCCAATGCATTTGCAAAATCAGCCTTTTCTGCATTTGTCAGCCCCGCAAGTCCCTTGGAAAAGCCGCGGAACAGCAGTGAGGTAATCACGCCGGAATTGCCTCTTGCGCCGCGAAGCATAGACGATGCAGTCACATCCGCGACTTCGGATACTGTGACCTTATCGGAAAGAAGCTCCAGCTCGCGCTTTGCAGCACTGATCGTCATGGACATATTGGTTCCGGTATCGCCGTCCGGAACCGGATAGACATTCAGCTCATCCACCGAACGTCTTTGATTGGTAATCAGAATCGCGGCATGAATAATCGCCGCTTTCAGTTGTTTTCCGGTAATCAAGTTCTGCTCCTCCACTTCATCAGGCGCGAATGCCGTCAATATATACGTTGATCGCAGCCGGCTCAAAGCCGGTCGCCTGTTCGATTGCATACCGTACCTTATTCCGGATGCTGTCCGTAATTGCAGACATATTCGCTCCGATACCGGTCACGATATGCAGATCCACAACAAGCTGATTCTGCCGGGTCCGCAGCCGGATTCCGCGGCGGATATCGCTCGGGAACAGCTTCGTCTTAATCGTTTCAATCGGAGAAGAATCGTTCAGGTCTGCAACGCCGAAACAGCTCGTCACCGTATGCTCAATCAGGGCATACAGATAGGGCTTCGATACGCGAATACTGCCAATATGGTTTTCGATCACTATCATATTGGGCACTCCTTTCTGTACATTCTCATATTATTATAGCACACTCAGTAAAAAAATACAAGAGGATTTCGACAGATTTTCGCTGAATACGCAGAGTTCTGCCTGATTACAGAAAAATCGCCGCAAAACCATCAGCTTTGCGGCGATTTTTTGTATAGGATCAGTCAAGAATTGCGAGGTCAGCCTCCGGGAAGCAGGCTCTTGCCTGTTTTTCCAGATGCGACGGAATCGCAACCATGCGCAGGGACGTGCAGTCCTCGAAGGCATCCTCCTCCAGTTCGGTAACAGAGGCCGGGATATCCAGCACGCGCAGCGAAACGCATTCGGAGAACGCGCCGGAGCAGATCTTTGTCAGAGTGCTTGGCAGGACGACTTCTGTCATGGTTTCCAGACCGGCGCAGGCGCCCGGACGGATTTCCGTGATACCCTCAGGAATAATCAGCGTCGGTTCACCGTGATAAAGCTCCTTGCGAAGCTGTCTGGTATAGCGGCCGTCCCCGATGGAATCGCTTTCCTCCTTGTTCTCCTCCAGCCAGTTGATGACAACATTCTGACCGAACAGAACCGGGGCGATCCATTCCAGTGCCATCGGCATCGTGACGTTTGTGATTGCGTCACAGCCTTCAAATGCATCCTCCGCGATTTCCTTAACGGAAAGCGGAATCACGACATTTTTCAGTGCGGTCGAATCTGAGAAGGCGCCGCTGCCGATCTTGACGATTGTATCAGGCAGAATGACGGATTCCAGCTCTTCCAGGCCGGCACACGCACCGGCACGGATTTCCAGATAACCGCGCGGGATTTCCAGCGTTGCCTCGTGGTGATAGATCTTGCGGCGCTCGCGCGTCGTAAACTTGCCGTCCGCCGGAATATCGGAGCTGACGGATTCCTGCTTTTGGACGGGTGCTTCTTCCTGAACAGGCGCAGCAACCTGTACGGGCTGTGCAGGCGCTTCGCTGCTGCCCATATCGCTCAGCATACTTTCGATGCCGACAGGCATCTCCAGCAAACCGGGTTCGGTATGCTTCGGCTCCTCCGGCAGCTTGCGGACAAACTGTTCCGGAACGATTTCCTCCAGCATGGACAGTGTAACCGGAGCGTCTTCAACCTGTTCAGTGATCTCCTCGATCTCAGGCGTTGCAATCTCTTCGATTGCCTCAGACGTTTCAGCCGGAGCCTCTGCGACTTCTTCAACCTGTTCAGTAATCTCCTCAATGACAGGCGCTGGAATCTCTTCGATTGCCTCAGACGTTTCAGCCGGAACTTCTGCGATTTCCTCAACCTGTTCAGTGATCTCCTCGATCGCAGGCTCTGCAATTTCTTCGATTGTCTCAACCGTTTCAGCCGGAGCCTCTGCGGCTTCTTCGACCTGCTCGGTGATCTCCTCAATAACAGGTTCAGCAATCTCTTCGATTGCTTCAACCGTTTCGGCCGGAGCCTCAGCGGCTTCTTCGACCTGTTCGGTGATCTCCTCAATAACATGTTCAGCAATCTCTTCGATTGCCTCAGCCGTTTCAGCCGGAACTTCTGCGGTTTCTTCGACCTGTTCGGTGATCTCCTCAATAACATGTTCAGCAATCTCTTCGATTGCTTCAACCGTTTCAGCCGGAGCTTCTGCGAATTCCTCGACCTGTTCGGTAATCTCCTCGATCTCAGGCGCTACAATTTCTTCGATTGCCTCAGCCGTTTCAGCCGGAGCCTCTGCGGTTTCTTCAACCTGCTCGGTGATCTCCTCAATGACAGGTTCAGCAATCTCTTCGATTGCTTCAACCGTTTCGGCCGGAGCCTTAGCGGTTTCTTCGACCTGTTCGGTGATCTCCTCAATGACAGGCGCTGCAATCTCTTCGATAGCCTCAACCGTTTCAGCCGGAGCCTCTGCAGTATCTTCCACCTGCTCGGTGATCTCCTCAATGACAGGCGCTGTAATCTCTTCGATTGCCTCAGCAGTTTCAGCCGGAGCCTCAGCGGCTTCTTCGACCTGTTCGGTGATCTCCTTCACTGTTTCCTGAACAGATTCAGAAATTGTTTCGGTCAGCTCGGAAACAGATTCAGTCACGGTTTCCGATACCGTTTCCGTCGCTTCTCTGACGTTTTCAGCCCCCTCCGCTGTGACCTCGCTGTACTGCTCGGAAACAGCCTCGATGATCTTCTCACTAAGTGCCTCGTTCAATGCTTCTGCATTCGCTTCGGTTGTTTCGCGTACGATTTCGGTAACAGTTTCCGTCGCACATTCAGCAGCCTCAGCCGGAGCCTCTGCGATTTCTTCAACCTGTTCGGTGATCTCCTCAATCACAGGCTCTGCAATTTCCTCGATTGCCTCAACCGTTTCAGCCGGTGCTTCTGCAATCTCTTCACCCTGTTCGGTGATCTCCTCAATCACAGGCTCTGCAATCTCCTCGATTGCCTCAACCGTTTCGGCAGGAGCTTCTGCGATTTCTTCAATCTGTTCGGAGATTTCCTCCGCAGCAGGCACGGCGATTTCCTCAAGCGATTCGATTGTTTCGTTCGGAGTTTCTGCAATCTCTTCGAGCTGCTCAGTAAGATTCTCTGCTGCGCTTTCCGCATCGGATTCTGCCGGTTCAACAGCAGTCTTGATCGGCTTAATCGTGATAGAAGGCGGAATATAATTGCCGTCGGTATGATCCGCAGGTGTATCGACCTCCGGCGCACTGCTTTCCGGCTCGTTTTCAAATGCCGGAATCGTGAACAGCGGAGATTCAGAAGCAGGAGCTTCTGCCAACTCAGCCAAAATATCCTCAGAAGGACGGGCAAATTCATCATCCGACGGGAATTCCGGAATCGTGAATGCAGGAACCTCCGGTTCTGCAACATCAGTGATTTCCGTTTCATCAGAAACTGCGATATCCTCGACAGGCGGGATTTCGTCAGCAAATTCTTCATCTGCCAATGCTGTAAGCTCGTCAACTGCCGGAACTGTTTCCGGAATCTCACCGCTCACCGGAGCGGCCTTTTCGATCTTCGCAATCTCGTCTTCGATGGATACAGATTCTTCAACAGGAGCTTCCGCAGCAGGAACTGTTTCAGTAACAGGTGCAGATACAGGTTCTTCCGCAGCTGCGGCAGGTTCAGCTGTCCATGTGAATTTCACCTTCGGGCATTCACGCAGAATCTCAGAAAGTCTGTCCTCAAAGCGCTGCGGAATGACAACCTCCTCCAATTCGCCGCATCCGATAAACGCATTCTTACCGAGGAATTGCAGCGTGGACGGGAATACAACACGCTTTAAGCCGGAGCAGTCAATGAATGCACGCGGCTCTACGGCACGCAGTCCTTCAGGACAGCTGACCTCAGTCAGATTATGCAGATTCGAGAACGCCAGCGTACCGATGATGCGAACACTCGGCGCAAGCTCAAACCTGCTGATCTGCGGCTTGCCGAGAATACCGTGATACATAAACGAACCGATTATCAGATAACCGTCCGGAACACGGAGGACGCCGTTTTCGGCATTCAGCTCCGCAACATCACTGGAGGTCATCAGCCACGGGCATTCCGCGGTCAGCTGACGCACGCGAACTGGTCTTGCATTGCCGAAATAAACAAGTGCAGACGGATAACGCATGAACATGGACGCGGCGAGATTCTTGTCGAATTCCTCCGGCAGGAACACATCACGCAGCTTTTCGCAGTCATAGAAGGATGCATATTCAAATTCGTTCAGTGCCTTCGGGACGGTCAGTGTCAGCAGCCGCTGATTTGAACCGAAGGTATAACTGCAAAGACGCATCACGCCGAGCGGAATCTCAAACTTTGTCTGATTTGCGATTTCAGCAAGCGAGTTGGCAGCAAGAACAGGATGAGAATGCATCTCCTTGATGCGCTCGTTGAAGTTATCGCAGGCCTTGCTGATTTCCGGCGTGAACAGTCTGGACTCAGCCGCCGGAGCGAACCGCTGATCGACGTAATTCATCAGCGCATTGCTCGGTTCATCCGCAGAGATTTCCGGCGTTTCATCTGTCCAGCTGACATTGATCTTGACCGGACCGTCAAGAATCAGCGGCAACTTGCCTTCAAAGCGGCGCGGAATGGTCAGCGAACTCAGGTTCGAGCAGCCCGCCAGTGCCATGCAGCCAACTTCCGTCACAGTGTTCGGAATACGCAGACCGACCAGCGTATTGCAGTTCATAAAGGCGTTTTCAGGAATCGAGCGCAGGTTCTTCGGCAGACGAATCTGCTCATACTGGCACGGCGCTGCAAAAGCAAACGGTCCGATATAGCTGACGGAATCCGGCAGAACAAGCCGGGCAGGACCCATACAACCCGAAAATGCGTTCATGTCGATCATCTGGAGACCTTCCGGAATGATGATATGCCGGACGGATTCCAGACCGGTAAATGCACGCGCCGCAATCCGGCGGACACTCCGCGGCAGGAAAATGGTCGAGAGCGTATGCTCCGGCTCATCTGCCCGGATGTCAATGCCCTGTGCAAAGTTCGGTGCAATCGTCGTAAAGCCTTCCGGAATCTGGAGAATGTGATTCCGGACAACCAGCTTTTTCGCTTTCTGTGCAGTCAGAATGTCGTCGAACTGCTCCATGAGATCCGCGACACTTTCCACGCGGGCTCTGGAGAGAATCTTCTTCTTCGGCCAGTGAACCTTGATTTCCGGCCGGAAGAGGAAGTATTCGACAATCTTCCGCTCAGAAAGATCGGCGGGGATGTACACATCAGCCAGACGGGAGCAGCCGGAAAACGCATCCGGCTCAACCTCTGTCAGGGATGCGGGCAGCTCCATCGCAAGCAGACGGGGCGAATCCCAGAATGCCTGTGTTTCGGCACGGCGGACACCCTCCGGAATCTCAAAACGTTCGCCGCTCTGAGAACTGCGGAATGCACGGTACCCGATGACCGTGTAGTTTTTCAGCGCCGCACTGCGCTCAACCGGGCCGGGCATCGGCTTGGAAATTTCCTGTGTAAAGACACGGTCAGTTTCCGGATAATCACCCTTGTGAATCGCGCAGAACGCGATGCATTCATCAAAGCTGCCGTACGGAACATTGCTTTCCGCAGCAGGCACCGGAGCGGGTGCTTCGGCTGCTGCCTCGGGCTGATCCGGCTGGGCTGCTTCCTGTGTATTCTCAGCAAATGCGGCGATAAGATCATCCGCAGTTGTGCTGCCCGGAGCAGCCGCAGGAACAGGCACCGCAGGCGCAGATACAGGCGCAGAAAAGCCGGGGGCTTCAAACGGATTCTGTCCGGGTGCCACGGAAACCGGCTTGACGCTATCTCCTGCAAACAAGTCCTGATTCGGACGCTCTGCGAACGGGCTGACCACAGGCGAAACATCCGGTGCTGCGGGAACGGACGGCGGTTCCGGCAGACGGTTCGCCTCGGATACCGGGACATTTGCAAACGGAACGCCCTGCGCAGGTGCGCCGTTGATTGCAGCGTTCATGGACTGGAACGCTGCCTCCGGTGCAAGTGCGGCAATATGCTGCGCAGTCTGCTCCTGCATATCGCTCAGGTCTTCAATGCGCTCCTGCATCTCCGGAATCACACTGACCTTCTCCTGCATATCCGGCAGGATGCTGACCTTTTCCTGTACTTCACTGATCGCCTCAACCTTTTCCTGTACGTCGCCGATGGCTTCTACTTTCGACTGTACGTCGGCAAAGGCATCCATCTTTTCGCGCATTTCGGAAATCTGCTGCGCGCTTTCACGAAGATCGGAAATAGATTCCACGGTCTGCTGAATATCAGCAATCGCTTCGACACGGTCCTGCATACCGGCAACAGCATCAATCTTTTCCTGCATACCGGCGACGGCATCAATCTTCTCCTGCATATCGGAAATGACATCAACCTTTTCCTGAATGCCGGAAATGGCATCGACCTTTTCCTGCATACCAGAAATGGCATCGAGCTTCTCCTGCATACCGGAAATCGCATCGATTTTCTCCTGCATGCCGGAAATCGCATCGATTTTCTCCTGCATGCCGGAAATCGCATCGATTTTCTCCTGCATACCGGAAATGGCATCGAGCTTTTCCTGCATACCGGAAACAGTACCAATCTGATCCTGCATTCCGGATACAGTGCCGATCTGATCCTGCATACCCGAAACAGCATCAACCTGATTCTGCATACCGGATACGGCGTCAATCTTCTCCTGCATCTCGGAAATCGCATCGACCTTATCCTGGATATCGGACAGTGCTTCGACTTTCTCCTGCATTGCAGCAATCGAGTCGAATTTATCTTGAATATCTGCGATGGAGCCAACCTTGCCTTCCAGCTCATTGATCAGATTGGCCATGTTCTGGACATCGCCGATTGAATCGAGCTTTTCCTGGAGCGCTGCAACGGCATTGGCCTTTTCCTGGAATGCCTGGAGCGAACCGATCTTCGCCTCCAGCTCCGAAATCAGGCCGCTGAAATTCTGAACGTCGCCGATTGCATTGACCTTGTTCTGCAATTCGGAGATTTGTCCGAGCTTTGCATTCATCTCACTGATCTGGCTGACCTTCTCCTGAATGGCGGACAGCTTCTTGGACTGCTCACGCACAGACTTCTGCATATCAGAGATCTGCTGGATTTTCTCCTGCATCATTTCCATGTCCTCCATCTGCTTTTGCAGGGATTCCATGGCATCCGCAGAATTCTGGAATTTCTCCAGCGACTCGTAATTCTTCTGCATGACCGCCAGATTCTGATACAGGCGGTCAATCGTTTCCTGATCAATATCCGGCACGCCGTAAGCCGCATTTTCACGTGCAGTTTCTGCAAGTGTTGCAATCTGAAGCTGCATGGACGCAATCGAGCGTTCCATCTTCTCCACAGATGCGCTGTCCACCTTGCTCAGCTTCGACGCAGCCTTTTCTTCGGTCTGCTTGGAGAGCGCGGCCTGAATCGGCATGTTGGAAATCAGCTCGGTAAAGTCCACCGGCTTCTTCGGCACCTCGGTCGGAATCTCCTCCAGCTTGACCTCCGGCAGAATATCGTCGTCCTTCCACTCCGGCGGGACGGCGCCCGGATCAAGCCAAGTGATGGTCGGGTTGGTGATATCACCGAATACACGCTTCATTTCATGCTGATCATGAATGATGCGCGGCATATGCAGCTCCGTGAGGAACGGGCAGTTACCGAATGTGGACTGTGTGACGGATTTGCAGCTGACCGGAACATAGAGGCGCTGGAGCAGCTTGCACTCCCAGAACGCACTGTTGCCGATTGACTGGATTCCCTGCGGCAGCATCATGCTGCGGATCGAAGAGCAGCCTGCAAAAGCGCCCGCGCCGATGCGCTCCAGACGGTTTCCGAAATAGACATTTTTCAGCGCTTTGTCGTTGCTGAACAGTTCATCCGCAACCTCGTGCAGCCCGACAGGCAGACGTACCATTTCCAAAGAGGGCAGATTGCTGAAAGCACCGACGCCGATTTCCTTCACGGAATCCGGAACAATGATGCTGCGCAGGCGTCTGCACCCGGCAAGCGCACCGTTGTCGATGTACTCAGTACCCTCTTCAAAGATCACCTGCTCCAGCGTATCGAGAGAGGCAAACGCATTGGCACCGATGCCGCGGACAGTACGCGGAATCAGCAGACGCTTGATACCCTTGCTGGCAAGGCCTTTCATGGCGCTGGACAGAATAAACGTATAGGAGGCAGGAATCAGCAGCGACGCATCCGGTGCGACCTCCAGCATCGGCGTTGAGCCGAGCGTCAGCACTCCGAAATTATCCTTATCCGTCATGTAATCCTGTACGGTCTTGTTCTTATTCTTTGCGCCGAACAGCGTCTTTTTTCCGAAAAAAAGCATGACAGAGGAATTGTCCCAGAACAGCTCGACAGCCTTTGCGGGATCAAAGTTGTCAGGAAGATACACGCTTTCCAGCTCATCGCAGCCGTAGAACGGCCAGCGTCCGAATTCCGTCAGCGAAGACGGGATGGTCAGCCGCTTGAGCTTGCAGGTGTTTTTGAAGCTCCGCGTATAAAAAGCATGAGATGAGATTCGGGTCACACCCTCGGGAATGATCAGCTCCTCCATTTGCGAGAAGCCAGCCAGTGCTCCGCGGTCGATTGCAGTGAAATCCGACGGGATCCTGACCCTGTCAGTGTTTGAACGAATCAAACTTTTGGCATCCTCCCGGGTGAACACACGTTCTGCCATTTCTCGTTTCCTCCTTTGTACGCCAAAAATATTGCGACAATAGCAATGGTAAATTCAATTTCATTGCCGATTAGAGTTATTATACCATTTTTTTGGAATAAATGCAAGTGTATTTTGTGATTTTCTACACTTTTTTATAAAATGACGAAAAGAGCACGCGGAAAGCCCGCGTGCTCCTTGTTTTTTTGCCGTTTTTTATTCAATTCGTGCAATTCGCAGCAAAATCTTCGTTGCGTCGTTCGGCTCAATCGAACCGTTCTGATCAATATCCATGCGGGCGACCATCGCATCGGTCACCTTTGCCTCCGGATCAGCAATCAGGAAACGGCAGAGCAGCACAACATCCGATACATCAACACTGCCGTCGCCGTTGATATCATACGAATCACCCTGCTTTGCAGTGCGCGGATTCGTATTGACGACGTTCTCGCCCGTCGTGATGTTTCCGGTCAGCTTGACGGTGCCGTTCTCAGCCTCAGCGTCGTTGATGGACAGCTGATAGGTTTCATCGACCTTCATTTCCGGAGAGGAAATCAGGATATAGTCAAATTTTTTGTTCGGATTCTTATTGATAATTTCGGCGGTTGTTGCCTTGTTCTTCAGGACAACACGCTGATCCTTCAGCTGCGTTTCAGAAGTGGTCAGAAGCAGAACAGCCTGCGTAGAATTCGGATTCACCTTAAAGGTATTATCCTTCAGATCTGCCTCGGTCTGGCCTTCCTTCAGCTCGTCTTTGGTCGCTGTCGCAAAGACCGTGCCGCCGGTAATCGTGATACCGGTAACAGCCTTCGGCGCTTCTTCGTCCTCATCGGTTTTCTTCGGAGCCGCACCGACATTCGTAATGCCGCGGTCGCCGTTGGCCTTGATGTCGCCGCCCTTGATCATGACATTGGTTTCGCCCTGAATCGCATCGTTACCGGCTTTGACCTCGATCTTGCCGTCTTCAATCGTAACGGTTCCCTTTGTGGATTTGATGCCGTCGCCTTCTGCATTGACATCAATTTTTCCACCCTTAATCGTAACGGAGGCCTTGCCGCGGATGCCGTCCTCAGCATCGGTATTGACTTTAATGTTTCCGCCGGTAATTTTCAGATCGTCGTTCGTGTGGATACCGTGCTGCTTTGAGGCTTCAACACGGAGCTTGCCGTCACCGGCTTCGCCGCCTGCCTTGATCGTCAGATCGTCCTTGGAAAAGATTGCAGCAGGAATATCCTTCGTGTAGCCGGAGCCCTCGCCGTCATAGATGAAGTTCTCCGTGCCGTCCACAAGGTTGATCGACGTATTCTTCGCATTGTCAATCATGATTGCCGGGCCGGATTTACCGTGGATCGTCGCATTGTTCAGGAACAGCTTTACGGTATCAGTATCCGTGTTGGTGTCAGCGATTTTAACGTAGATCTGACCGTCATCGAGCGTGCCGGTGAATTCATAGGCGCCGGATGCGGAAATGGTCACCTTCGTGCCATCAATCGTGACACTGTCATTGCTGGCAGTGATTTCCGTGCCGTTCATGGTCACGACACATTTCATGACTTCCGGTTCTGACTTCTCATCAGCTGCAAGAACGGAATTCACCGGAAATGCCGTCAGCAGCACGGTGCCGCACAGGACTGCGGCTGTCATTCTTCTTGCTTTTCTCATAAAAAACCAATCCTTTCATCGTATATCTTTGTATGTTCAGGTTGATTTTCCCCCATAGCATCAGTTTATCACAATCGGAGCGGATTGTCAATCTGTTTTTTCGTTTTTCTGTATTATGCTCGTAGTTTTTTTACTATTTTAATGTCATTTTCAGATTATTCAGGGTTCCTAGCTGTTCCGTCAAATAATTTACTGGAAAAAGCCTTGCAAAAACTGCGCCGAACGTGTATAATAAAAGCACGTTCGATCTATTGAAGGGAGTGGGATTCTTTGATTCTCAGGCATCTGAAAAAGTATCTGCACTTTGCAGTTCTGGCCTCCGTGTTCATGATTCTGGAGGTTTACGTTGATCTGCTTCAGCCGCGTTATATGGCGACAATCGTTGATGAGGGTATCCTCGGGCTGAACAACGGCGGCATATCCGATCTGCATATCGTGACAGGCGTCGGTCTGAAAATGCTGCTGATTGTGCTCTGCGGCGGCCTGTGCGGCATTCTGAGCGGCGTCTGCACGAATATTTGCAGCCAGAATTTCGGCAATGACGTCCGCAAGTCCGCATTCCGCAAAATCATGCATTTTTCATTCTCGCAGACGGACAGATTCTCTGTCGGTTCGCTGATCACCCGCACGACCGGTGATGTCACGCAGGTGCAGAACATGGTTTCACAGATGATCCGCGGATGCGTCCGCTGTGCAATGTTCTTTGTCGCGGGCAGTATCGCGCTGGTTTCGCTCGCCGCCGATTTCGGCACCGTCATCCTCATTGCGCTGCCGCTGCTTCTGCTGGAAATTGCATTTGTCCTCTGGAAAACCAATCCCTTGTTCCGGCTGCTGCAATCACGTCTTGACCGGATGAATACAGTCATTCAGGAAAATGTCGCCGGTGCGCGCGTCGTAAAGGCGTTCATTCAAGAGGAGCGCGAAAGCCGCCGGTTTGCACAAAGCAACGACGATCTGGTCGAAACGCAGTTCCGCGTCCTGATTCTCATGTCATATATGCGTCCTGTCATGAATATTGTGCTGAATCTGGCAACTGTCGCAATCATCTATATCGGCTCGCTCCGCGTGCAGGACGGCGCCATCGCACCGGGCACAGTCATGGCTGCGATCACCTATCTTTCCCAGATTCTCAACGGCATGATGATGCTTGCCATGATCTTTCAGACCGTGACACGCGGACTGACATCCTCGAAACGCCTGAAAGAAATCCTGGCAACAGAATCCTCGATTCAGGACGGTACCGGCCGGGCGGCTGTGTCGGGCGGTTCCGTTTCATTCAAGAATGTCTGCTTTTCGTATGCCGATCACGGCGCAGATGTGCTGCACAATATCAATCTTTCTATCCGCGGCGGCGAAACGCTGGCTGTGATCGGTGAAACCGGCTGCGGAAAGAGTTCCCTCGTACATTTGATTCCGCGCTTTTACGATGCCGGATCCGGTACAGTCGAGGTAGACGGAACCGACGTCCGCGACTACCCGCTTTCGGAGCTCCGTGATAAAATTGCGATTGTGCTCCAGAAGAGCGAGCTGTTCTCAACCACAATCAAGGAAAATATCCGGATCGGGAATCCGGACGCGACAGACGACGAAATCCGCAGGGCGGCCGTTACAGCTCAGGCAGATGACTTCATTGCATCACAACCGCAGCAGTATGACACACCGGTTGCAGAATCCGGCATGAGTCTTTCCGGCGGACAGCGGCAGCGCATCGCAATCAGCCGCGCGCTCGTCAAAAAGGCTGAAATTCTGATTCTCGACGACTCCACAAGCGCACTCGATTTCCGGACGGAGGCCGCGCTGCAAAAAGCACTCCGGGAGGATTACCGCGACATGACCAAAATCATCATAGCGCAGCGGATCTCGTCTGTCCGCAATGCAGACCGGATTGCCGTGATTGACAACGGCACCATCGCGGCCTGCGATACACATGAAAATCTGATGCAGACCTGCAAAATATATCAGGATATTTATGCATCCCAGCTGCGGAAGGAGGATGCGTAATGGCTGCACCTGTTAATCCGCAGCAGGGCTTTGCCCGCAGAGGCGCCGGCTTCGGCGCACCTGTCGAAAAGCCGCAGAATGCAAAAGCAACGCTCAGGCGTCTGCTGTCCTATTTCAGCAAAGAGATGCGGTTTGTGATTCTGATGTCCGTCACCGTGCTTGTCAGCGTGATTGCATCCGTGCTGGCCCCCAGCTTCCAGAGTTCCGCGATTGACAAGATTGTTTCCGCGCAATACAGTCTGTTGCCGAAGGTGCTGGCGCTTATGCTTGCCATGCATGCGATTCACGGCCTGACAAACCTGATGCAGGGTTATATCAGCGCATCGCTGAGCCAGCGGATTGTCAGCCGCCTGCGCAAGGAGCTGTTTGATAAGATCGTGCATCTGCCGATTGCATATATTGACAGCCACTCGCACGGCGACCTCATCAGCCGCATGACGAATGATGCGGAAAATGTTTCCGGCATTATTTCCGGTTCGCTGAGCTCGCTCTTTTCAGGCGTCCTGACGCTGATCGGTACGCTGTTTATGATGCTGCATTATAATATTCCGCTCGGACTGCTCTCCTGCTCCACCGTGATCCTGACCGTACTGTTCACGACATTCATTTCCAAGCATATGCGCCGGTATTTCGTGAAACGTCAGACGCTGCTCGGAGAACTGAACGGCAATGTCGAGGAAATGGTGACAAATTACAAAACCATCACCGCGTACAACCGGCAGGAAGCCGTAATCGACAGCTTTTCAGAAACTGCGGATCAGCTAACGAAAACCGGTATTATTGCGGAGATTATCTCCAACTGCATGGGGCCGGTCATGAATATGCTGAGCAATGTTTCGTTCGTCATCGTATCTGTGTTCGGCGCGATTTTTGCGCTGAAAGGCTATATCACGGTCGGTGTAATCTCCGCATTCATCATCTATTCCAAGCAGTTCTCCCGCCCGATCAACGAGCTGGCGCAGCTCTACGGCCAGATTCAGACCGCGATCGCCGGTGCGAAACGCGTGTTTTCCATTCTCGATACGGTAACGGAACAGTTCGACGGGCAGCCGCTGAAAGAGGTCAACGGCATTATCGAATTCCGACATGTTGATTTCTCCTATGTTCCTGAAAAGAAGGTTATTTCCGATTTCTCGCTGAAAATCGAATCCGGAAAGAAGATTGCACTCGTCGGCTCAACCGGCAGCGGAAAAACCACGATTATCAATCTGCTGATGCGGTTTTACGAAATCGACAGCGGTGAAATCCTGCTGGACGGAACCAATATCCGTGACATTGCACTGTCCGATCTGCGCGACAGCATCGGAATTGTGTTGCAGGATACCAAGCTGTTCTCCGATACCATTCGGGCAAATCTGACCTATGCAATGGAGGACGCCCCGGAAGATGCCGTTGAACAGGCTGCGCGGTTTGCGCACTGTGACAAGGTTATTGCAAAGCTGCCGGATCAGTATGACACGATGCTTTCACAGACCAGCGTCAGTCTGTCGCAGGGCGAACAGCAGCTGATCGCCATCGGCCGTGCGTTTCTCTCTTATCCGCGCATTCTGATTCTCGATGAAGCAACGTCCAGCGTCGATACGCGCACGGAGCTGCTGATTCAGGATGCGATGAACGAACTGATGAAGGACCGTACAAGCCTGATTATTGCACACCGGCTTTCCACGATTCAGGACGCGGATCAGATTATTGTTATGGATCAGGGACAGATTGTCGAAAGCGGAACGCATCAGGAGCTTCTGCGCCGAAACGGCAAATACTATGATCTCTATATGACACAGTTTGCCGGTCAGGAAATCTGATACAACAAAACACGAAAAGGCTGCCCGGAGCAATCCAGGCAGCCTTTTCAATATAGAAGGATGTTACTCAGGCACGGTAAATGATGTCGCCGAGCATCAGGTCGCGCTCCAGACTCTCACAGGTCGTGGATGCATTGATCGTAACCAGCTCCATATGCATAATGCGGGCGAAATCGCGGATGACTTCATCCGAAATATCAAACGAAAGCACAGTATGATGCGCGCCGCCTGCGATGATCCAGCACTCCAGACCTTTCAGGAACGACGGCTGCGGTTTCCACATCGCACGGGCAACCGGCAGATTCGGCATGGTCTGGAACGGCTTTTCACAGGTAACGTCCTGTACGATGAGGCGAAGTCTGCCGCCTGCGTCGATCATGGACAGCACCTTTGCCTCGCCTGCCCTGCCCTCAAAAACGATACGGGCGGGCGGTTCCTTGCCGCCGATGCCGAGCGGATGCACCTCAATGCGCGGACGGTCTGCCGCAATCGACGGATCGACCTCCAGCATGTGCGCGCCGAGAATCATCTCATGCGTATAATCGTAGGTGTAGTCCTCCATGAAAGAGGTCTGCCCGTCCGGATACATCGCCTTGACAACAGCAACAAGTCCGGCGGTTTTCCAGTCGCCCTCTGCGCCGAAGCCGTAGCCCTTGGCCATCAGATGCTGCGTCGCAAGACCGGGCAGCTGCTTCATGCCGTAGAGATCCTCAAACGTATTCGAGAACGCCTTTGCGCCTTCCCGCACAAGGATTTTTTCAATCGCAATTTCCTCGCGCGCCTGATAACGGATCGGCTCAATATCGTTCTGATCGAAGTCGTAGAGTGCTTCATATTCTCTGACCAGTGCGTCGATTTCCGCATCGGTCACGGCATTCATTTCTTTGACAAGGTCACCGACAGCCCAGGTATTGACCTGCCAGCCGAGTGCCATCTGCACACCGACTTTGTCGCCTTCCGTTACAGCAACCTGACGCATGTTGTCGCCGAAGCGGACAATTTTCAGATCGCGGCTGAACAGAGCGCCGATTGCGGCCCGCTGCCAGTCAGCGATTTTCTGCTGGACAGCAGGATCCTGCCAGTGTCCGGCAACCACCGCACGCGGCAGACGCATTCTTGCGCCGATGAAGCCGTGCTCACGGTCGCCGTGGGCAGACTGATGCAGATTCATATAATCCATGTCAATCGCTTCATTCGGGATCGAAGCGAGGAACTGCGTGTGAAAATGCAGCCAGGGCTTCTGGAGCAGATTCAGACCGTTGATCCACATTTTGGACGGCGAGAACGTGTGGCAGAATGTGATAATACCGGCGCATTCATCGTCGTAATTTGCTTCGCGGATGACGCGGACGATTTCCTCATTGCTTTTGGCCGTGAGCTTATATTCCACTGGGAACGGCAGTTTCAGTCCTGCTACGATTTCTTTTGAATCTGCTTCGACCTGCCGGAGCGTTTCTTCTCCGTACATCTTTTGTGATCCGGTAATAAACCAAAATTTCATGTTAAACCCTTCCTTCTCAGATTTCACTGACGGCTGCGCGTTCTGCTGCCAGCCCGGCACAGTATGCGTTCATGTAAGCGCGGAGCCCGTCCAGATCGGCCTGCGACGGGGAAACGGTGACGCCCTGCATACCGGCAAATACATGCCTGTTCAGATAATCGGATAATGATTCAGCACGGTGATCGCGTACCATATATGCAGCGAGCAGTGCGATGCCCCAGGCACCGCCCTCCCCAGCAGACTGCATCAGCGTAACATCCGCATTCAGAACGGCTGCGAGCGCAGGCTGCGTCACCAGCGGATTCTTGAACAGACCGCCGTGTGCGTAGATGTGGTCAAGCTGCACATGCTCCTGCTGCGTCAGAATATCATTGCCGATTTTCAGTGTCGCCATGCAGGAATATACAAGACTGCGCATCAGATTTGCCGCAGAGAACGGCGCATCCGGCGCCCGCAGCAGCATCGGCTTGCCGGAGGTCAGACCGGTAATCTCCTCGCCGGCATAATAATTATACGAAACAATGCCGCCGCAGTCCGCAGCACCCTGCGCCGCAAGGGCATAGAGCGTATCATAGAGCTGCACCTTCGGCAGATCGGCACCTGCGGCTTTCAGCACCTGGCCAAACACATTGACCCATGCATCCAGATCAGATGAGCAGTTATTGCAGTGAACCATTGCAACAGGATCGCCGTTCGGCGTCGTGACAATGTCAATTTCCCGGTGAACCGCCGAGAGATTCCGCTCCAGCACGATCATAGAGAAGATCGATGTGCCCGCGGAAACATTGCCGGTTTTGGGCGTAATGCTGTTCGTCGCAACCATACCGGTCTGGGCATCGCCCTCCGGCGGACAGAACGGAATCGCACCGCCGAATGTTCCGGTGGGATCCAGCAAAGCTGCGCCCTCCGCAGTCAGCGAACCGGCAATCTCCCCGACAGGGACAATTTCCGGCAGAATATCCGTGATTTTTTGCTGAAACGCAGTGTCGGTCGTGAGCCTTGCAAAGGCATCGCACATGTCCGCATCATAGCATCCGGTCTGCGGATCAATCGGGAACATGCCGGATGCATCGCCGATGCCGAGCACCTTTTTTCCGGTCAGCAGCCAGTGAACATAGCCTGCCAGCGTTGTCAGGAACCGGATCTGGCCGACATGTGCTTCTCCGTTCAGAATTGCCTGATACAGATGTGCAATACTCCAGCGCTGCGGAATGTTGAAGGAAAAGGCCTCTGTCAGTTTTCCTGCTGCCTGCTCGGTCATCGTGTTGCGCCATGTCCGGAACGGAGCAAGCAGACGCCCGTCAGAGCCGAACGCGAGATAACCGTGCATCATGGCGGAGATGCCGAAGCCGGAGCAGGTTGTCAGCTTCACGCCGTACTGCTGTTCCACATTCCGCATCAGGTCTGCAAAGGCGCCCTGAAGGCCGGATTTGACAGCATCCAGCGAATATGTCCAGACACCGTCCTCCAGCTGGTTGCACCAGTCATGAACACCGGCAGCAAGCGGTTTGTGATCGGCTCCGGTCAGCACCGCCTTGATGCGTGTGGAACCGAATTCAATTCCGATGCAGGTTTTTCCTGCAAGGATCGCATTTTCATTCTGTTTCATAAGTTACCCCTTGCTGTCGGCAGCAGCGGAAAGATTTGCCTTTTTCCGCCGTGCAATGATGATACTCTGAATAACAAGGAACAGGCAAAGCATTGCCGCAATCGTGATGCCCGTCCACCACGCCTGATCCAGACCGATTGAGGAAACAATATTCTGAATCAGTGCGAGGGACATGACGCCGAACAATGTGCCGATGATATTGCCGACACCGCCGGTCAGCATGGTGCCTCCGATGATAGACGACGCAATCGCGTTCATTTCCGCACCGGATGCATGGGATGCAGAACCGGAGCCGACGTGCATGAAATACACAAAACCGCCGATGCCTGCAAGAATGCCGCAGATCAGATGCGAGAGAAAAACCGTGCGCTTCACGTTGATGCCGAGCATCAGCGCGCTCTGTCTGTTGCCGCCGACTGCATAGAAGTTCCGGCCGGTTTTCGTCCATTTCAGAACGAAGAACAGCAGCGCAACAATCAGCAGCGCAACCACAACGCCGATTTCAACATATGCGTCAATATAGTCGCCGCGCTTGTTGTAAGAGCCAAGGAACGGGACAATGATGCGCGCATCCTTCAGCCGCACAAAGCCCTCATGCTGAACATTGAACGGCGCGGTGTTGACAATCGTTGTCATGCCGCGTGCAAAGAACATGCCCGCGAGCGTAACGATAAACGGCTGAATCTCCAGGTAGGCAATCAGGTAACCCTGAACCAGCCCGAACGCAAGACCGATACAGATTGCCAGCAGCATTGCGCCGGGAACGCTGCCGCCGTGATAGTCGAGCAGCACCGCGCAGCTCATGCTGACCAGTGCCGTCACGCCGCCGACGGAAATATCAATGCCGCCGGTGATCATGACAAGGCTCATGCCGCAGGAAAGGATAATCAGCGCGGCATTCGCATTCAGAATGTTAAACAGTGTCTGCGGTTTGAGAAAGCCCTTTTGCAGAACGATCATCGCAAACAGATACATGACAATAAATACGATGACTGTGATCGAAGTCAGCAGGTTCGTATCGCTTAGATTTCTGAGCCGTCCGTGCGGTTTGGTACGGCTCTGCATTGCATGATTTCCCATGCTTCATCCCTCCGTTCGCACGTAGTTTTCCGTTCAGACAGACTGCTGTGCCTGTTTTGCCGGACGCAGCTTTTTCAGCAGCGCCGAGAGCTTTTCTCTGACGACCGGTGCGCTCAGCACAACCAGGAGAATCACGACCACAGCCTTATACGCGGAAAGCGCATCGGACTGCACGTTGAATTTGTAAAGCGTCGTCGTCAGGAATTGGATCACATACGCGCCGAGGACAGATGCACTCATATTGAACTTGCCGCCGCTCAGTGCGTTGCCGCCGAGTGCAACTGCAAGGATCGCGTCCATCTCAATATCCTTGGCAATGACGGAGTAGTTAATCGTGGACAGGCGGCTGACCTTGATAAAGCCGGCAACTGCCACACACAGGCCGAGAAGCACATATGTCAGCAGCTTGATCAGCTCCGGATTCAGGCCGTTCAGGCGGGAGGTTTTCTCATTGATGCCGACCGACTGCACATACAGGCCGAGATTCGTGAATTTCAGCAACGCCCATGTCACAATAAAGCAAATAATCGCAATAAAGAACGGTGTCGGAACCGGAATGCCCGGCAGATAGCCGCCGTAATACGTAAAGCTGACATCATTGACAATCGGCAGCTCGTTGTTATTGATCCATGCGGCAATGGAACGGCCTGCCGTAAACAGTATCAGCGTAGCAACCATCGGCTGGATCCGGAAGAACGCAACCAAGGAACCGTTGAATGCGCCGAAGATCATGGATACGACACATGCGATCAGGAATGCGACAATCACAGGAGCCTGGAGCTCCGCGGGGCTGGTATTCGTTCCGCAGAGGATGCGGAGCATCACACTGCCGCTGATGGCCAGTGCAGCACCAACGCTGATATCCTGTCCGCCGGAAGCAGCAGTCACAAGCGTCATGCCGATTGCAAGAATCGCAAGCTCAGAGCCGTAATCAATAATAGTAATCGGATAACCCGACAGAACGGGATTGCCCGCACTGTTATAGCCGAGCGTGATTCGGAAAAACGAAGGGTCAGCAATCAAATTGAACAGTGCCAGAATCAGCAGTGCTGCAATCGGGATTATCATCTGATGTCTGAGCAGTCCGGAAAGGAATGAACTGCTTTTTGCCGGAGCGGCTTTTATCGTCATTCCTTCTCACCTCCTGCAATGGTATTCATAATCGTATTCTGTGTCAGCTGCTCGCCGGTCAGCTCACCGACCTGCTTCCGGTCACGCATAACGAGCAGACGGGAACAGGTGCGGAGCATCTCGTCGATTTCCGAAGAGATGAACGTCACGCTCATGCCCTCTGATGCGAGCTTCAATACCAGCTTCTGAATATCAATCTTCGTACCGACGTCAATTCCGCGCGTCGGTTCGTCGAGAATCAGATATTTCGGATGCGTCAGCAGCCAGCGGCCCAGAATGACCTTCTGCTGATTGCCGCCGGACAGCGACTTAATCGGCGTATTAACAGACGCGGTCTTAATATCAAGCAGCTTGATATACTCCTCCGCAAATTTGATTTGCTGTGCTCTTGAGAACGGCTTGAAAAAGCCGGTTCTGACCTGAAGCGCGAGGATGATATTCTCACGGACGGAAAGATCACCGATGATGCCGTCGCGTTTTCGGTCCTCTGCCAGATAGCCGATGCCGTTTCTCATTGCCTCAATCGGCTTGGTAATCTTCACGGCTTTGCCTTCCATTTTCACAGAGCCGCCCGTCACCTTGTCAGCACCGAATATCGCACGGACGGATTCGCTTCGGCCGGAGCCGAGCAGACCGGTAAAGCCATTGACTTCGCCACGGCGGATATAAAAATCAAACGGTTCAATGCCCTCCGTGCTGCTCAGGCCGCTGACCTCATAGACCGGAGTGTTATCCTTCTGATCGAATACCGGAATGTCATTCTTGATGTCAGCCATATCATCGAGCTCCTTGCCGAGCATCTTTGATACAAGCGCAACACGCGGGAGGCTTTCGATTTCAAATTCACCGACCAGCTTGCCGTCACGCAGGACTGTAATCTTGTCGCAGACCTCGTAAACCTGATCTAAAAAGTGCGTCACAAAGATAATACCGACACCGCGCTTTTTCAGATCGCGCATCAGCTGAAACAGCTTTTCGACCTCGGATTCATCGAGGGAGGAGGTCGGCTCATCAAGGATCAGCACACGGCAGTCCATATCAACCGCTCTCGCAATCGCAACCATCTGCTGCACGGCAATCGAACAGCTTGCAAGCTGCTGTGACGGTTTGACGCGGATACCGAGCGAATCGAGCAGCTTGCCCGCATTCTGATTCATTTTCCGCCAGCTCAGCAGCTTCTCCTCACCGCGGCCAAGAAAAATATTCTCCGCAACGGTCAGGTTCGGACAGAGTGAAATTTCCTGATACACCGTGCTGATGCCGGCACGCTGCGCCTGCTGCGGCGAATGAATCTGAACAACGCCCTGTCCCTCAATCTGAATCTCACCGGAATCCATCGGATACACGCCGGTCAGCACCTTAATCAGCGTGGATTTGCCTGCGCCGTTTTCACCCATCAGAGCATGGATTTCACCTGCACAAAGACGGAAGTCGACGTTTTGAAGTGCGCGCACGCCGGGAAAGGATTTATAAATTCCGCGCATTTCCAGTACAGAGCCTTCACGCATATCGTTCACCTTCATTTCATTGTAGAAAAAGGGCGCCGGAGACATACCAGAAAACATGCCGCCCAGCGCCCTTCTCGCTAATTGGTTCCCCCTAAGTGACGTTGATTCTCTAAATCTTTATCAGCCCTGACCGATGCCGTACTGATCGACATCCGCCTGTGTGATGGTGGCAGCATCAAAGCCCTTCTCGTCCATAATAATGGTCTTCTGTGCAAGTGTTTCACCGTTTTCGAGCTTCGTGATAACATCCTTGATGTAAGAGGACTGGAACGGGTTGCACTGACCGTCGTAGTTCCAGTTCTGATTCAGCAGCTCTTTCAGCGCCCACTTGTTGCAGTCAAAGCCCATGATGATGACATCCTTGCCGACACCGTGAGAGATGTTTGCCTTATCCAGTGCAGCAACAGCACCCTTGGCCATGTCATCATTCTCCGCATAAATAACATTGAAGCTCTTGTTGGAGTCAATCACGGACTGAACGATCTGCTGTGCCTTTTCTGCACTCCACTCAGCAGTCTGTTGGGTGACGATTGTCCAGCCAAGCTCAGATGCGACGTTGTTCAGCGCTCCGGATCTGCCTTCCTGTGCAGCCGAACCCATTACGCCCTGGAGATGAATGATCTCGTACTTATCAAGGTTCTGACCTTTCAGCCACTCGACTGCGGTCTCGCCTTCCTTCGGCATATCGGAAACGATAGATGCCTCATAGAGATCCGGAGAAGCGTCGATGGTACGGTCAAACAGGATCACCTTCACACCCTGCTTCTTTGCATCCTGGAGCACGCCGTCCCAACCTGCCATATCCGCTGCGGAAAGCAGAAGATAATCGACGTCATCCTGAATGAACTTCTGTGCAAAGTCGATCTGCTCATCATTCTTCAGGCTGTACTTGAACTGTGCGTCAAAGCCGTTTGCCTCAGTGAAGGTATTCTGGAGATCGTTGACGTTTGCTGTACGGTAGCCGGATTCGTTCGGATCATTGTTGATGATGCCGACCTTGATCAGGCCCTTCTTGCCGCCGTTTCCGCCGGAGCTGGGGGTTCCGCCAGTCTGTCCGCAGGCTGTCAGCGCTGTGAAACAGAGTGCCGCCGCGGCTGCTGCCGCCAAAATTCTTCTTGCTTTCATAAGTTTTCACTCCTTCTGATTTTTAACGGGATTTCGCCGACCCGCTAACTTGTAATTACATTATAAGCAATTTGTTCGTACATTTATACCGATAAAATTACCGGAAATGTAGATTATTTTATGACGATGTCTGATTTTCCGGACAAATATTAACATCCGCCTGAAATTTCCGCGGGGTTTGTCCGGTCTGCTTTTTGAATATCTGGCTGAAATAGCGATAATCGCGGAAGCCGACTTCATACGCGATTTCACAGATCAGCTTCGACGTGCTGCAAAGCAGCTCCTTCGCTCTCCGTATCCGGATTTCGGTCAGATATTCCGTAAAATTCCGCTTCATTTCCCGCTTGAACAGAGCGCTCAGATAGGTCGGGCTAAGGCCGACAAACTCCGCTGTTGACTTGAGGGAAATGTCCTCGTTCATGTAGTTGGCGTCCATATACGCCTTGGCCTTTTTGATCAGATCGTTTCCGTTTTCCGCAGCGGATTCAATGCGCCAGCGGATACACTGCTCTATCATGGTGTGAAGGAACTCAGTTGTACTGTCAACTGTCTGCAAACGGCACGATATTTCATCCAGCGTCCCGAACCGCGCAGCGAACTGCTCCGCAGAAATGCCGAAATCGCTCGTAACACGCCGCGCAGAAATATAGACATCCATGCAGACATACAGCCGCAGCATCAGCGAACGCAGCTGACGAAAATGTACCTGATCCAGATATTCCTCCAGCACCTCACGGCAGGTTTCCAGACGTCCGTACCGCAGCAGACCTTCGATCTTTGCGGTATCCAGCCGTCTGACATCACAATCGTCCAGTAAGACCGGTTCGTGTGACATACGCGCTCACCACCTTGTCCGAAGAAGCTGTTCAGCGTCTTTCAAACGATCTGACAGAATCTCTGACAATCAGCTCCGGATGGAAAATGACGTCGTCTTGTGCATCCTCCGGTGCATTCATTTGTTCGATCAGTTTTCTGGCAACCCGTTCGCCGAGTACCTTGTGCGGATGATGTACAGTCGTCAGCGGTACATCACATAGCGTAGAGAACTTGGAATCGTCAATGCCGACAACGGAAACGTCATCCGGCACCTTGATGTCATTTTCACGGCAGAAGCGCAGCAGATTGACGGCAAGCTCGTCATTGTAGCACACGATTGCGGTCGAGTTGACCAGCATTTCGAGCAGCTTAGTCCGTGCATATTTGAAAATATAACTTTTCTCAGCGGTCGCAAACCACAGAACGTCCTTTTCGGCGGTGCGGATATTATGCGCGATGCAGCTCTTCATAAATCCGCCGTAGCGCTTGTGTCCCTGAATATCATCCAGTGCAAAGATGCCGGAAATACGCTGATGACCGCAATCAAACAAATAGTTTGTCACGATTTCGCCTGCCGCTTCGTCGTCCATTGCAACATACGGGAAATCGGACCACGGATACTTCGCGTTAAAGAAGACCAGCGGGATATGCTGCTCCTTGATCTCGCGGTAGAGCTGCATATTCGGATTCGGAAGCGCACTCTTGGAGGGCTCCACGATCAAACCCTGCACGCCGTTCGCAATCATCGTGCGAAGTGCCTGAGCCTCTTCGTAAACCTGGTTATGCGTGGTGGAGAGCTGCATGACGATGCCTGCATCGTTCAGCACACGCTCAATGCCGGTGACAATCTGCGGGAAAATATAGTCGCTGAAATAGGTCGAAATCACACCGACGCGCTTCGGCTGCTCAGACTGCTGCACAGCCACATTCTTCACATAGGTGCCGCTGCCGCGGACACGGGAAATGACATTTTCGTTTTCCAGACATTTCAGCGCCTGTCTGACTGTCTGACGGCTGACGCCGTGAATCGTACAGAGCTCCTTTTCCGACAGAAACCGGTCATTCGGCTGCAAATGTTCCTTTGCGATGTAATTTTTACCCCATTCAACGATTGCAAGATACTTGTATTCTTCCATACGGATACCCCCTTGTTACTGAGGATCACCTGTCTGCAATGATCCCTAGATGTATTTATTATAGCATATATCTGATGATTTGTAAATACATCTTTTGATACAAATTTTCGATTTGTACATACATCCAAAAAAATGATTTGTTTTTTGTGCATTGTTACAAATAAAAGCAGATTTCCTGTCTGTCTGACAGAAAATCTGCTTGAAGATCGCTATGAAAATTATAATATTCAGCCCCGTTTGCGGTTCTTTTTCTCCTGATACAGCTGTTCGTCCGCCCGGCTCAGCAATGCCGGAATATCCGCCTGATCCTGCTCGGTGCATCGCGTCATGCCCGCGCTGATCGCAAGATTGTACGGCAGTTTTTCGCTGATATGCTGCACGGCATCCTTGAGATTCTGCCGGAAGCTTTCCGCAGTCTGATCATTCGATGCAGAAAACACAACCACAAACTCATCTCCGCCGATCCGGGCGGGAAATGCATCTCTGGTGCCGCAGGCGGCACGGAGCACATCCGCAACATAGCAAAGCGCGTGATCGCCCTCAAGATGTCCGTATGCATCGTTGATCTGTTTGAACAGATCAATATCCGCATAGATCACATAGACAGGTCTGCGCAGGAAACGGTTGCGGTCGGCAAACCGCCCTTCCAGATGCGTCATCAGATCGCGGCGGTTGCTGAGCTGTGTCAGTGCGTCGCGCGTGATCTGCTGCTGCTGGAAATCAAAGATCACAGAAACCATTGTAATAGTGATGAAGCTGCATGCAACTGCAAGCTGCGGAAAGACAAGCTCCATCGCAGAACCGACAGCAGGCAGGAACATCACTCCGGCGAGCCGCAGCGCCTTGATGCGCAGGTATTTTTGCTCGGTACGAATCGCAACAAGCAGCGCGTAAAGCGAATCCGCCAGGGTATACACCAAAGAGGCAACGCAAATGAACAGATACAAAGGCCCTCTGCCGTAATGGTTGTTCGCAGTGATATAAAATACCAGGCCGGTTTTGACGGAGATCACCGAAAGAATCAGCGTCACCCAGATCGGTATTTGCAGATAATACCGCTGCCGCCGGGTCAGATCCTTTCCTCCGAGCGAAAGATACAGATATTTCAGACAAAGATACGGACATGCAGTCAGTACCGTGAAATACATGATGTTGACCGCATAATTTGCCCAGACGGGATAGATCATCTTGCCGTCGATAATCTCCCAGAGCATATCGGAGAGAAACAGCGCGCTCTCCCCGGCGAGCAGGGCAATCAGGTAGGACTGTTCAATGGATTTGTTCGCAAGCCGCAGCTTGCGTGCCAGCATTAAGAGCGTAATGATGCAGAGTAGATTGAGTTCAATATAGTGGATCTGGCCGGCAGTCAGATCAAGGAGCACGACCGTATCACCTCCTTTGAGACGAGCTGTTCAAAGACCGGACAGCAGCCGGACAAGCAGAGAATTGGAAACAAGCCAGCCCTCCGGCGTCATGGAAAGACGAAGGCCGTCACTGCTGAGCAGCTTCGGGATGAACGGCGCTGCATTCTTCATAAGCTGCACGCGGCTGTCGGGAAGATCATCAAGCAGAATGCCGTCTGCAAGCCGCAGCCCGAGCATAATGCGTTCTGTATCGGATTCCGCATGCGGTTCCGTGATTTCATAAGGCTGATGCTCTGATGTACAGAACGCATCCAGATCCCGCGGAACAGCAAAGCGTTTTCCGTCATGACAGGAATGCGCGGCAGGCCCGATTCCGTAATACGGAATCAGCGCCCAGTATTTGCAGTTATGTCTGCTCTCAAAGCCTGTTTTTGCGAAGTTTGATATTTCATAATGCCGGAAACCGTGCTCTGTGAGTACAGAATGCATCTGCATCCAGCGGTCTGCGGAAGTATCATCATCAAGCAGCGCCAGAGGATGAATTCCGAACGGCGTCCGGGGTTCAATCTTTAATAAGTATGCAGAAATATGCGTCACCGGCAAAGCGCAAGCCGCATCCAGGTCTGCCTGCCAGGCAGCTTCCGACTGCTGCGCAAGACCGAGCATCAGATCAATGCTGATATTCCGGAAGCCAGCCGCATATGCACGCATGACCGCATCAGTCCCCTGCTCCGGCGTATGCCTTCGGCCGAGGATCCGCAAAACATCCGGCTGAAAGGACTGTATTCCCATTGACAGCCTGTTGATGCCGATTCTCCGCCATGCCCTGAGCTTTTCTGCCGTCGCAGTCAGCGGATTGACTTCCAGCGTGATCTCCGCATGCTCTGCCAGCTGACAGCGCTTATGCACCGCATTCAGCATATCCGCCAACATTGATTCCGGCAGCAGAGATGGCGTACCGCCGCCAAAATATACTGAATCAGCAGCGAGATGTTCCGGCAGCGCCGCAATATTTCTGATAACAGCCGCTGTATAACGCTCCGCACCGTCTTTGGAATAACGGCCGGAATAGAAATCGCAGTACGGACATTTCTGTGCGCAGAACGGCACATGAATATAGATTCCGGCGGGCGCGTTCATTCGTGTTTGATGGCTTCAATCAGCTTGCCGAAGAACATGTCAAAGAGAAAGCCGATGACAAATGCGAGAACCAGCGGAACAACGCCGAACCAAAGAATCTGCATAAACGTCGTATGTACGAAATATGTGACAATAATCATAACAAATGCAATCAGGCGCAGAATTGTATTCAGCAAAAGCGATGCTTTTCCGTTGACGCAGCGCCCGCCGCAGGAAGGACACTTTTTTCCGGCACTGCTCATACCGCCGCAGAGCGCTTTCTGAAGCGGTGTAAAGGTCTTTTCACCGCAGTGAGGACAGGTATGCTTCATAGATTCAATCTCCTTGTGAAATCGGTGATTCAGGATTCGTCGTATTTCAGCACTGCCATGAAGGCCTCGGACGGAACCTCGACCGAGCCGAGCTGCCGCATCCGCTTCTTGCCTTCCTTCTGCTTTTCCAGCAGCTTCTTCTTTCGGGTGATATCGCCGCCGTAGCACTTGGCCAGAACGTCCTTGCGTAAAGCCTTGACCGTTTCTCTTGCGATGATCTTTCCGCCGATTGCAGCCTGAATCGGAACCTCAAACAGCTGACGCGGAATATTGTCCTTGAGCTTTTCCGCAATTTTTCTTGCGCGCGGATACGCCTTGGTATCATGCACGATAAAGGAAAGCGCATCCACAATTTCGCCGTTCAGCATGAAGTCGAGCTTCACCAGCTTCGACGCCGCATAGCCGTCCAGTTCATAATCAAGCGACGCATACCCTCTTGTACGGGATTTCAGCGCATCGAAGAAATCATAGATAATCTCATTCAGCGGCAGCGTATAATGCATCTCCACGCGTACATCGTCCAGATACTGCATATCCTTGAATGTGCCGCGGCGTTCCTGACAAAGATCCATGATGCCGCCGACATATTCCTTCGGCGCAAGAATAATCGCCTTGACAATCGGCTCCTCCGCCTCGGAAATATTGGCCGGATTCGGATAATTTGACGGGTTGTCAATCATCAGAACCTCGCCGTTCGTCAGCGTCACGCGATAGATAACCGACGGTGCAGTTGTAACCAGATCCAGGTCATACTCACGTTCCAGACGCTCCTGAATGATCTCCATATGCAGCAGACCGAGGAAGCCGCAGCGAAATCCGAAGCCCAGCGCAACGGAAGTTTCCGGTTCAAAGGTCAGTGCTGCGTCATTCAACTGCAATTTTTCCAGTGCATCGCGCAGGTCGTTATAATGTGCGCCGTCCGCCGGATAAATACCGGAAAAGACCATCGGGCTGACCTTGCGGTATCCGGGCAGCGGCTCTGCGCACGGATTGTCGGCCAGCGTGACTGTGTCACCGACGCGCGTATCACCGATGCTCTTGATCGAAGCGGTCAGATATCCGACCTCACCGGCTTTCAGCTCGCCGCGGTTGATCAGGTCAGTCGCACTCATGACACCGGCCTCGACAATCTGGAATTCGGCGCCGGTCGCCATCAGACGGATCCGGTCTCCGACGCGGACAGTACCCTCTTTGACGCGGACGTAGATGATGACACCCTTATAGGAATCATAGCAGCTGTCGAAAATCAGTGCCTGGAGCGGTGCGTTCTCATCTCCCTGCGGTGCGGGAATATCGGTCACGATGCGTTCCAGCACTTCTTCAATATTCGTGCCCATTTTGGCAGAAACGCGCGGCGCATCCAAGCAGGGAATGCCGATCACGTTTTCAACCTCCTCGGCAACCCGGTCCGGCTCCGCAGAAGGAAGGTCGATCTTGTTGATAACCGGCAGCAATTCCAGATCTGCCTCAACAGCAAGATATGTATTTGCAAGCGTCTGCGCTTCGATGCCCTGCGAGGCATCCACGATCAGAATGGCACCCTCACAGGCTGCCAGCGAGCGGCTGACCTCATAATTAAAGTCTACATGACCGGGCGTATCAATCAGGTTGAACCGATAGGTCTGTCCGTCCTTCGCCGTATAGTCCAGTGCAACGGCACGCGCCTTGATCGTGATGCCGCGCTCTCTCTCGATATCCATATTGTCGAGCAGCTGTTCTTCCATATCACGCACGGCGACTGCGCAGGTCTTTTCGAGAATGCGGTCAGCCAGCGTGGATTTTCCGTGGTCAATATGCGCAATGATGCAGAAATTGCGGATATTCTGATTTGCCAAAGGGATTCCTCCGTTCTTATTTACATTCTTTTTTATTATACCACAGAATACCGGAAAAAGCAAGACATCTGAAAACAGTTTTTCAACAATGAGATTTTACAACATGCACAATATCAAACATTAAAATTCGTGTATTTATACCAAGTGTTATTTTTCGGAAAGTGATTGCAAAATCAGCAAAAAAATGATATAATAATACATGGAATTTGTCTGAACATACAGTACAGACGGATTTTTGCCGAAAGGCAGTATTTCACTTCATCTTATCCGCAACGCGAAAGGAGTATATTACTATGGGCTTAATTATGGCTGCGGCACAGGCGATCGGAAACACGCTGAAGGATCAGTGGCTTGAGTATTTCATTTGTCCTTCCCTGCCGGCCGGCACTCTGATGGTGCAGGGTCAGAAGCAGACCAAGGGCAACAACAAAGGCAACGATAACGTCATCACGAACGGAAGCGGCATTGTCGTCGCAGACGGTCAGTGCATGATCATTGTCGAGCAGGGCCGCGTCATGGAAATCTGCGCGGAACCCGGCGAATATACCTATGATATCGGCTCTCAGCCGAGCGTGTTCTCCGGCAAATTCGGCGCCGGTCTGGTTGCGTCCTTCAAGCAGGGATGGAACGATTTCAAGCACGGCGGCGACAAGGCTGTCGATCAGCGTGTCTATTACTTCAACACCAAGGAAATTATGGGCAACATGTTCGGCACCCAGAATCCGATTCCGTTCCGCATTGTTGACAGAAACATCGGCCTGGATCTGGATTCCAGCCTCCGCTGCAACGGTACGTATTCCTTCTACATCGCAGATCCGATGCAGTTCTATCAGTTCACAACGGGCGGCAACTTCAACGGCACGTTCACGAGAGAATCCAACAATCTGGATATGCAGCTCAGAAGTGAGTTCCTGAAGGCACTCCAGCCTGCACTCGGTAAGCTGTCTACGCTCGGCATCCGTTACAGCGATCTGCCGAATCACACCAACGAGCTCTGTGATGCACTGAATGAAGCGCTTGCAGACAAGTGGCTGGCACAGCGCGGCATCAAGATCGGCGAGGTGATTATCAACTCCGCAACGATTCCGCCGGAGGATCACGATATGATCAAGCAGGCACAGCGCGCTGCAATCAACCGCGATCCGAACATGGCAGCTGCAACGATGGTCGGTGCGCAGGCACAGGCGATGCAGGATGCAGCCAAGAATACTTCCGGCGCAATGAATGCGTTTATGGGCATGAACATGGCACAGAATGCGGGCGGCATGAATGCTGCACAGCTCTTTGCAATGGGTCAGCAGCAGGCAGCACCGGCTCCGGCAGCTGCACCTGCGGCAGCACCCGCTGCGGCCAGCTGGACATGCTCCTGCGGCACCGTCAACAGCGGCAAGTTCTGCATGAGCTGCGGTTCTCCGAAGCCTGCACCGGCACACGGCTGGACATGCTCCTGCGGCACGGTCAATCAGGGCAAGTTCTGCATGGAGTGCGGCAAGACCAAGCCCGCTGATGCTCCGCTCTACCGCTGCGACAAGTGCGGCTGGCAGCCGGAGGATCCCGCAAATCCCCCGAAATTCTGCCCGGAGTGCGGCGACATCTTTGACGAAAACGATGCACAGAAGTAATCATTGACAGCAGGCGGGTTTTGAACCCGCCTGCTTGCTAATCAAAAGGAGACTGCAAGCATGGCAGATCTGATCGAATACAAATGTCCTTCATGCGGCGGCAAGCTCGAATTCAATTCTGCCGCACAAAAAATGAAATGCCCGTTCTGCTTATCTGAATTTGATCCGGCAGATTTTCTGAACTCAGACGATACCCTGTCCGAACAGCAGGAACTGCCGGCATCGCCCGATGCCGAAAACGGCTGGACGCCAAGCGAAACCGAGGGTCTGCATGTGTATCAGTGCCAGTCCTGCGGCGGTGAGGTCATCGGTGATGAAACGCTGGGCGCAAGCAAATGCCCGTACTGCGACAACCCTGTGATTATGACCGGACAGTTCAGCGGCGGCCTGAAACCGGATATTGTCATCCCGTTCAAGCTGGACAAGGAAGCTGCAAAAAAAGCGCTTCTTCAGCATATGGAAGGCAAACCGCTTCTGCCCAAGATCTTCAAAAGTGAAAACCACATTGACGAGATCAAGGGCGTATACGTTCCGGTCTGGCTGTTTGATGCACAGGCAGATGCAGCATTCCGGTATCAGGGCAAAAAAATCCGGCGCTGGACGGATCAGCAGTATTCCTATACGGAAACCAGCGTTTTTTCAGTGGACAGAGCCGGAACGATCACCTTCCAGAATGTTCCGGTTGACGGCTCCGGCAAAATGGACAATACCCTGATGGAATCTCTGGAGCCGTTTGACTGCAAGGCGGCTGTACCGTTCCAGACTGCGTATCTCTCCGGTTATATGGCGGATCGCTACGATGTGGACGAACAGGCCAGCCTGCCGCGCGCAACGGAACGCATGAAACAGAGCACCCGCCAGGAATTCGCAAAAACCGTGCAGGGCTATGACGCTGTCAATACCGAGCATGAGCATATTGAGCTGACCGATGCCAAAGCGCGTTATGCGCTCTATCCGGTCTGGCTGCTGAACACGTCATGGAACGGCACCAAGTACACCTTTGCCATGAACGGACAGACCGGCAAATTCGTCGGCAATCTGCCCTCTGACAAGGGAAAGGCATGGGCAATCTTCTTCGCGGTGACAGCCGCAGTCACAGTCGTCAGCTACCTGATCGGTATGCTGATGCGTTGAAAGGAGTGCAGACAGTATGGAATTCTTTGTCCCGCTGATGATCGGACTGGTTGTCGGAATGGTCGTCCTGTTTTCGCTGCTTTCACAGCTGAAATCTGTTTCGCAAAAGCACGAGGCCTCGGATTACATCACACCCGGTAGCCTGCAGCTGAAAGAACGTCAGGATCGTTTTGTGGATAAACACACGGAACGCCAGATGATCCGGCAGGCACCCGCGCCCGGCGGCGCACCCGGGAGCATGCCTTCCGGCGCACCGACATCCGCGCATCATTCCGGTGTATCCGGACACGCCGCACCCGGCGGCTCTATCCTGCAGAATGCCCCAAGACCCCAGCAGGGCGGCGGACTGCATATTGTTGATAAGCCGCACAACGGAAAATAAAACAACGCCGTATCCGGACAGAACCCGGATACGGCGTTTGATATGTATTTATGCTTCTGCAAGCAGATCGGTCATGTCATAGAGCTTCGGTGCCTTTCCGATCAGGAACAGCGCCGCATTGACAGAGCCTTCTGCAAACACGCGCTTGGATGATGCAGTATGCTTGATCGAAATGCACTCATCCGGTCCCGCGAACAGAACCTCATGCTCACCGACAATGGTGCCGCCGCGGATCGAATGCATGCCGATTTCGGTCATTTCGCGCTTTTTGCGGACACTGTGGCGGTCATAGACCAGATGCTTCTGCGGATCGGTTTCCTCACAGATCGCGTTGGCAATCATCAGAGCGGTACCGGAAGGCGCATCAATCTTCTGGTTATGATGCTTTTCAATAATCTCAATATCGAACTGATTGCCGAGAACGGCAGTCGCCTTTCTGGCAAGTGCAATCAGAAGCTGAATGCCGATCGACATATTGCCGGACGCAAACAGCGCAACATGCTGCGCAGCCTCACGAATTTTCGCCTGCTGTTCCTCGGAATATCCGGTTGTTGCAAGCAGAACCGGCGTTCCGGTGGACTGTGCATAAGCAAGCAGACCGTCCAGGCAGTTCGGGTGGCTGTAATCAATGATCACATCCGGCTTTTCCGGCATTTCGGCCGGTGTCTTATAAACCGGAACGGAACATGCAGATGCATCTCCGATATCAATTCCGCAGAGCACTTCGCACTCTGCACGTTCGGAAACAGCAGCAACCACATTTCTGCCCATGTGGCCGCAGATGCCGCTGACAGCGATTTTTACCATATTTTCATTCCTCTCTGTTATACTGCAATGCCGCCCGGTGTACGCCGGACGGCATCATTATTCACTTTGCTTCTCAGATCAGACCCTGCTTCTGCATTTCAGCAACGAGCACAGCCTTATTTGCATCAGACATTTCGTAGAGCGGCAGACGGCACGGACCGCCTGCGAAGCCCATCTGATTAACAGCTTCCTTGACCGGAATCGGATTGGTTTCGATGAACAGCGCATGAATCAGCTTCAGATACTTCAGCTGGAGGGCAGCCGCAGTCTTGTAATCGCCTGCAAGCGCAGCAGCGCACATATCATGCGTTTCCTTCGGCGCAACATTGGACAGCACGGAAATAACACCCTTTGCACCGAGGCTCATCATCGGAACAATCTGATCGTCGTTGCCGCTGTACACAGTCAGCTTTTCACCGCAGCGCTCAATCAGATTTGCAGTATAGGAAATGTTGCCGACAGCATCCTTCATTGCGACGATGTTGTCGATTTCCGCAAGCTTTGCTGCGGTATCCACATCAATGCCCAGTCCGGTACGGGACGGCACATTGTAGAGAATGATCGGCAGCTTCACGCTCTCGGCAATGGTCTTGTAGTGAACATACAAACCACGCTGGGTGGTCTTGTTGTAGTACGGTGTCACGAGCAGCAGCGCATCTGCGCCCGCTTCCTCCGCTTCCTGCGAGAGCATCACAGCAGTGGCAGTCGCATTGCTGCCGGTACCGGCAATCACCGGAACCCGGTGATTCGTATGCTTCACGGCAAACCGGATGACTTCGCTGTGCTCCTGCTCGCTCAGTGTAGAGCTTTCGCCGGTCGTACCGGCAATGACAAGCGCGTCGGTACCGTTTTCAATCTGATAATCAATCAGCTTTGCAAGCTCCTCATAATTGACAGAACCGTCCGCATGGAACGGCGTCACGAGTGCAACAGCTGCACCTGTAAAAATAACTGGCTTCATCGGTTTCATCCTTTCTATGTTATTGTTGGCGCAGGGAGATTCAGAGTTCCTCATTCCGGAACGGAAACTGCGCATCGAGCCATTTCAGCAGCAGATTCTTCTGTTCTTCGGTAAACCCGGAAACAACCGCCTCCGGATGACTCCGCTGACATTTGCAAATCAGCAGATCCCCGAAAACAGGACAGCCTGTATGATAAAAGCACGCGCCGATCCAGTTCAGCGGGAGCCCTTTGTCCCCGCTCCGGGCATCAATCAGATAGCACAGCACGGCATCATCATCCCAGTTTTCCGGTGTGACAGCAATCCGCAGACGCTCCGTCACATCCGTATGCAGCAGCGTACAGGTCAGCTCCGCAGGAACTGCACCCTCCGGCACCTGCACTGCTTCAAAATCGCCGGAAACCGGAACGCGGATCAGATAAGACGGTCTTTCCATATGACCGCGACTCCCCTGCTCTATGATATTACGCATCACAGTATTTTGATAAAGTTGCGGATCAGCTCCGCCGCATTGACCTTTTCCCCGACACGTTCCAGCGATTCATTCACGCCGAAGCGGTAAACCGGCAGACGGCGCGTGGAATCAAGTTCACGCACAGCTTCCATGACAGTTTCGGGGGTAGCCTCATTCACCGGAATGAAAATCCGGTCGGTATCTTCGGCATTGGCCATCACCAGCGTGACAGAAACCGCACGCTTGGAGCCTGTCACCGCGATATAGCTTTTCTCGGACGAGAGAAGAAATGCACGGTACTCCATCAGCGTTTCTCTGGCACCGCAGGCAATCAGCAGTTCGCTGAGCGCATGCGCCTCCAGGTCGGTTGCATCATCGTGCAGCACCAGCAGATAATCCCGCGGTCGGAACCCGTAGGTCTGGTCGCGCAGGAACTCTCTGAGCGGTGTCCGCTGCCGGTTATAGTCCTGAAAATATGCCGGAACATACGGATAAAGAGGCGGTTCCTTCGGCGTGAAGGTTTCAAACTGCACACCGCCGTGAATGCGGCGGTCAACCGAAACATCCAGCAATGCAATTTCAATCGTATCATTTGTCGGACATACGAATACATGCCGCACCCGGAACACCTCCTTTCCGTATCATCAATCAGAAATCAGTCAAAATAACCCTTTGCTGCGAGCAGCTCTGCAAGCTCAACAGCACCGCCCGCAGCACCGCGGAGCGTATTGTGGGACAGGCAGACGAACTTGTAGTCAAACAGCGTATCCTCACGCAGTCTGCCGATGGAAATCGCCATGCCGCCCTCCATGTTTCTGTCCAGTCTTGCCTGCGGACGGTCCGGCTCCTCGAAGTAGTTGAGGAACTGCTTCGGTGCGTGCGGCAGTGCAAGCTCCTGCGGGATGCCCTTGTACTCTGCCCACGCAGCCTTGATCTCCTCCTCAGAGGGCTTGTTCTCAAACTTGACGAACACAGCAGCCGTATGGCCATCAGAAACCGGCACGCGGAGGCACTGCGTCGTGATCAGCGGGCTCTTGGCCTTGACGATCTCGCCGTTTTCAATCGAGCCCCAGATTTTCAGCGGTTCCTGCTCGGACTTCTCCTCCTCGCCGCCGATATACGGGATCAGATTGTCAATCATCTCCGGCCAGCGCTCAAAGGTCTTGCCTGCGCCGGAAATTGCCTGATACGTGCAGGCCATCACCTGCTTGATGCCGAACTTGCGCAGCGGATGCAGCGCCGGAACATAGCTCTGGATCGAGCAGTTGGACTTGACTGCGATAAAGCCGCGCTTCGTGCCGAGGCGCTGCTTCTGGGAAGCGATTATCTCCAGATGCTCCGGATTGAGCTCCGGAATGATCATCGGGACATCCGGCGTAAAGCGGTGTGCGGAATTGTTGGAAACGATCGGGCACTCTGCCTTCGCATAGGCTTCCTCAAGTGCGCGCAGCGCATCCTTCTTCATATCAACGGCACAGAAGCAGAAATCAACCTGTGCAGCAATCTTCTCAATGTCCTCGCCCGCATCGTAGATCACAAGATCTGCAAACTGCTCCGGCATCGGCTGATCCTTGAATGCCCAGCGGGGACCGACTGCCTCACGGTAGGTCTTTCCGGCAGAACGGGAAGATGCAGCCATGACCGTGACCTTGAACCACGGATGATCTGCGAGCAGCAGCGCAAAACGCTGACCGACCATACCGGTTGCACCGATGATACCAACGCGAAATTCTTTCATATAGGGATTCCTCCATTCTAAAATTGCTCTGCACGGAAACGCCGCGCAGAAATCCTGAGGCAGAAAAAAATCCGCCAGCATATGGCGGACATTTGGCAGGTTGAACGGATTCGCACTGTATTTCCTGTGTCGGTCAGAACAATACGAAAACCCGGTCAGCACTCCACAAAGCAGAATTCTGCAATGTGACAGTCACGCACTTATTCAGTGCGCGCCCAGCCGCAGCGATGCCGTATCGCTTCGGCTTCGGCGGTCTTGCCTTTTGTACCGGATTCTGGTTCGTTACCCCGGGTCGGCACCCTCATCCGGTAGGACTGATCAAGCCCGCGCCTCTGTCCGTGTTCTTATTCTATCATACTATCAGAAATTTGTCAACCCCTTTTTTGCAATTTCTGTATCTCTGTGCAGTACATATGTGTCTGGTCGGCGCACAGTTGCAGTTTTTTAGGCATGATTCACAGAACGCTTGACTTTTCACCGCTGATATGCTAGAATAAAATCAGCCGAAGCAGGCAGGATATACAGCAAAAGGAGCGTGAAAACGATGAAAATCCGTTTCAATGAAGACACAAAGGTTGTCGAAAAAATCCGCGACGGGCTGCGCAGAAAGGATGGCTACTGTCCCTGCCGTCTGCAAAAGACAGAGGAGAACATCTGCATGTGTCAGGAGTTCCGCGATCAGATTGCCGATCCGGAATTTGAAGGCTACTGCCACTGCCGACTGTATTACAAGGAAAAATAAGAGGAGGGTATCAACATGGCTGTGATTCATATTGAAGATGCAAAGGATTTTGCGCCGGAGGTGCTGCAAGCATCCGGCAAGGTTCTCGTTGATTTCTGGGCATCGTGGTGCGGCCCCTGCATGATGATGGCGCCGGTACTGGAGGAGCTGGACAAGGCTTACCCGGAGCTGAAAGTCGTCAAGGTCAATGTGGATGCTGCACAGGAACCCGCCGTGCAGTATCAGATCGACAGTATTCCTGCATTTCTGCTGTTTGAGAACGGCAAGGTGATCAAAAAAGCTGTCGGTGCTATGCCGATGCAGGTACTCGCCGGACAGCTCGGTCTTTAAAAGCATATGAGAAAGCGCCCTTCCGAATTCCTCAGAAGGGCGCTTAGCTGTTCAGCCGAATGTCACGGTTCTGGGCGGCTTGCTCATATCCATGGATGCGAATACGGCAGTCGCATTCTTCATGTACAGTACTTCCGTGTAATCGTCATCGACCTTGTACATGAACGCAAGATGCGGATAGCAGTCCAGCATATGCTGCTTCGGAGGGATGCGGTCATCGCGGACGAGCTCGCAGGTGATGCGCACCCAGTTTCCGTCCTTGAACGCGCTGATCTCGACCTTCGGGTTGATCTGGATCTGCTTGGATACATTCTTGCTCTTTCCGGTCAGAATGTAGAGCTTGTCCTCAAACATCTCCACGGTTCCGAACGGACGGACGCGCGGCTGATCGCCGTCCATCGTTGCGAGATAGTAGGTATCTGCCGCTTTCAGGAAATCGTATACTTCTTTCATAGTCGTTCCTCCTTTTTTCTTGCCGGATCACACGATCCGGTTTTATTATACCACATTACAGAAGAAAAAGCAATGACTTCACATGGAAATCAGATAAAATTGCAATGTGTGAATCATACATTTCCGATATACTTCCTGCCGCGGCAATCCTCTCAGTCCGTGCAAAATCGCAATAATCCGCGCAAAGTCCGCAATTCCCGGCATTGACTTTTTGTTGGAATCGTGCTATGATGATTTTATTGAAAGGGGGCTGTCCTATGTTCCAGATCCACCGGATGGGCTGCGGCTGCCGACATGACAGCAGCTTTGTTTTCGATCATCCGCAGGGCTATGACGGTTATCTGGTGCTGTTCATCAAAACACGCGCCGTTTTTCAGCTGAACGGGGAAACCGTGACCGCTGAGCCGGATTCCTTTATTATCTACGACCGCCATACGCCGCAGTATTACCGTGCATGCGAGGACCGCTATATCAACGACTGGATTTTGTTTGACTGTTCCGAGCCGCTTGCGCCCGGCATTGAGGTTCGCTTCAATGAACTGATCTATATCGGAGAACAGATTAACATTTCCCAGTATTTCCAGCTGCTTGCAGACTGCCATTACCGCGGCACAAGCTCGCAGCCTGTCGGACTGCTGATCCGTGCCATGCTGACCGAAGTGTTCGGAAAGACACAGGTACAGCCGAATACCGAGCTGCCGCATTACCGTGAGCTGCTGGATCTGCGCCGCCAGATTTACGCGCAACCGTCGCGCGACTGGAGCACCGAGCATATGGCTAAGCTGCTGAGCATCAGCACACCGTATCTGCACGCGCTGTACAAAAAAGCATTCGGCGTTACCTGCAATGCGGATGTTATCCAGAGCAGACTGGAGCAGGCGCAGCATTTCCTGACAAACTCCGGTATGACGATTGAAGAAACTGCATTCTCATGCGGATACAGCAGTGTTGTGCATTTCTCGCGCCAGTTCAAGCAAAAATTCGGCATCACGCCCTCTGAATGGCGCAAGCTGCGGGCGGGCTGAAATACAATAGAATATGCAGATTAGATAGGATATGTATAAAAGTGAATAGCATATCCTATTTTTTTCTCGCGGCAGCTGTGCTATAATAGCCTTGTCAGACAAAAACAAGCTATCATCCTTTCCGCCGATCCGTGCGCCTGAACAAACGGATCGGACGGATCCCCATTCAATGAGCATAACACGTTATCCGCGAACCGTGAGAGGGGGGAGCGCGGACGACGTGTTGTGCTTTTGTTTTTGCTCATGCCTCACAAAATGGCCCTGCCGGTTTTCGATTCCGGCAGGGCGCTCTTTTTTATATCAGCTGCGCATGAGAATCTGTTTCAGCAAAGACAGATCCGCTGCATTCAGCTTTTTGTCACCGTTCAGGTCACCGGCCTCCCAGCTCTTTACAGTGCCCTCCGTACTCAGATATTTTGTCAACATCACCGCATCAGCTATCGTCACGCTACCGTCACTGTTCACATCGCCGCGGAGCGGTCCTGCAACTGTTTCCGTGCCGTAGACCTCAATCTCCGCAATGTTGCAGCAGCAAACACTGTCCGGATTGGAAGGCTCCTTCGGTGCGCCGGACGGAACAGCGTACTTGATATACCGGGCTGTGATATTCTGATCTTCCAGCGGGATATACTGCATTCCGAAGCCCGGAACGCCGCTCACTGTATAAACGGTATCCCAGCTTACGCCGTCTGCGGATACCATAAACATGCCGTCCGCACAGCGGAACTCCTTGCCCTCGCGCGGACAGAAGCCGATTGCCTGGAGCCGATATGTGCCGCCGAGATCCGCCTGCACCCAGCCGTCCCCGACACCGTCAAAGAAGCTCGCGGTATTGCCGTCAAATGCCTTTTTCGCATCGTTCGCGGTCTGATTCCACGGATCGGATCCTGTCACATTTTCAGGTGCAATCGCAATCTTGCTGTAATCCTTCATCGTGCTCGGCGTTCCGTACAGCTCAATTTCCGCAATGTTGCAGCAGTAAACGCTGTCCTTGTTGTAGCCGTTGTTCGGCTTTCCGGACGGCACCGCATACCGCACATAACGCCCGGTGGCCGCCGACGTCGGGATCACATAATGCATACCGTAGCTCGGCTCACCCGGAACCGTATACACGGTTTTCCAGTCCGTGCCGTTGTCGGAAACCTGGAACATGCCGTCACCGCAGCGGTACTCATAACCCATACGCGGGCAGTAGCCGATTGTGGTGATATCGTACACCTCACCGAGATCCGCCATCACCCAGCCGTCCCCGACGCCGTCGAAAAAGCTGCCGCGGTTGCCGTCGAAGGCCTTCTGATAGCCGGAATCGGTCGAATCCTGCCATGCGTTCGTACCGGAGAGCTTTGCCCCGCTCAGGTCAATCTTATTCGCACGCTCCGTTTCCCCTGCCATGCCGTCAATGATATATGTCGTAATGGAATTGGCCGGGAGCGTCACATTCAGGCGGCTGCCCTGCAACGCGGTCGTGCCGATATCCTTCCAGTCCTCAGAGCTGCTCGTGCGGATGCCCTGCGCTTGCGTGCCGACCTTGGAAAAGCCGGAGAGGTCAAAGGTATAATCCGCATTGCCGCCGCCCAGATTCAACGCGACCACAACGACTCTGCCGTTCTCCTTATCAAACGCCGCCATGCTGCGGTTCGAGGAATTCAGCATGATCATGCCGGGGCGGATATACCGCGAAAACTGCCCGAACGCGTAGTATTTCTTGGAGAGGATAACCTCGTTCTTATCGTGATCCGCAACGGCCACGCCCCAGAATCCGTTATCGATATCCGGCATACCGGAATCCTTGTTGCCGTTGTAGCCAACGGAGCTGACATGGTTATCAATCAGCTGCCAGAGGATCCACGCGGAGGCGTTCAGTCCGTTGCAGTCCGTGATGATGCGCTCTGCCAGCCAGAGTCCAGCTGCTACATTTCCGGCGTTTGTACCGGCTGTACCCTTGCCGTCCACCTCACTCATCCAGAGGTTCTTGCCCTCCGTCAGCGCGAGATTTTTCAGTTCGCCGCGCTTGCTTCCGCCGTAGGTATGCGTATCAATGCGGGAGATCGCCTGCTTTGCTTCCGTGGAAAGCGCTTTATAGGTATCAATCTGCGAGTCAATGGAGGTTTCGTCACAGGCGGAAATGATGATGTTGTTCAGTTCACGCTTTTGCAGCGATTTTTTCAGTTCTGTCAGAATCGTTGATTCGGAATTGCCTGCTTCAAAGTGGCAGCCCTCCTGCTTTGCGCTGTATGCGCCCCAGAAATTCGTGTACGGCTCGTTCATCGGATCAATGCTCTGTACCGTAATGCCCCATTCATTCTGGTAATGCGCACAGACCTCCGCGAGATACTCAGCAAAATCGTCGTAGCAGTCATCCTTGAGATTGTTTTTGCCTGCATCGGTATTGCCGGTGGAGCAGCCGCTCTTGCACATATAGTACGGCGGAGAATTGGAGAACATTTCCGTAATCATGTCATCCCCTGCCGCTTCAATACAGCGCCGCAGCACATTCCGCTGATTCGCGTCGGCATTCCAGTCGTAGGTCACCTGCCCGTTATTGTAAACGGTATAGCCGGGCATGTTGGAATCCGTTCGCGTGATGTGGTGATGCGTGGGATCATCACCGCCGCCGATGTTAAAGCGCGCAATGTTCAGGTGCAGACCGTTCTCGCCGTAAAACAGATCCGCGCATTTCTGCGAGAGCTCATCGTTGTAGCCGACGCGGTTCGCCCACCAGCAAAGCGAGCTTCCCCAGCCCTCGAACACGCCGCCGTTGATCTCGTACCGGTCAGACGGCGACAGCGTTACCGTCGTGGCCGCCCCTGCCGGAACTGCGGTGATCCCGGTGCTGATGCAGGCGATTCCCAGCGCCAGCACAGCTGCTGCCATACGTTTGATTGATTTCATATACACCCCTTCTTTCTGTTTCTGATTATGCAGTGTGCATAATACAGCTATTATATTATAACATACCGAAGGCTTACAGACAATACACAATTTTACCGAATGTATGTGAAATTGTATCACTTTTCCGGTTTTCAGGCATATTTCCGGAGAAACAGCCGCTTTTGCGGCATAAAATGTTCAAGACGGAAAAAGCCGCAGAAATCATTTACAAATCATGAAAACTGTGTTATAATACTGTTTCGGGTAAGTAAGAAACGGAGGGATCGCATGGAACCGGGCAAGGATCTGACCGTCGGAGAGCCCTCAAAGGTGCTCCGGCGTTTTTGTCTGCCGCTGTTCGGCAGTGTCATTTTTCAGCAGATGTACAATCTCGCGGACAGCTTTGTCGCAGGGAAATATATCGACGAGCAAGCACTGGCGGCCGTCGGAAACAGCTATGAAATCACGCTGATCTTCATTGCGTTTGCGTTCGGCTCCGGCATCGGAACATCCGTCGTCACGGCGCGGCTGTTCGGTGCAAAGCAGTATGCAAGAATGAAAACCGCGGTATCGACTGCGGTCATTGTAATCACCGCGGTCTGTGCCGTGCTGATGCTGCTCGGACTGCCGCTGAACCGTCCACTGCTCCGGCTGATTCACACGCCGGACAATATCTTTGCGGATTCCGCCGCATACCTGACGATCTACATTCTGAGCCTGCCGTTCGTGTTTCTGTACAACGCCGCAAACGGCATATTCTCCGCACTCGGGGATTCCAAAACGCCGTTCCGGTTTCTGGCTGCATCCTCGACGGCCAATGTCGGCATGGATATTCTCTTTGTGCGGTATTTTCACATGGGCGTTCCCGGAACGGCATGGGCGACGCTGCTATGTCAGGGCGTGAGCTGCATCCTGTCCTTATGTTTCCTGCTGCGCCGGCTGCGCGCCTTTCAGACGGCGGGCAGGACGCCGCTGTTTTCGTTTTCGCTGCTCAGGCAGATCGCGGTCATCGCAATTCCGAGCATTTTGCAGCAGAGCTTCATTTCCGTCGGTAACATCGTGATTCAGCGCGTGATCAACGATTTCGGCTCCGGCGTTGTTGCAGGATATTCCGCTGCGGTCAAGCTGAACAATCTCGTGATCACATCGCTGACGACAATCGGCAACGGCGTTTCCAATTTCACTGCGCAGAACCTCGGCGCCCGCAAACGGGAACGCGTACCGGCAGGACACCGGGCTGCCTGCAAAATGGTCTGGTGCATGATGATTCCGTTCATGCTTGTGTATTTCTATGCCGGTGCGTATCTTGTGCGGTTCTTTCTGGATGCCCCGAGCGCGGATGCCGTCGGAACCGGCGTGCTTTTCCTGCGGATCGTATCGCCGTTTTATCTGATTGCCGCGCTGAAACTGGTTTCAGACGGTGTGCTGCGCGGCTCCGGCATGATGATGCAGTTTATGACCGCAACCTTCACCGATCTGCTTCTGCGCGTGATTCTTGCATGTGTGCTGTCCGTTCCGTTCGGCTCCGCAGGCATCTGGGCGTCATGGCCGATCGGCTGGGTCACTGCCACCGTGATCTCCGTGTCTTTTTATCTCCGTGCATACCGGAAGACCGGCGCTGCAAAGGATAAACCGATTTCTGCTTGACATTTATCTGCCGTTATGCTACAATAAGAACATATTAGGAAAGGCGGAAACATAACATGCTGTTTCAACAGAATTTTCACAAGGGGATCAATCTCGGCGGCTGGATGTCCCAGTGCGATTACAGCCAGAAAACGCTGGATACATGGATCACGGAGGAGGATTTCAGGAAGATTGCCGCATGGGGCTTTGACCATGTGCGCATTCCTGTTGACTATAATATTTTTCAGGCAAAGGACGGCAGCTTTCTCACAGCGGGCTTTGACTGCCTTGACCGCGCAGTCAAACTGTGCCGGAAGCATCAGCTGAACATGATTCTCGATCTGCACAAAACTGCCGGTTTCTCCTTTGACGAGGGCGTGGCCGAGGAAGGCTTCTTTGATAGCGCTGCCTATCAGGAGCAGTTCTGTCAGCTCTGGGAGGAATTCGCCCGCAGATACGGCATTGACCCGGAGCACATCGCTTTTGAACTGCTGAACGAGGTCACCGATCAGTCCTATATCAAGGCATGGAACCGCATTGCAGACACCTGCATCAGCCGTATCCGGAAAATCGCGCCGGACACGATGATTCTGGTCGGCAGCTTCAACAACAACGGGGCAAAGGAAGTCCCGTATCTCGATCCGCCTCATGACAGCAATATCATCTATAATTTCCATTGCTATGAACCGCTGCTGTTCACGCATCAGGGCGCAACCTGGACGGTGCGCATTGATCCGGAAGCCCGCATGACCTTTGAGGAGAGCGGAACCTCGGAGGCATATTTTGAGGAGCTGTTCGCCGGGGCGATCAAAAAGGCATCTGAAAACAATACCGTTCTCTACTGCGGCGAATACGGCATGATCGACGTTGCATCCGCAGCGGAATCCCTCAAATGGTTCAAGGCGATTCACGCCGTATTTGAAAAGCACGGCATCGGCAGAAGCGTCTGGACATACAAGGGGCTGGACTTCGGCCTGACAGATCCGAAATACGATCAGCTCCGCGAAGAAATCATCAAATATCTGTGATACACAATGCCTGTGACCGGGAATCCAAACCGGCCGCAGGCATTTTTGATAAATGCAGAGCCTCTGTATCGTGCAGGGTTTACAAAAACGATTTGCGTTGTAGAAATCGCTTGCATTTTTCCTGCTTGTATATTATAATGAGAGTATCTTGTGATACAAAGGAGGAACCCCCATGCTCGATACGCTGAACGCTGTACTCGGCAGGCTCGACGATTTTATGTACTATCCCCTGCTGATCATCATTCTGGCGGCGGCCGGACTGTATTTTTCCGTCCGCACGAAATTTGCGCAGCTCCGCCTGTTCGGAGAGGCCTGCCGCCTGATCATGGAAAAGCCTGCCGGAGAACAGAAGGTTTCATCCTTTCAGGCGCTGATTGTTTCAACCGCGTCACGCGTCGGAACCGGCAATATTGTCGGTGTTTCGACCGCGATCTGTCTGGGCGGCCCCGGCGCCTGCTTCTGGATGTGGCTGATGTGCATCATCGGTGCATCGTCTGCATTCATTGAGAGTACGCTGGCACAGATCTTCAAGCAGAAGGACAAGGACGGCAGCTGCTACGGCGGCCCTGCGTATTACATTGAACACGCACTGCACAAACCGCTGATCGCCGCTGTGTTCTGCGTATTTCTGATTGCGACCTATGCAGTCGGGTTCAACCTGCTCTGCTCCTACAATCTGCAATCGACCTTTGCCGTCTATGACTTCTATCATCCGACCGGAACACCGGCAATCATCGGCCTGATTCTCGCAGTGACAGTAGGCTACTGCATCCTCGGCGGCGGAAAGCGCATCATCTCCATGACCGAAAAGATCGTGCCGGTCATGGGCATTCTGTACGTCATCATTTCGCTGATCGTGATTGTTGCACATATCACGCATATTCCGGCAATGTTCGCCGAGATTTTCAAGGACGCATTCAATTTCCGCGCAATCTTCGGCGGACTGAGCGGCTCCTGCCTTGTCTACGGCATCAAGCGCGGCCTGTATTCCAATGAGGCGGGTGTCGGCTCCGCACCGAACGCCTCAGCCTCCGCGGATGTCACGCATCCGGCCAAGCAGGGACTGGTGCAGACCGTTTCCGTTTATATCGACACCATCCTGCTCTGCACCGCAACGGCACTGATGTGCCTGTGCTCGGGCGTAGCGCATACCGCAGACGTCGCAGGTCCGGCATATGTGCAGAACGCGATCTCGACGGTGTTCGGCAGCATCGGCCCCGTTTTCATCACAATCGCAATGGTTCTGTTTGCATTTACAACGCTGCTCGGCAACCTCTACTACGTTACCAATGCGCTGACCTATCTGAACAAAAAGAAAACGCCCTCCGCAAAATTCATGCTCGGATTCCACCTCGTCTGCATTGTCGTGATCTTCCTCGGCGCGCTGATGCCGATGGATCTTGCCTGGACGGCTGCTGACATCACGATGGGCGGCATGACGCTGATCAATATTCCCTGCTGCCTGCTGCTATCCAGACACGCAATCGGTGCGCTGGCAGACTACGAAAAGCAAAAGAAAGCCGGGCAGAATCCGGTGTTTCATGCAAAGGATATCGGATTGAATCCGGAAGAGCTGAGCTTCTGGAAATAACAAAACAAATACCGCAGTTCCGGTGGGGTAGCCGAAACTGCGGTATTGTCATTCGGGTTACGAATGGAATGTGTTGAAAATCAGGCGTTTACCACCCCATGCCAGGGCCGCCCTGACCGGGATTATAGCCGCCGGAGCTTCCGGAACCGGTTGAACCTGTGCCGCCGGTCAGCGTACCGCCGTAGGCAGCAAGCTGCTTGTCATAAACAGTCTGGAAATAGGTCGTATCATCAGAGAGCGTGCCGCCGGTATAGAACGAGGCGCCCGTGACGCTGCCGCCTGCGCGGAGCTTTGTGACCGATTTGCCTGCGATGAACGAAACGATCACCTTGCCGTCGCTGCCGACCAGCGTAATGCGCTCACCTGCACTGACCGAGCCGCCGTTCACCGAATAACCCGGCTGCGTATCCATATAGTTGCCGCATGTGGAATTCTCAATCCAGACGCCGCTCTTGACATTCAGCGTGCCGTTGCAGTCAAACGGCTCATTGCCGTTGGTGATCACGATGCCGCCCGTAACCGTCAGGTCGCCGTTGGAATCAATGCCGTCATGGTCGCCGCTTGTCACGTTGACCAGCACAAAGCCGCCCTGAATCGTAACGGAGGCATCTTCTCTGCCGAAACCGCCGCCAAAGCCGCCCTGTCCCCAGCCGCCGCCGGGACCGCCGCCCGTCGTACCGGAGCTGTCCTTTCCGCCGCCTGCGTTGTAGCCGTCATCGGTTACGCTTGTGATGACCGTGCCGCTGTTTTGCAGAATATCCTTTGCCTCGATTCCCTCATAGCCCTTTGTGACGATAACCGTGACATCATCGTAGGAATCCGCAGCACCCTGCCCGATCGTCAGCGTGTGATCGGAATGCGCGCCGTCGTCGGCAGTTGCAAGCACAATCGTGCCCCCGACCAGACTCATATCTCCGCTGCAATGCAGCGCATCGTCAGAGGAATCCACGGTAAGTCTGCCGCCGCTGATTGTCAGATTGCCCATGCTCTGCCATGTATTGCCGGTTGCATCATACAGGCCGACCGCCTTGATACCCTTTGCGGAAATATCCGTTTTGTTCGGGTTGCCGTCCATGCCCATACCGCCGCGGCCGCCTCCGCCGCCCCATGCACCGCCGGAGCCGGTATAACCGGAGCCCTGATAGGTGCTGATTGTGACGTCGCCGCCGTTCATTTCAAAGAACTGCTCTGCCTGAATGCCGTCCGCATACGATTCAATCTTGACTATGCCGCCGCTGATGCGGACAAAGCCCTTGCCGGAATCTGCGGTATCATTCGTGGACTTGATACCGTCGCCCGTTTCCGTTTTGACGGTGATTGTCAGTGCTTCATAGCCGTCCTCTGCATCCGGTTCACCGATGCGGACGGAATCCTTGCCGCGGATGCCATCGTCCTTGGCGGTAACCTGAATATTGCCGTTCCAGATCTTAAGGTCGTCCTTGCAGACGATGCCGTCGCCGCAGTTGCCGTTGACAATCAGCGTGCCCTTGCCCTTGATCTTCATATCGTCGAGCGAATAAATCGCGCCGGCACCTTCGTCAGCATTGGTATAATCCGTGCCGTCAGAGATTGTGTTTACGGTATCCTTCTTAACCGTCAGCACAAATTCATCGCTGACAGAATTCACATAAACCGGCGAATCAGTCTTGCTTGAGAGCGTCAGGCCGCGCAGATTGACGGTCACCTGTGCTTCCGGATAGGCTTCCTCATTCACATCAACCCTAATCTGTCCGTCCGCGCACTCACCGTCCGCGTCAAACTCGCCCGGTTTGGTAATTGTCACACGGGTGCCGTTTTCGACCGTGACATTCTCCGCCTTTGCTGCATCCACAGTTTCCCCTGCTGCGTTTTTCAGCGTGACGGATGATGCGCCGAAGGTAATCGAAGTGACAACCGCATCGCTGACCGGATTATCCGGCTCAGTAGGCTTTGTCATGACTGCACGCTTGATCAGCGTCAGGTCTGCCGCATTCAGGACACCGTCGCCGTTGTAATCGGCCGCTTCATAATCCGTGATTGTGCCCTCCGCGGTCAGGTACTTGGTGAATGCAACCGCATCCGCCACATTCAGCACGCCGTCACCGGTTACATCGCCTTTGACAGCGGCAAGAACCGCTGTGCTCAGCGCAAGGGACATGGCCGCGGCCGTCACGGCAGCCGCACCGTATTTTTTCATATGTTTCTGTTTCATGGTAACCATCCTTTCCGATTCTGTCATATATATCCCCGGAAGTGCCTTCCCTCATTGTTCTTATCATATCATTCCTTACTGAAACGATGCTGAAAGCCATATACAGTTTGGTGAAATAGACGAAAATATTACAGAGAATCGCCGCTGAAAAATGACCGTCCGACCGTACTTTCTGAAATTTGCTTCAATTAAAACGGTTAAAAACGCAACAGATGCGCATGATCCGCAAGATTTGGGCACCTTCCATTGTGCAAAATGCTGAAATTTGAGGCCGGTTCTGCAAACGCTTGACTTTTGCCGCGGTCGTGGGTTATAATATATGTAATCAGACACGTTTGCACAAAAAGCAGAGGATATGTCGAAATAGAGCGCTCATCTGACAGAGAGGATGCTGACCCGCTGAAAGGCATCCGATGATCTCTTTTCCGGTACCACCCCCGCTGCATCCGTGAATGGGAATGAGAAAACGCTCGGGTGGAACCGTGCGCGTTTGTATCTGTACAGACACGTACCCCGAACAGGTCAGACTGTTCGGAGTGCGTTTTTTTATTGCCTGCATTCCGAACCCGGAAATCAGAACGGAGGAAATTAGAATGAAGATCACATTTGCAAACGGCAGCTTTGAAAGTGCTGCCCCCGTCACCGTCTATGACGCTGCAAAGGAAGCAGGCGTCATCGAAAGAGAACACATTGCGGCCGTCGTCAACGGACAGCCCGCAGATCTCACCGCAGAGCTCACCGCGGATGCAGACGTACAGCTCCTGACCTTTGCGGACAAGGAAGGCCGCCATATCTTCAACCACACTGCCGCGCATATTCTGGCACAGGCCGTCAAGCGTCTGTACCCGGAGGTCAAGCTGACAATCGGCCCTGCCATCGACCGCGGCTTCTACTACGATTTTGATACCGACAAGCCGTTCAATGCGGATACGCTGACCGCACTGGAAGCGGAGATGAAGAAGATCGTCAAGGAAAACCTGCGCATCGAGCGCTTCACGCTGCCGAAGGACGAGGCCGTGAAGTATATGCAGGAGCGCGGCGAATCCTACAAGGTCGAGCTCATCGAGGAGCTGCCCGAGGGTGAAACGATCAGCTTCTATAAGCAGGGCGAGTACACCGACCTCTGCACCGGCCCGCATCTGTTTGCAACCGGTCTGGTCAAGGCGTTCAAGCTGACGTCCTGCACCGGCGCTTACTGGCGCGGCGACCAGAACAACAGACAGCTCACCCGTGTATACGGCGTGGCGTTCCCGAAAAAGGAAGATCTGAAAGCGCATCTTGAGATGCTGGAAGAGGCAAAGAACCGCGACCACAACAAGATCGGCCGTGAGCTCGGCTACTTCACGACAGTCGATTACATCGGCCAGGGTCTGCCGATCCTGCTGCCGAAAGGCGCAAGAGTGATTCAGCTGCTTCAGCGCTGGGTTGAGGACTACGAGCAGGCAAAGGGCTGCCAGCTCACCAAGACGCCGCTCTTTGCAAAGCGCGATCTCTACAAGATCTCCGGTCACTGGGATCACTATCTGGACGGCATGTTCGTCATGGGCGATCCGCATGACGAGGAAAAGGAATGCTTTGCACTCCGTCCGATGACCTGCCCGTTCCAGTATCAGGTCTACCTCAACAAGCAGCGTTCCTATAAGGAGCTGCCGATGCGCCTGACGGAAACCTCTACCCTGTTCCGCAACGAGGACAGCGGCGAGATGCACGGCCTGATCCGCGTCCGTCAGTTCACCATTTCGGAAGGCCACTTCATTCTCCGTCCGGATCAGCTTGAGCAGGAGTTCAGTTTCTGTCTGGAAATGGCAAAGTATATGCTGGATACGGTCGGTCTGCTGGAGGACTGCACCTTCCGCTTCTCCCAGTGGGATCCGGCAAACCCGAAGAACAAATACGAGGGCACGGCGGAGCAGTGGGAGCTTGCACAGGCAACCATGGCAAAGATCCTCGACGACCTCGGTGTGGAATACGAAGTCGGCATTGATGAGGCTGCGTTCTACGGCCCGAAGCTCGATGTGCAGTATAAGAACGTGTTCGGCAAGGAAGATACCATTGTCACGATTCAGATTGATATGCTGCTGGCTGAGCGCTTCGGCATGTACTATATCGACAAGGACGGCCAAAAGAAGCTGCCGTACATCATTCACAGAACATCCCTCGGCTGCTTTGAGCGCACCCTTGCATATATGCTGGAAAAGTATGCCGGTGTACTGCCGCTCTGGCTTGCTCCGGAGCAGGTTCGCCTGCTGCCGATCGGCGAGGAGCACATTGCATATGCACAGGCATTTGCAGACCGCCTGACGCAGGCCGGTATGCGCGTGACCGTCGATGCAGAAGACAGAAACATCGGCACAAAGATCAAGAATGCGCGCTTTGAACGCATTCCGTACATGCTGATCATCGGTGATAACGAGGTCAAAGACAACGGCGTGACCGTCCGCTCCCGCAAGGAGGGCGAGCTCGGCTGCCTGCCGCTGGATGAGGTGTTCAATAAGCTGATCACTGAGGTTGCAACCAAGGCAAAATAAACAATGCAAAGCCCGCCGGTTCCGTACCGCGCGGGCTTTTTGCAGCTCTGCAAGGACGGGAATATTCAACACATTCAACAGGTGAATCAAGTGTGCATCGGCCATAAGGATGTATTCTTGAATTCTTGAATTCTTGTATATTTATAATGCACAAAAACATATATCTTCTTTTGTGAATATCAAATATACGCTCATTTATCCTGTACAAAAGAAAGATGTTGATTTTGTACTGTTCACACAATGCACAAAAAAGGAGCCTGCATTTCTGCAAGCTCCGGATTTATGATTCCTTACAGGTATAAACAGCGGTATTGCTGATCGGATACAGCCGGTCATTGCCGGGACCGGTCTGTACGGCAAACAGCTGCGCTTCAAAGGTTCCCGTTGCATCCCACGGAAGCTCCAGATACCGATCCGCACCGGTATCCGTATCACGGAAGGTCTTTTCGCTGTAAACCTTGCCGTCCTGTCTGATTTGCAGCTTCATGAGCGGAAATGCCCGGTCAAGCTGTGTGATATACACGCACGGCTGATTGTGCCGCGGCTTTAAGATCTCCGGGATCAGCATGCCCCATTCAAGCACATTCTCCCCGCAGTCAGGATCATACGGTTTGATTTCCAGAGGCAGCCTTGTCTGTGGCGAGTAGGTCACGGTATAGATTCCTGCATTGCACCGCACAGGAACCGGGATCCGCACGCCGGTTTCACTGCAAAGGCTCCTGCGTTCCAGCTGATTCAGCCGCGTGCTGCCGAGCTTGACAATCCGGTTCAGCTTAACAGTATGAATGCCTGTTTCTGTGCAGGGCTCGCTGCGGTCATGCAGAATCTCAGAAGCATTGCGCAGATCGTTGAACGGCCCCTGACTGCCGACGATTGTCAGCTGGGGAACCGGCGCCGGATAAAACTGAAACACTGTCAAATATCCGATCACAAGGAAAACAGCTGCAAGAACGGCATGCACCTTGCGCGAAATCTTTTTCCGGAGTGTCAGCACCATGATCAGCGCCGGATTCATCGGCCAGATCAGCATATACACCGCCGAAATGATCAGGCAGTATGCCACCGCTTTGTGATCAAAAAGATCCGGATTGAAATACAGCGGCATCCAGAAAGCAAGCCCGCTGATGATCAGGAGCATAGAGCCGATCGGTACTGCTCCGTTGCGTCTTGTCATATCATTCTCTCCGTTTTGTACAGTATGTCAAAAAGCATTTGATTATCAAAGGGAATATATGTACCTTTACCATACAAGAATTCAAGATTTCAAGAATTCATCCTTATAGAACCTGAACACTTGATCTATGTGTTGAAACTGGCGGGGAGCCCCCGCCGGCGATTCCTGCCCGGCGTCAGAATTTCTTTTTCCGCAGAAGAATGAACGCGACGATGGATGTCAGAATCACCGTTATGATGATCGAATAGATCCACGAGCTTTTGAACGGCAGCGTATCCGTATTGATGCCGTAGAACGCAAAGATGATATTCGGAATCTCAATAATGACCGTGATGATGGTCAGGCGCCACATAACGGAGTTCTGGTTGTTTGCGATGACATACGAAAATGCGTCCATCATCGCGGAGATAACGCCGCTGTAAATCGTCGCCATCTCGACGGCCTGCCGGAACTCAATGCCGACATCGTCCATCAGATCCTCGTCCTCCGGATAGAGCTTTAACGCTCTGCCGCGCTGAATCTTCTCAATGGTGACGAGATTTGCTTTCAGCGAGGTGGTAAAGTAGACGAGGGATTTTTCCAGTCCCATGAGCTGCACAATCTCCTGATTCTTCATCGCGCCGCTCAGCTCCTGCTCCATGGAATAGGAGATTTTGTCAATCTGTTTCAGGTAAAAGACAAACCCGGCGGAAATCTGCATCAGCACCTGCAAAATGAAGCGCGTGCGGAAATCCGTCTGGATATTGGAGATTTTGCCGTCGGCCATGGCAGCAAGCACCTGATTGCGCCGCAGCGAAATCGTGAACACGATGCCCGAGGTATTGATGATGCCGAGCGGAACCGTATAGAACTGATAGGTTTCGCTTTTTTCGAGCTTCTCCGCAACGGCGGTATCGACAATAATCAGCGTCTGATCGCCCTCACGCTCGATACGCGAGGACTCCTCCTCGTCCAGGCAGGAGCGGACAAAGCCCGTATCCAGACCGCAGTCCTCAGTCAGCATACGGAGCTCCTCGTGCGTGGGTTCGAAAACAGATACCCAGCAGCCGCGCTCAGGCTGGTCGATCTGCGTGATTCTGCCGTCGATGGTTTTGTAGATATGGATCATGGGAATGACCTCCCGTTTTATCATTTATTTGTTACAACTTACGGGAAAAGTTGCAAACAGATGACAGACTGTTCTCAATTCAGGGGCAAACCGTTGACAGTTTGCGAAAAACGGTTGATTTTTCCTGCGCCTTCCTGTATACTAAGGGCAAGAGAGGCAAAACCGGCACAGCGGGTCAGGCGCTGCAAAGGAATTGCTGATCTGTGTGTGGAAAAGTGTTTCAATCGTGCATGTAAAAGGTCCATTGTTTACAACCTTCAAGAACTTGGCTCTGCTGCGCCCAACAGCGGAGCCTCTTTTTTTGGCGGGGAGCCCCCGCTGGCATATCCCTTCGGGTAAATTGAGCGATACGCTCCCAATTTGCAATGTACACGCCGCTGATCGCGGCTTCTGATCGTGCCGTGCTCCCAGCCGATGAATTATGTGGGGAATCTGCTCTGCATATCCCTACGGGTAAATTGAGCGATACACTCCCATTTTACAAAGCACTCGCCGCTGATCGCGGCTTCTGATCGTGCCGTGCTCCCGGCCGATGAATTATGTGAGGAATCTACTCTGCATATCCCTTCGGGTAAATTGAGCGATACGCTCCCAATTTGCAATGCTCACGCCGCTGGTCGCGGCTTCTGATCGTGTCGTGCTCCCAGCCGGAAGAATCGTGCGGGCAGCATTCTCTGACAGTCAGGCTCCCGGTTCAGATCAGGGATAAAATATACAGCCTGAAAAAGAACAGGAAAATCAGTTCAAGCCCTATGACTGAGGGCGCAAACCGTTTGAGCAGCTCCCAGTATTTCTTGTCTGATTTTGTAATTTTCCTGACAGCAAGGATAACCAGAGATATGAGCAGCAGCGAGAAAGCGATGAAAATTGCACCGTGCAGAAGGCCCTGCCTCCCGACAATGTCAAGCATCGCCGCAGCAAACAGATAATACACAGCAAGTACGATAAAAAAAGCAGCGTTTTTCATACGGTACTCCTCTCATACATCCGGCGGTGCATCAGCGGTCGTTACTGAAAATACGCCCGGATCTCTGATTCCGGTGCATTGACGGTGCCCTGGATCATCTCCTCGGAGCCGCCGCCTCTGCCGTTCAGCGCCGCGTTGAATTCCTTTGCCCATGCGCGCAGCTTCACATTTGCAGAGCCGATGATATAGCGGTAGCCGTCCGCGTCGCTGCCCTGGAACGCCGCGCAGACGCCGCCCGCAAGCGGTACGCCCGCATTGACAAGATTCCGCAGGCTGTTGTTATCCAGCAGATCGTCAAATATCACCAGATTGCCGTCCGTCTTTTGCAGGGCGGCTGTTTTCATATCCAGCAGTGCGCACCTGAGCTTTGCGGATTCCTCGCGCTCGGCCTGCGACTGCTTCATCAGCCTGGCGACCGCATCCGCAGATTCCAGCTGCTTGCAGGAAAGCATATTCGAGATGCGCACGGTGTTGTCCAGCCGTTTCTGGTAATCGTCACGCGCATCCAGTCCGCAAAGCATCCGGATCCGGACGCCGCCCTTCCAGTTCTCGCAGGAGAGGATCTTGATTCCGCCGACCGCGCCGGTCTGCGAAACATGAGGCGCACAGCATGCGCAGACGTCCCAGCCCTCAATCGTCACAATGCGGACACCCTCGGTCAGCGCCAGCTTCGAGCGGTATTCCATAGCCGCGCATTCCTCCGGCGTGGGGTACGAAACCGTGACCGGCACATTCTCGCCGACCACGCGGTTTGCAATATACTCGACAAATTCCAGCTCGGATTCGGTCAGCACGCCGCTGAAATCGACCGTAACCCCGTCAGTGCCGAGGTGGAAGCCGACATTGTCGTACCCGAACTGACTGTGAACGATACCGGAGATCAGATGCTCGCCGGTATGGTTCTGCATTTTGCGGAAGCGCTCCTCCCAGTTCAGCTCTGCCGCCAGTTCCTCACCGACCGGCAGCGGGACATCGACATAATGGAGAATCTCGCCGTCCTTTTCCTGCACGTCGCTGACAACGGCATTGCCGAGATTGCCGGTATCGGCTGTCTGGCCGCCGCCCTCCGGGAAGAATGCGGTCTTGTCAAGAATCACGGCGTACTCCGCGCCGTCAGTGCGTTTTTTCTTATCGGCAAGCGGCTCACAGGAGAGAACGGTCGCCGTAAACCGACGCAGATACGCGTTATTTTCATACAGCTTCTCAGTCTGCATAGTCATGATGCTCCTTTCGTGCAGCAGCACATTTTTTCTTATATAGTATACCACAAATGTGCCGGAACGTCAAGCGTTTGTGAAATCTGTGTGAAATATTATATAATCCTATTGACAAGTTTCATAATGCGAGTATAATATTATTAGACGATGAGAAAAGAGGTGTTCGGTATGAAAAAGGCAGTTTACAGCCTTGTGCTGTCGGAGGACGTCGTCGAGGCAGTTGACCGCATGGCCTATGCACGCGGAACAAGCCGCTCCAATCTGATCAACCAGATCCTTGCGGAAACCGTCGGATACGTCACGCCGGAGCGCCGCATGGCGGATATTCTGCAAACGCTTTCGCAGCAGATGACCGGGCTGTTCCAGTTGCAGGAGCAGGCGGCTGACGGTATGCTGACGATCCGAAGTCCCCTGCGCTACCGCTACAAACCGACAATCCGATACCGCGTGGAGCTCTACCGGCATCCGGAGCAGGCCATCGGCGTGCTGCACGCATCGTTCCGGACGCAGAGCAAGGCGCTGATCGACGATGCAACCGCGTTTTTCAATACGTGGGCGGCGCAGGAAACCGCACACGGGTTTTGCAGCCGGGACGATTACACAATCGAGGACGGCACATGGAACCGGCTGTTCCGGCTGAATGCGCAAAGTCATGTATCATCGCAGGAGCTCGGCGAATCCATGGGATTGTATATCAAACAGGTCGATGCGGCACTGAAAGCCTATTTTGCAGCGCTGCCCGATAAAGTCGCGGCAGAAAAGGCCGTCGCGGGATTCTTCCCGACATAGGAAACTGACCGAACAATCAGAAAGGAGGGCGCAGATGAAGGCAAGGCTTGAAACCGGCAGAATCCGGTTCCGCGTGATTTTCCTGCTGCTCGTGCAGACAGTCTGTCTGGCGGCACTGCCGAACGGTACAGCCGTTGTGCAGCAGATCACCGGCACGGTCATCTGCACGGAGCTTTCTGGGCAGGAAACCGGTTCCGTCAAGCAGGATCCGCAGTCCGGCATCCGGCAGATGCGGAAATCCGCAGTTATGCCGGAAACTGCTGCCGTACAGAACACGGCATGTTCGCAGACTGCGCTCCCCTGCCGCAGAACCCCTGTGCGCAATAAGGTACGCATGGACAATTAAGCCTTTCAGCATATCACGAACCAAATGTTTATTTTTATATGCTGAGAGGAGAATAATTTATGTATCAGGAAGATTATATCATCAGACAGATCCGGCTGCTGTGCCGGGCGATTGCAAAAAACGTATTCGGCATGGAGGTCGGCTCCTGCACGGAGCTGCTGCCACAGGCACCGGATAAACGTGAAGCCGCAAATGAACTGCTCCGCAAAATTGACAACGGGCAGATCCGTGAAGCAGAAACGGAGCTTGACCGCCTCACCGCAGACCGCACACTCGATGATCTGATGATCGGCATGGCATTCTATGCACGGGTCGGAGAAATGAGCGAATCCTTCCTGGATGACCATGCTTATAACGATGTTGATCTGAAACTCGGGATCCGCAGATTCTCAGAGCGCTTCGGCTCAAAGCATCTGGCGGAACTCATAATGCCCTGAACAGAGTAAAGGAGGTTTGTATCATGAATGCAAATCGTATGACACAGAAAACACTGGAATCCATGCAGAACGCACAGTCGCTCTGCACAGGCTACCAGAACAACGCTGTGGAGCCGATTCATATTCTGACGGCACTTTTGCAGCAGTCGGACGGTCTGATTCCGCAGCTGATGCAGCGCATCGGCGTCCATGCGGAGGCATTTGCCAACGCTGCGGAAAAGGAAGTCGCCGCACTGCCGCATGTCACCGGTTCCGGCAGACAGGCCGGCATGGTCTATGTATCCAACGAAACCGAGCAGCTTTACAACAAGGCGGAAGAAATCGCCAAGCAGATGCAGGATGAGTATATCTCCGTCGAGCATGTGTTCCTCGCTATGCTGCGTTCCGGCGACCGCACGGTCAAAAAGCTGCTGACACAGTTTAATGTCACGGAGGCAAAGGTTCTCACAGCACTGAAAGAAATCCGAGGGAATACGCGCATTACGAACGAAACCCCGGAGGCAACCTATGACGTGCTGAAAAAATACGGTCAGGATCTGACCGAACGAGCCAAGAAGCATCAGCTCGATCCGGTCATCGGCCGTGACGCCGAGATCCGGAACGTCATCCGGATTCTGTCCCGGAAAACGAAGAACAATCCTGTTCTGATCGGTGAACCGGGCGTCGGCAAAACCGCAATCGCAGAAGGACTTGCCCAGCGGATCGCGCGCGGCGACGTTCCGGACAGCCTCCGCGACCGCACAATCTTCTCGCTCGATCTCGGCGCACTGGTCGCGGGTGCAAAATACCGCGGCGAATTTGAGGAGCGTCTGAAAGCGGTCTTGCAGGAGGTCAAAAAGTCTGAGGGCAAGATCCTGCTGTTTATCGACGAGCTGCACACCATCGTCGGTGCCGGTAAAACGGACGGCGCTATGGACGCAGGCAACCTGCTGAAACCGATGCTTGCCCGCGGTGAGCTGCACTGCATCGGTGCGACAACACTGGACGAGTACCGCAAATACATTGAAAAGGACGCTGCGCTGGAACGCCGGTTCCAGCCGGTACAGGTCGGGGAGCCGACCGTTGAGGATACCATCTCGATTCTCCGCGGCCTGAAAGAACGCTATGAGGTGTTCCACGGCGTCAAGATCCACGATACCGCACTGATTGCAGCGGCGACGCTCTCGAACCGCTATATCTCCGACCGGTTTCTGCCGGATAAGGCGATTGACCTGGTGGACGAGGCCTGTGCGATGATCCGCACGGAGATGGATTCCATGCCGACGGAAATGGACGAAATCTCGCGTAAAATCATGCAGCTGGAGATTGAGGAGGCTGCCCTGAAAAAGGAAACCGATGCAGTATCCGCATCGCATCTGGAGGAGCTCCGGAAGGAGCTTGCAGAGCAGCGTGACAAATTCGCGCAGATGAAAGCGCAGTGGGAAAACGAAAAGGGCGGCATCAGCCGCGTGCAGGAGCTGCGTGCGCAGATGGAACAGCTCAAAGCTGAAATCGACAACGCCGAACGGCAGTATGACCTCAACAAGGCCGCAGAGCTGAAATACGGCAAGCTCCCCGAGCTGCAAAAGGAAATCGAAGCGGCTGAAAATGCCGCAAACAGCAGCAGTGCATCCAAGCTGCTGCGTGACGCCGTCACAGAGGACGAAATCGCAAGAATCGTGGCGCGGTGGACGGGAATCCCGGTCACAAAGCTCATGGAGGGCGACCGCGAAAAGCTGCTGCATCTGGATGACACGCTGCACAAGCGTGTGATCGGTCAGGATGAAGCCGTGGAAAAGGTCAGCGAGGCAATTCTGCGTTCGCGTGCGGGCATTCAGGATCCGAACCGGCCGATCGGCTCGTTCCTGTTCCTCGGCCCGACCGGTGTCGGTAAGACGGAGCTGGCAAAAACGCTGGCCGAAGCGCTGTTTGACGACGAGCGCAATCTGATCCGCATTGACATGTCTGAGTATATGGAGAAATTCAGCGTCAGCCGTCTGATCGGCGCGCCTCCAGGATATGTCGGATACGAGGAGGGCGGTCAGCTGACCGAAGCCGTTCGCAGAAAGCCGTACAGCGTTGTGCTGCTCGATGAAATCGAAAAGGCGCACCCGGATGTGTTCAATCTGCTGCTGCAAGTGCTGGATGACGGACGCATCACCGATTCCCAGGGCAGAACCGTCGATTTCAAGAACACGATTCTGATTCTGACCTCAAATCTCGGCGCCGACGCGCTGCTGGAGGGTATTCAGCCGGACGGCACCATCTCGGAAGCCGCCAAGCAGCAAACCGATGCGCTGCTGCATCAGCGGTTCCGTCCGGAATTCCTGAACCGTCTGGATGAAATTATCCTGTATAAGCCGCTGACCAAGCGGGAAATCGGCGGCATCGTCGATCTGCTGATTGCAAATCTGCAAAAGCGTCTGGCTGAGCAGCAGATCAAGGTCACGCTGACCGATGCGGCAAAGGAAGCCGTCATCGAACAGGGCTATGACCCGAACTTCGGTGCCCGTCCGCTCAAGCGCCTGATTCAGCGCAAGATCGAAACGCTGCTCGCCAAAAAGCTGCTGAGCGCACCGCTGCCGCAGGGAAGCACCGTGACCGTCGATTACCGTGACGGTGCATTTATCTGTGAAACCTGATAAACAACCAACCGCCGCAGAGCTCCAATCTGCGGCGGTATTCTGTATAGAAAGGGAGCGCCCCGCTGATGCGGAGCACTCCCCTTTTGTTTGTCCTGTGCAGGATCAGCCCTTGTAGAATTCGTCAATCAGATCATATCCGACAACAGATTCCCATGTGGTCGAATCCAGTCCTGCAACATCCTTCTGCGTATAATACTTCAGGATGCACTGTGCATCGTCCGCTGCAACAGACTGCGGATTATCCATCGGATCGGTCGGCTTGCTGCCCTTGCGGAATCTGACATTGACCAGATAGAACACAAGGCCGTCCGGGCCGTCGAGCTCAGGATCATCGTTCATCTTGTAAGACGTGTTGCCGGCAACGACGTAATTCGTGTAATATTTCAGGACGCTCTGTGCGTCATCAACACTGACCTTATCGTCGAGGTTGTAGTCACCCTTAACGCCGATGAAGATCGTATGATCGCCCAGCTTGACCGCAGAATCAGAGATCTTGAAGTCCTCGTCAGTCTGCTTCTCAGAATGGTAATACAGAGAAATGCGATACTTGTGATTGCCGATCTTCTCCGCACCGGTACCGTTCCAGATCTGCTCCGGCGTCACGGTCGGATCACTCAGGTCGGTGAGCTCCGTGATATCCTTCGTTCTGGTTTCGGCAGCCTGTGCCTTGCTGAGCGGAATCTCTTCTCCTTCAACGTACTTGAGCGGGTTGCCCTGTGCGTCGTTCATGGTATTGCCCTTGACGTCAGTAAACTCATTCTTTTCGTTGACATAATACTTGTAGACCGTCATTTCTGCGCGCATACCCTCAAGGCCGCCGCAATTCTTCAGCGCACGGTTATCATGCGACCAGTAATTCTTGCGCGTCGGCGGGGTAAACTTGACGTCATAGGTCGTCACAACGCTGAGCTCAGCGGGCGGTTCGTCGCCGCCGATGCTGCTGTCCGCCTTGACGTAACCGGCGGTACGGGTAACCTTCAGCTCCTGACCGTCTGTATTGGTGACATCAATCAGCGCGAAGCTGACCGGATAGGTGCCGTCCTGTGCCGGTGTCACGAATTTCAGATAGAGCACATCGCCGTTTGCGGTTTCATTGGAACCGTTCTGGCTTGCCCAGGACACCGCCATCTTGTCATTATTCAGCTCAGCAGTACCGGAGTAACCGCTGCCGAACTCAAAACCAACAAACCGGAGGTTCGGATCGGCCTCAAACTGAACCGTAAAGCCTGCGGTGCCGCTGTCGCCGGTAACCTGAACCGGAACGCGTGCGGTATCGCCCGGCTTGACTGCTGCCTCGCCGATTGTCCACGAAACGCCGCCCGGTGCAGCCACACTGCTGTCAACCCTGACAGAGCCGTCTTTGGTTCTCGCTTCGATCTTGTTGCCGTCGGTATTGGTCACATCCAGAGAAGCGAACTTGACCGGATAGGTACCGGCGTTGTCCGGCGCATTGAAGGTCAGATACAGCACAGCACCGTCAGCGTTTTCGTTGCTGCCGTTCGCATTCGCCCAGACAACAACCTGCTTTTCCTCGTTGATTGTCGCCTCGCCGCTGTAACCGTTTGCCCATTCGATGCGGTCGAGTTTCAGCGCACTGTCAACATCGAAGCGGACAGTAAAGCCTGCGGTACCGTCATCGTTCGTCACGATAACCGGAATGCGTGCTGCGCCGCCCTGTCCGACGGTGCATTCACCGATTGTCCAGGTTGCATAGCCCGCAGCAGTCGGCTGCGGCGACTCCGTCACAACAGGCGGATCGGTCACAACCGGCGGCTCCGTTACAGCCGGAGGTGCGGTGGTTTCGGTCGTCGCAGGAACAACGATATCAAGGCCGTGGAACGTGAAGTCATACGGCTTGCTTTCATCCAGCGGAACAACCTTGCTGGTGCCCTGGCTCAGGCCGACGGAATACGTGCCTGCGGCTTCCGGAACATTCACATTGAACTGGAAGATCACAGCGCCGTCCTGTGCTTTCAGCTCAGAGGACTGCGCCCAGGTATAAACCGCCTGACCCTTCTTAAGGTTCTTGCCTGCAATCTGATAATCGCTGTAAGTCGGGCTGACTCTGTAAGCCGGGCCCTTGCTGCCGTCGATGTAATCAACCTGCGTGAAGTCGAAGTCAATCTGCATTCCGGCAGTACCCTGGTCACCCTTGACAATCCAGTCAATCGTCAGCTTTTCACCCGGCGTCGCGGTGTAGACATTGTTGGCCTTGCCGGATTTCTCGGCTGCTTCATAGTCCTTGCCGCTCGGGATCAGATCATAAACCGGATTTCCGCCTGTCGGCTGCGGATCGGAACCGCCGCCATTGACGGTGATTTCCAGGCCGTGGAACGTAAAGTTATACGGCTTCGTTTCGTCAACAGGGACAACCTTGTTCGTGTCGCTGCTGCTGAGGCCGATCTTATACGTGCCGTTGGTCGTCGGTGCCTTGATGTTGAACGAATAGATCACTGCGCCGTCAGCCGCTTTCAGGGCATTGGACTGCGCCCATGTGTAGACGCACTCGCCCTCTTTCAGCTGCTTGGCAATCGTGTGGTCGCTGAACGTCGGGGAAACGCGGTACGCGCTGCCCTTTTCTGCATCCACAAGCGTGACCTGCGTGAAATCGAAGTTCATCTGCATTCCGGCAGTGCCTTCGTCGCCCTGGACAACCCAGTCAACCGTGATGCTCTCGCCCGGAGTTGCCGTGTATGCGTTGTAAGCCTTTCCGGTGGAAGAAGCTGCTTCATAGCTCTTGCCGCTCGGAATCAGATCGTAAATCGGCTTGTCACCGGTTACCGGCTGCGGATCGGAGCCGCCACCGTTGAC
>JAEEIA010000064.1 GCA_016281125.1 Oscillospiraceae bacterium | reverse complement strand
CTTCAGACTCTCGGCAGATACCTTTGATTCCTGCAATTTTCAAACCGTACAAAACAACACCCGATTTTTGGCTATTCTGCGAATTGACAAAGGGGTACTTCATAACAGGGTATAATGTTCCGCGTATTCCTCTCTGGTGTCAAAAATGGTATAATGGAATCCAAGAAAGTCGTTGGACTATTTTAGACCATTTGAGACAGTCTAAATCAGTCCAATGGAGTAAATTAGAGTGACATAAGAAGGAATCGGAATGCAATCGGAAACTACAACAGCGATAAAGCAGGATGTACGCCTGCCGGAACAATCAGCTTGCTGTTCAATGCTTGATACTCAAACAGACCCAACTTCGAGTTGCGTCTGTTTCTTTGATAGTATATGTTGGCGGGTTACACTTACGAAAAAAAATTATTCTTCCGCGTGATATTTCCATGAAAATTTTTGTCATTACTGTCAGAGAAGGAGGTGAGGCAGCGTGAACGATGCAGAGATCATCTGCCTGTATCAGCAACGCGATGAGCGGGCTTTACAGGAAACAAAGCTGCAGTACGAAGCCTTGTGCATGACCATAGCATATAACATACTCGGAAACCGTGAGGACGCGGAGGAATGCTTCTCTGATGCACTCATGAATCTCTGGAATGCGATCCCGCCTGACGAACCGGAATCTCTTGGTGCGTTTCTCGTGACCGCAGTCCGGAATGCGGCGCGGAACCGACTGACATACGCAAGTGCCAAACGGCGGGGCGGCGGTCAGCTGACCGTTGCGATTGATGAACTCGGGGACTGTCTTCAGCTGGCAGAGCATCCGGAACGGGTGCTTGACAAAATAGCGCTGCGGGATGCGATGCAGCGGTTCCTGATGACAATTTCCCCGTCAGCACGCACGATTTTTCTGAGCCGCTACTGGCTTTGCCTCTCGGCAAAGGCGATAGCAGCAGGTACAGGCTGTTCTGTCGGGCGCGTGAATATGTCGCTTCTGCGCACCAGAAAGAAACTGAAATCATTTTTGGAAAAGGAGGAATTGTTGTGAAACATGAAGATTTTTTTGAGATCATGGACGGGACCTCGGAACAAAATATCACGGAACTGATGCAGCATCTCCGTTTCCGGCAGATTCCTGCCGTTCAGGAGGATACCACGATGGAGCAAACAGACGAAACACGCAAAAAGGGAATTCGGATGACCAAGCGCGGGATGATAACAGGGTCTGCAGTCGCAGCGGTATTGCTTGTGCTGAATATCGGACTCGGCGGATATCTGATTTCCGGCAGCAAGCACAAGGACGAGTTGCTTTCAACAATAAACGAGGAGATTCCGGTTACTGAGGCAGAAACCGTTCCGAACACAACCGCGACAACAGGCACCGGAACGCAGCTTTCTTCTGCAACGGTGACTGCACTGAGCACCAAAACTACTGCCGCGAAGACCGCTGCAGTGCAGAGCGGGACGAAGAAACAGATAGGAACGGAAACCGCAGTAAAGACAACGGCCGTTCAGACAGCGGCAACTGCGGGGACCACAGAAGAAACCCTGGCAAAAACTGCAGGCACCACTGTCAGTACCGCGGCGAAAACAACTGTGCAGACAACAGCGCCGACACCGAAGAGCACTGCGTTTGAATATGCGATGGTACCTGCGGACAAACCGTATGAAACCGTCAGCGGCAAGCCGGTCTGTCATGTGAAGCCAGGCGAGCAAATCAGGCTGAATTTGATTGTTCAGAATGACCGTGGCGCTGTGTCTGTTCATCTGTCATATAATATTTCTAAGTTCAATATGCTGACTGCGACAGCGAATCCGGATTACAGAGGTCGGGTACTTCCCTATTTGAATGTTGCTGTACCCGGCAACGACGACCGGACATTGGTCTTTAACGGGGATAACAGTGATGGCACGTTGCTCCCGAACGGTACCGTATTGGCCACATATACGTTGATTGCGCCGACTGAGCCGGGCAGATATTCGATTCAGGGAGAGGCAAGCACACTCCTCGATGCAGAAGAACACAATATCTCCTGTCAGCTGTCCGGTTCAGAGATCATCGTGGACGCTGACAGCAGCATTCCGCAGGATGCGGCAGTACGGCTTGTTGATACGGAAACGGTGAGCAGTCCGTCGGTCTGCCTGGAACCGGTCACGGCACATGCAGGTCAGAAGAATGTACCGGTCAATGTGCGCATTCTGGGCTGCAGCGGGTTTGTTTCAGGTCATATTATGTTCGGCTATGATTCTGCACTGAAGCACCTGCTGTATGAATGCGATAGCCCGACGGAGCTGACGAAGAATGAACGCGGGAGACTTGGCATCGGGACGAACGGTACTCTATTGGAACACGCACCGAGGATGGATGCTTCTGTCAGTGCAGGAAAACTCATCAATGTGTTCTTTAACAATTACAGGGGTTATGATTACGACAGATACTGCTATGTATATAACACCGAAACAGCTGAAGATGCGCGTATTTCAGGTGACGGCATCCTGTTCACAATGTATTTCGATATGCCGGAGGAATGCGGCCGGTACCGGATCTATGCAATTCAGGGCAACGTGGACGGTGCAGCTCCCGAGTGCGCTGAATGGCAGGATATTGATACATTCATTCCTTGCGAGATCGTTGTGGTGCCGTAATACAGCAAACAGTCATTCCGCTTGTCTGCAGCGCTTCTTCCTGAGCTGACTATTCCCGCAAGGTAGGCGGAAACCATTCCCTGCACTTTCGCTGAACTGAATAAGATGCTACGTAAGCGTAAATCACCACGTCGAAAACTGAACAAACCAAAAGATAACGCCCTCAGAATTTGATATAATCCCCTTAGAGTAGACACACAAAAAACAAAAGTGTGAAAACTCTAAGGGGGTTATTTTGTGACAAGAGGAAGTAAGCTAACAAATGAAGAACGCATAGCTGCAGTTCAGGAGTATCAAGAT
>JAEEIA010000063.1 GCA_016281125.1 Oscillospiraceae bacterium | reverse complement strand
TCCGGAAACCTGAAGACCGTTTGCACTCTTGGCAATGTTCTTTTCAAACTGGTCAGCGGTGAAGAAGAAGCGCGGGTCGGCCTTGACATCGTTCCGGATCACCTTCGCGATGTTATTGACCGTCTGCTCCGGATTGCTGTACATCTGCATGATCTGCCGGACATAGCCGTCATACAGCTTCTTGTACTCCGGAACCTCCAGCAGCTTCAAAAGCGGACGGTCCGCAATCTGCGTCTGGTACATGCCGGTGTTAATGTCCGAATTGACGGATGCGCCGTTGTCCATGAAATTGCCCAGCGACAGGTTGAAATCCCAGCTGACATAGTACATTTTGCCGTTGTCATACTCGAGATAGAAGTTGTGCGGCATCATGCCGTTATAGCTGTCGTAGTTGCACATCATGGCATTGACGGCAAAGCCCTGCAAAAAGCTCGGCACGTCAATGATATCCTCGATGAACTTGTAATTTGAGGATGTGAGCTTGTTGATCGCCTGCTTGATTTCATCAATATGCTTGAGCTGATCATCCGTGCCCCATTTGACCTCAAAATTATCCAGTGCCATGCTGGATTTGAACGAGCAGTCATAGCTGCCCTGCGCATTCGTCTTGTCGATTGCCTTGTAGAAGACCGCGTCATCCTTGGTCGCAAGGCGCTCGGCGAGTGTCGTGCCCGGCTGCTCTGCGAGGAAATAGAAGCTGTACAGATCCCCGTTCACGTACATATTCGTATACGCGCATTCGGGTGCATAGCTGCCGACCTCGTAGCAGGCATTGTAGCACAGAATATCTCTCATGCAGGAAGGATCGGAATACATGTTGTTCATGCAGATCTCAGTCAGACCGTGATAATTGCCGTATTTGTCGTACTTATCGAACTTCATGCGCCAGCTGTATTTGCCCTTTCCTGCACTGCCTGCCTGTGCAACAAACATATGAGAGCTGTTGCCCTTGGCACGGATTCCGACGTTTTTGATCTCCTCGCCGTCGATCTTGACGTCACAGGGATACCAGTCCTCTTTCTGCTGATCGCAGGAGGAAAGGAACTGTGACCAGTTCGGCATGGTGATCTCAATGCGGTGTACCTTGGACTGATCAAACAGATCGCCGTAAAGCAGCTTTGTATCGGTGACGGTATTGTTGACATTGGTGTATGCCGCCGGGGATCCCGCCTTGAAGCTGCCGCTGCCGTTCTGCTTGACCTGAATGCCGCCGACATACAGCTCATAGCCGGTACTGCTGTCCAGCTCCGGAGCAGAGAGAATGCCGTAACGGAATTTCTTGAGGGTGTTCCGGTCAAAGACTGTCCGTCCGGAACCGTTTGTCAGAGCAATCGGATTATTCTTCGACCACTCCTTTGTCAGATCCACAACGATGGTGTTCTGTGCGGGTTTGCCGAGGGTTTCGCACTGATTGTCCGTAGCGGTTGCAAGCAGTGTGCAGCCGTCCAGACTGATCTGAGGCGCCGTGAGGCCGCGGTCACCGCATGCCTGCACCGTACCGCCGGTGAGCTCCAGTGTCGTTTCCGCCTGAATCGCATCCTTGCTGGATTTGACAGACACATTGCCGCCGATGACCGAAACCGATCCCTTTGTCGATTTGATGCCGTCGCCCTCGCTGTCCACCGTCACGGATCCGTCCTTGACTGTCAGGGAAGTCCTTCCGCGGATGCCGTCGGTGTTTTCTGTTGTGACAGAGAGCGTGCCGCCGTTGAGCTTGAGGTCGTTGTTGCAGTGGATGCCGTACTCGGTGCCGGCTGTAATGATCAGGCTGCCGTCACCTTTGATTGTCAGGTCATCCTTTGCATGCAGCACAGCGTACTGCGGTTCGACTTCAGCCGCCGGAGCGTCCTTGCCGTCAGAAAGCGCATTTTCCTTTCCTTCAACGAGATTGACGGAGGTATTCTCCGCATTCTCGATCATGATGCACGGTGCGCTGTTATTTGTCATTTTCACACCGTTCAGGAACAGCTTGACGGTTTTGGAATCAACGGTTTCGTCAGGGATGTTCACGAGGATCTGTCCGCCGTCCAGCGTTCCGTCTATATAATAGATGCCGGAAGCGGAGATCGTCGCGGTCTTGCCGGAGATATCGACATTTCCGCCCTCAGAGGTAATCGACGATCCTTTCAGGTGGATATACACAGGATCGGGATCCTCCTCCTCAGCCGGAGCAATGCGCTTGATGAGAGAAAGGTCCATGGCGTCCAGGTACTGATCACTGTTCAGATCGCCTGCGCGCCAGTCAGATAACTGCCCGGATTTTGTCAGCAGATACTGCTGGAGCATCCGGACATCGGCGGACGTGACCTTGCCGTCGCCGTTCAGATCGCCGGAACCCGCCGCGGCAGCGGAAATGCCGCCGAGCGCCGAAACCGGCAGAAGGGATGCAGCCAGAAGAATGCCGGCTGCTGTCGCCTGAATAGATTTCATATTTGAATCACCCTTATCAATGAATCCAGTTTTTCGTAAAGGTGTCAGCAAACGAATCCTTGTTTTTATCAAGCTCAAACGGAGAATGTGTCAGATTACTGAGATCCATCTTCGATTCCATGCCGTAAACATGATGATCGAAATATGCCATCATGTACTTCATATCTTCTTCGATGACAGCGTGACCGGACAAATGCACATTGATTGCGATATGGTCGCTGAGGCCGACATAATCAAACACGCGCTTTGCGCCAAGATATGTCATCCACTGCGCCGGTGCATTGACCCAGTTTTCATTCTGACACGAGCAGATAATAAACAGATACCGGTTCGGATTGACACAGAGGGATGCCAGCATATGCTGATCGACCGGGATCTGGTTTTCAGCTTTGAACTCCATGAACCTGCCGTTGAACCATCCCTGCTCGCCGGAAGCCTGCAAGCTGCCGAGCGGCTCGTTCTGATCATAGGTATATCTTGCTGATCCGCCTTTACTGGAAAAGTCGTATGTTTTGCCTTCGGATTTGTAACGGTAAAGCGCCAGACCGCCTGCGCCTGAACAGGACGGTGCGCACATCTTGATGCGCGGCTCAAAGGCTCCGCAGACAGCGGCCGCTTTGCCGTACCGGGAAACACCGGTCACAATGGAGCTGTCCGGATTGATATTCAGCTCCTTGCCTGCGCCCTGATAGAGCGCATCCAGGATTCTGCTGATACCCCAGGACCAAGCCATCAGATCGCCGGTCTGTTCGTCCCAGTTTCTTCCGTAGGGATAAAGATCATAAAATGCACCGGTATGCTGATTGTTGTCAGCGGCGGTTCCCGGTGCAGAGAACATGCCGTCGCTGTCGTAGGTAATAACTGCATAGCCGTTTGCGGTCGCAGTGCTTTCGGAAATGCCCTTGTGCATACCGAGAACGACCGGAGCACCGCCCTCGTGACGAACCTGCTTCGGCAGATTGATGACAGCCTTGAAGGAAGCGGTCTTGCCCGTGCTCTTGCGCTTCACCGTGATCGTCATGCTGTTTCCGCTGATCTTGTAGCTGACTTCGTCATCAGAGCCGTCACGCCAGACACCGTACATGTAATACTCATACATGCAGCTGATCTCAGCCTGCCGCCGCCACCAGTCATCCGGACTTTCAACCTTGGAGCCGTCCTGGAAGACGAACGGGTCAGGAACGTCATTGCTGGCTTTCAGCGAGGAAACCGACGGGAAATTATAGGACTTCTCAAAGGTCGGAATCTCCGAGGAAGGTTCACCGTCCGGCTCTCCCTTTTCAAAAGCGGTTATTTTCGTGAGCAGGTATTCCCGCAGCATCGCGGTATCCTTTTCATTGACCGCACCGCTCTGGTTGACGTCGCCGGTCGTTTTGAATGCGGCATCCTTTGATTCCGTAAGGACGCCCGCCTTCATCAAAGAGAGGTCGGCAGCATCCAGAAATCCGTTTCCGGACAGATCGCCGGTCACAGACGGCGCATCCGCCGCCGAGGATTGCAGACAGATCAGGCCTGTCAGCGCGAGCATTGCAGCTGTTGCAGCTGCTGTTGATTTCACAAAGTAACCCTTTCCTTTTTTCATAATGTTTTTACTCCCCATTTATTATTTCTCCCCGAAAATGGCAACCTCTCACTCTGCAAAAAAGGATTCACCTCCCAACCGATCCGAAGGATCACACGGCAGCATGCACCGGCAGCAAAAAAGCAGCCTTTCCGTGCATACACAGAAAGGCCGCTGACGTTCTTTATCATATCCATGAAAAAAGATACAGACAACAAGACCACACTGCTTTGCACAAGCGTGTTTCCAGTATGATCCCCCAAATACAATTTCTATCTTTGCCTGTATCTTTCTATTTTACCATAAGTCTATATGCTGCCGTCACCGGCAGTCCATACTTCCCAATACAAATATATTATAGCATGGTTCCGGGGCGTTGTCACCATACAAAAAGCATAAACTGTCTAGTTTTTATACATTGACAACAAAGTGAAGATATGTTATACTAAAAATATAGAGAATGAATAACAATAACAGAGAAGAGGTTGACCATGGGGATTCGTGATGCAACAAAAACCATGCTTGCGCAGGCATTGGATGAGCTGCTGAAAACAACGCCGATGCAGAAGGTCAGCATCACGGCGCTCTGCCAGCAGTGCGGAGCCGAACGGCAGACCTTTTACTATCATTTCAAGGATAAGTACGATCTTGCGCAGTGGATGCTGTTCCGCGACTGGGACACGGCGCTTGCGCAGTTCGGCGGAAACTACTCCGCGGCGCAGCTGACCGCGTATCTGGAAACGATCCGGGGGCATCAGCTGTTTTACAAGCGGCTTTATAACGACGAGATGAACGCACTGCTGCCGAAGTTCATCTTCCAGCAGGAGGCTGACCGCATCCGCGCGCGCGTACAGGAAAGCCTCGGCGGCGGAAAGCTCTCCGAAACGCAGGAGCTGGCGGTGCTGTTTTATGTCAACGGCTGCATCGGCACCGTAATCTCATGGGCGCACTGCGGATACCGCACCCCGCCGGAGCGGTTGGCCGCGCTGCATTATTCCATGCTCGCCTCTCTGCTCCGCGACGTCCGCAGTATTTAACGCTGCACCGCATAGAAAATGAAATTCGTATGGAACAGGCGCTGACAGATTCGTCAGCGCCTTCGTCTGTATAAGAAGTGCCTCCGGCGGATGCAAAGTGAAGGGCTTTGTCCCATTATCAATCCATCGGAGATCCTGCATTTAGCAAAATACGACAAAACGCGACGAATTATTCCTGCAAAATTCTACTGCGCAGGCGCACGTACCGACATTGCCAGAATGCACCGCATATGTTATAATATCCATGTAAACGATCCGGATGCACACTGCATCTGATGTAGCAAAGGAGAAGAATAATGAAACAGAACCGTCTTTCCATGATCTGCCTGGCCGTCTGTGCAGCAGGCATGCTCAGCGGCTGCACGCCGAATGAGAATCCGGCACAAAACTCCGAATATCTGCTCACGGACGCGATGACCGCAGCAGAAACCACCGCCGACGCGGACATCACGACAGAATCAGCAGCCGAAACAGAAGCGACGATCACGCTGAAACAGAAGAAAACAACCGCACCGAAGGAATCCGAAACCACAACCGAAACCAAAGCCGATACGACCAAGGCACCGAATACCACGAAAGCTGCGGTCACAACCGCCGAACCGGAATCCACCGAAGCCGCAGAAACCACCACGACCGAAGCCCCGCCTCCGCGCTACGACGAGGACGATCTCCAGTATCTCGCCATGCAGTATTACAGCTCTCGTCACAACTGGATCCCGCAGTTCATCGACGTAGACAAGGTCGAGGGCGACACGGTCACGCTCCACCTCTATGACCTGATTGACGGCCACACCTCGACGGCAGAATGGTACTATGTCAGCAAACAGACCGGAAAGGGAAAGAATTTCCTGGAAGAGGAAGTTGATCTGACCGAGAAGCCCAAAGCGCAGTGGCGGCCGAATGTGCCGGAACGCAATCTGCTCCCGAAGGACGCAAGCTGCGGCATCATCTACCTCGGCAATCCGGGGGTCATGGGCGCGTACTCCCCGATCAATGCCGCATACAGAGAATACTTCTCGCTGGAAGGCTACGTGGATCTGTACCCGTACATTGCAAACATGCCGGAGGAAAACTACGCAGAAACCAACGGCGGCAGCGAGCTGTATCTGATCATCCCGCGCGATGAAGATGCACATGTTGTCGTGAATGCATACGATGACAACAACAAGATGCTCGGCAGAATTTACAGCAGCTATACAGGCGCACCGTTCCTGCTGCGCTGCAACCGCAGTGAGGTCATGACAGACCAGATGATCAAGATCACGGACAATGCCGGTGAATACGAGGAATTCTCGGTGTTCATCAGCGGCCGCGACGGAAAGCCCAAAACAGATTCTGCCCGCGCCGTCATCCTTGAACCGGAGAAATAAACTGATATTCAAAAATCCCGCAGGTCAGCACACCTGCGGGATTTCATATTTACATTTCACACTTAAAAACATTGTACCCCTGACCGGCGCAGCTTCCGGTCAGGGGTACTTCGGTCGAAACCGAATGCTCCGATTGCCAAAAAAGGAGTGAAGGAGGATTACTCCTTAACACCGCCAAGTGCAACACCGGCGATGATGTATTTTGACAACAGGAAATAGATGACGAAGAGAGGGAGAACGGTGAGCGTCAGTCCAAGATAGACTGCACCGTACTCAGTCTTGTAGATGTCGCCGTTCAGCTGGCTGACCATGATCGGCATCGTGAATTTCTTCTTGTCGGTCAGAAGGATCAGCGGGAGGAACAGGTTGTTCCAGCTGGAAACGAAAGCGAAGATCGCCTGCGTCGCCATAGCCGGCTTCATCATCGGGAGTGCGATCTGATTGTAAATACGGAACTCGCCCGCACCGTCAATACGCGCAGATTGCAGAATCTCCATCGGAAGCGCACCGGCCATGTATTGTCTCATAAAGAATACAGTAGCAGGCGCCGCGACCGCCGGAATGATCAGAGCAAGCAGCTTGTTCGTCATGCCGATGCTGTACATAAACTGATACATACCGATCGACGTGACTTGTGGCGGAATCATCAGAACACACATAATGAACGTGAAAAACGGTTTCTTGAATTTCCAGTCATACGCAACGATTGCGAATGCTGTCATGGTCGAGAAGTACACGGAGCAGAACGTCGCACCGGTCGAAACGATGACCGAGTTGAGGAAACCGGTGGTAACATTGAAGGACTTACCGTTGAAGACCTTCCAGTTGACCAGCAGATTCTTACCCGGAATCAGCGAGATCGCGTGGGACTCAATCTGGCTTCTGCTTCTCGTTGCATTGATGATCATGATGACAAACGGAAGTAAGCTCATGATCGCAAGGAAAATCAGAAAAATGTACTGAAATGCCTTATAACCGTAATATGCGGGGCCTTTTGCCGACTTCGGCTCATCGTAACTCGTTTTACTCATCACAATACCCCCTTATCTCCATGTTTGCGTGCTTGCACGCTTTGCAGCAGCTTTACGTTCCTGCTTTTTCAGTTTCGCAAGCGCTGCGGCGTCCTTATCACGCATGAGATAGAACAGAATTGCAGAGCAGATCGCGATGACTATGAACATCAGCATACTTGCAGCCGATGCACGGTTATAAAGATACTTTCCGGAGAAAGCCTGTTCATAAATGAACACAGATGCCGTTTTGGTAGAGTTATCCGGACCGCCGTTCAGATACAGTTTCGGAATATCGAACATGTTCAGACCGCCGATCAGGGAGGTGACAAGCGTATACAGCAGAATCGTCTTCAGGTTCGGAATCGTGATCTTGAAGAAGATCTGAACGCCGTTTGCGCCGTCGATATCAGCTGCCTCATAGATATCCGGGCTAATGCCCAACACGCCCGAGATGAGGATGATCATTGTATAGCCGTACCATGTCCAGAACTGGATGAAGGCAACAATGAGCTTCGAGGCCGGTTTGCTGATAAAGAAGTTGTAAGAGCCGTCCCGAAGATTCAATCTCTGAAGCAAGTCATTGACAGGACCTGTCGGGTAGCTGAAAAGTGCGTGGAACAGAATTGCAATCGTTGCCGCCGTAATAATATTCGGCATGTAAAAGATCACCTTGAAAATACCCTGACCCTTTACAGTGATGCGTCTTGCAGTGAACCAAGCAGTCAGAAGCATCGCAAGCGAGATCTGCGGAATAAAGTTCATGATCCAGATTACGATCGTGTTCTTAACAGAAGTCTGGAAAGACTTGTTCTGGAGGATCTGCTGGAAGTTGGTGAAGATATTGCCCTTCAGCAGGTGCCAGTTCGTGTTATTCAGACCTTTACAATCCGTGAATCCGAGAACCATCGTATAGATCGTCGGATACAGGTGGAAGATCAGATACACGACCACGAACGGGATGATGAACAAATAGCCGTATTTCGCATTCGAGATGCTTTTAATCCGACTTTGTGCCGACTTCAAAGAAAACGCCTCCTCTCATTTGCTGTCAGGGAGCAGACAGCATAGATCCTGCCTGCTCCCTTACGCAGCAGATTTCTCTTGGGGTTACAGAGTATTACTCTGCATCAATAGCGAGCTTGTCGGAGACAGCCTGCTTGAAGTCATCGATCGCAGCATCTCTGGTCTTCTGGCCGGAGGTGTACTGACGAACCTGATCACGCCATGCGGTGTTGATGTCCTCATCGTACGGAGTGAGGTTCTTACCGTTTGCGAACTGGTTTGCCGGAACGAACACGTCGAACATGTTCTGGCCGCCGAGGATGTCGACCTTACCGTCGGACTTTGCCATGACAACGCCGGAAGCGACGCAGTCCTTGGTGCCCGGAGTGCCGTCTTCGTTCGGTGCGAAGGTGCCGTTTGCCCACATGTACTGGAGGCCGGTCTCAGAAGTATCGAGGGTGATCCACTCGATGATGTCGCCGACAGCTTCCTTGTTCTCGGAAGACTTAGCGCCGAGGACCCATGTGCCGCCCCAGAAGAAGCCAACCGGAGGCTCGCAGACTGCCCAGTCGCCGAATGTGTCGCCGCAGTTGTCCTTCAGAGTGTAGTTGATCAGCCATGCCGGACCGAAGAAGCCGAGGATGCCCTTCTTGCCCGTGCCAGCCATATCAGCGAACCAGCCTTCCTGCCAGTCCTGGGTATCATTGTGATAATCATTGTCCATCAGCTTCTTGGAGAGATCGAGGAACTCTTCACGCTTCGGATCAATGTGCAGCTTGTCATCGACAACCCAGCCCGTATCGGAGCTGTTCTCGATTGCGTGCCAGATATCGCCGTCACCGGAAACGATGCCGTAGCCTTTTTCCTTCAGCTTTGCAGCTGCCTCAAAGAACTTGTCCCAGCCCGGACCGACTTCTTCCTTGATCTTTGCCGGATCATCCGTGCCGAAAACGTCCTTTGCGATGGAACGACGGTAGATGAAAGCACCGCCGGTTGCCTGGTAGCCCAGACCGACAACCTTGCCGTCAGGATTGGTACCGATATCGACAGTGTACTGTGCGATCTCAGCTTCCTTGATCTTTGCATCAACATCAATGCCCAGATCCTCGTACGGAGCAGCATACTTTGCAGCTTCGCCCTGAGAATACTTCAGAATGAAGGCAGCCTCAGCAGCATACATATCGACTTCGTCGCCTGCCAGAGCAGCATCCAGAGCCGGCTGATATGCACCGTCGGTGGTAGCGATAACGGATTCCTTCATCTCGTACTGAGCTGCGAAATCAGGATTCAGCTCCATGTACTTGGTGACCATGCCCGGAACCTCAGTGGTGAAAGCCCAGACCTTGAGCTCTCTCTTATCGCCGGACGGAGGGGTCTCAGAAGACTCCTCGGTGCTGGACTCAACCTCTGCCTGGGAATCCGGAGTGGAAGCCGGGGTGTCAGCAGGCTTGTCGGTACCGCAAGCGGTGAACGACGCCATCAAGCTGAGTGCTGCGAGCAATGAAAGTGCCTTTTTCATAACAAAATCCTCCTATTAAATACGATTTGATTTTATTTCCTTCGCTGTGTCAGGTCAGCGAATGAAACCGTGTTAAGGCGTTCTGATTTACAGAGTAAACAGAACGTTGTTGATGATGGATTCGAGCATTTCCTGTCTGCCGCTGGTGAGGGAATCCGTGACCTCGCCCTTCTCAAGTGCATACTTTTCAAGGCTGCGGAAGTCTGCCTTACCGGCGATGATGTCAGCGCCGATGCCGGTCTTCCACGAAGCATATCTGTCCTCGATGAACTTTTCGATTCTGCCGTCCTCCAGCAGCTTGCGTGCTGCCAGGAAGCCGAGTGCGAATGCGTCCATACCTGCGATATAGGAGTAGAAGATGTCCTCCGGTGTGAAGGAGCCTCTGCGTGCCTTCGCGTCAAAGTTCAGACCGCCGTTCGTGAAGCCGCCTGCCTTGATGACCTCGTACATGCACATGGTGGTGTCATATACATTGGTCGGGAACTGGTCGGTATCCCAGCCGAGGAGCGGGTCGCCCTGGTTCGCGTCGATGGAACCGAACACGCCGTTGGTGCGGGCAACATTCAGCTCATGCTGGAAGGTATGCTGTGCAAGCGTTGCATGGTTTGCCTCAATGTTCATCTTGAAATCCTTATCAAGACCGTACTTTCTGAGGAAGCCCAGAACGGTTGCGGTATCGAAATCATACTGATGCTTGGTCGGCTCCTTCGGCTTCGGCTCGATGTAGAAATCGCCGGTATAGCCGATGCTTCTTGCATACTCGACAGCCATCTTCATCAGACGTGCCATGTTGTCGAGCTCAAGACCCATATCAGTGTTCAGCAAGGTTTCGTAGCCCTCACGGCCGCCCCAGAACACATAGCCCTTGCCGCCCAGCTGCACCGTCGCGTCAATCGCAGACTTGATCTGTGCTGCTGCATAAGCAAACACGTCAGCGGACGGAGAAGTGCCGGCGCCGTGCATATAGCGCGGATGATCGAAGCACTTTGCGGTACCCCACAGCAGCTTCTTGCCGGTTTCCTTCTGCTTCTTCTCAAGGTAATCGACAACGACCTTCAGCTTTTCATTGGACTCGCCGAGATTTGCATACTCCGGCGACAGATCGCGGTCATGGAAGCAGTAGTAGTCAATGGAGAGCTTATCCATGATCTCAAACGCAGCATCCACCTTTGCGATTGCGCGTGCCTCGCGGTCAGTTTCGCCCCAGGACTTGTCAGCGGTGCCGCAGCCGAACATATCGGTGCCGTCGCCGCCCATGGTGTGCCACCAGGACAGTGCAAACTTCAGATGCTCACGCATCGGCTTGCCGTCGATGATACGATCCGGATCATAGTACTTGAACGCCAGCGGATTGGTGCTGTCCTTGCCCTCGTACTTGATCTTTCCGATGTTGCTGAAATATTCCTTCATAGATAAAACCTCCGTGAAATAATTACAGATGGATTTCTGTACTGAGTGTTTTGGTTCCCGTCAGGGATTCGCTGCGTGCATCCGGCTGACAGGTGCCCGCATAGAGCGTGAACACGCTGCTGCGCACGGCTCTGACGCCCGCGTCATCGACCGTTTCAAATGCGCTCTGCGGGAGTGCGACCGTAACAGTTCTGCTCTCCCCGGCTTTCAGCGAAACTCTTGCAAATCCGCAGAGCTTCGGGTTCGGGGTATCCGCTGCACTGTCGCCCTTGATATAGAACTGTACGACATCGTCTGTATCGACTTTGCCGACATTGGTAATCGTAACGGTTGCAGACTTTCCGTCCGCTTTCAGATCGCTGCACTTTGTCCTGGAATAGGTCAGGCCGTAGCCGAACGGATAGAGCACATTGTCCTGCGTATAGCGGTAGGTTCTGCCCGCCATGGAATAATCCTCAAACGCAGGGAGCTTGTCCGCACTCTCATAGAACGTGACAGGCAGCTTGCCCGACGGCGAAACCTTGCCAAACAGAATATTCGCAAGCGCCAGTCCGCCGAACTGTCCGGGATACCACGCATGAATAATGGCATCGCAGTCCGCTTCCATATTCATTGCAGAGCCCGCCGCGGTGACGATGATCACCGGCTTGCCCTTTTCCATGACCTTTGCGACCAGCTTGCGCTGAGGCTCCGGCAGTCTGAGGTCGATCTTGTCGCCCGAAGCAAACTCGTTGCCCGCGTCGCCTTCCTCGCCCTCAATGAACGCATCCAGACCGACGCAGAGAATCACGAGGTCGGAGTTCTCCGCCACGACCTCTGCTTCCGCCAGACGGTCGTCGGCTCTTGCGAGCCCGGATGTGCGGTCTTTATAAAGATGGCAGCCCTCAGAGGTGAGGACTCTGCCCGGGAACGCATCCTGAATACCCTCCAGGAACGTGATGTACCGGTCAGCCAGGCCGCAGTAATTGCCTTCCAGCGCCACGCGGCTGTTCGCGTTCGGGCCGATCACGCCGATGGTCTGATACTTCGAAGCATCCAGCGGCAGAATGCCGTTGTTTTTCAGCAGCACCATGCACTTTTCGGAGCACATCAGTGCGTGCGCCTTATGCGCCTCACACGCCAGCGCGGTATACGGGATCTCATCGAATTCCGTGTGATCGTCGAACATACCGAGGCGGATTCTGGTGCGCATCACATGGATGCAGGCTCTGCGGATGTCCTCCGCACTGGCCTTGCCGGCTTTATAGACCTCCGGCAGTTTCTCATAGACAAAGCCCGCATTGAGGTCGCAGCCCTTGGCGATTGCAACGGCCGCAGTTTCCTCCTGCGAAGCAGTCAGCTTATGATTGGAATCAAAATCCTCCAGCGCACGGAAATCCGAAACGAAGTGGCCGTTGAAGCCCCATTCCTTCAGCTTTCCCTGCAGGAAGTCGCTTGCGCAGCAGCCTTCCGTATTCAGGCGATTGTACGCGCCCATCACGGATTCCACGCCTGCCTGGACAAGCTCCTTGAATGCCGGAAGATAGGTTTCCTCCATGTCCTTTGCCGATACCTTGGCATCGAACGCATGGCGGAGTGCCTCCGGACCGCTGTGGCCTGCAAAGTGCTTTGCGCAGGCAGCGGTTTTCATCACCTTGCCGTCACCCTGAAGGCCCTTCACAAAGGCCTTGCCGAGCTCACCGGTCAGGTACGGATCCTCGCCGTAGGTTTCCTGTCCTCTGCCCCAGCGCGGATCACGGAAGATATTGATATTCGGCGTCCAGTGCGTCAGTCCTTTATAGATGTCGCGGTCGCCGTGCTTTGAGATCTGATTGAACTTTGCGCGTGTTTCCGTCGCAATGATGTCGCCGGTCTTCTGATGCGCTTCGGTATCGAACATAGCCGCCAGGCCGATTGCCTGCGGGAACATGGTAGCGATGCCGGATCTTGCCAGACCGTGCAGGCACTCATTCCACCAGTTGTACGCCGGAATCCCGAGCCGCGGGATCGCGGGCGCATCATAGAGCAGCTGTGAAGCCTGCTCCTCAATCGTCAGAAGGTCCGTCAGTGCCTCTGCACGCTCCTGTGCAGAGAGCGACGTGTCCCTGAACTTCTCCACGCAAAAACTCCTCCTCAGTTATCACATGCCGCTATACAGGATGCGATTTCCTGTTCCGGAGTCTGTGATGTTTCAGTAATTTCCCATGTTTCGTTGATCTCGGCTGTTTCTCCGGGTTGATATACCCTTTCTTCTCCGAGCAGCTCGCACTCTAAAAAGTGCTTATTTGTATAAGTTTCAAAATTGCAGCAGAAATCAGGATAATCCTGCTCCGCATAAGCGGAAAAGGTTTTCTTGAACCGCTGGTTGCCGGCCGCGTAGACCACGTAGCCGTCGGTGACGTTGAATCCGCACTTGAAAGCCTTGCCGGCCTTCTCGTCATGCGTCAGCGTTGCGTAAGCATCCGTCAGGCGGAACCGTTCGTCCCGGATATCGGAATAACTCCACAGAGCCATGGTGCGGTTTGGCAGGAAGCCCGTTTCCGCTTTGTTCAGCGGAATGAACTCCGTGCCGCCGGATGCGAACCCGGTGACCGACCACGGCGCAAAGCGCTGCGGCGTTTCGGAAACGTTCTTGATCGTGTTCGTCACGCGCACGGCATGATCGGACACGAATTCGACCGTCAGGCGGAATTGCTTTCCGGAGAGTGTTTCACGCGGTTCGAGCGTCAGAACACCGTTCTCATACGTATAGTTGACGCGATGATTATCGGGATAATAAGTTTCGGGCATTTTCTCCGGTGCAGACCAGAGCCGATGCCCTCCGTAGGCGTACCAGATACCGTAGCCTTTATTCATCTCATAGAAATCCCGGTTGATGTCCTCGAACAGGATATTGCGGTTGCCCCGCGTGCTGAAATAGATAATCCTCGGTCCGACATCGACCGTTGCCATGAGCTTGATAAAGCCGTTTTCGAGGCACACGCATCTGCCGAAATTCTGATATTCGGTCTCATAGCATTGGATTGTCATAAATTGCTCTCCCCTCCGATCTATATTGTATTATATCGTAAAAATATACAAACAGCTACTCAAAAATTGCGAGCTTCTCATTGATTTTTGCGCAAGAATCACAGATTTTCGAAAAAGTTCTTTACAAATCAGGCAATTTGCATTATAATAAAGCTGGGAACCCGGGAAAAGCGCGTATTTATACGGAGCAAATTTTGATAATCGGACATTGTTTCGCAAATTTTGAAGGAGGCGAAAACATGATTAAAAATATCTCTGGTGAATTTGAAACGATCGAATATGAGGACAAGCGTTTTGTCATGCTGTATGACAACAACGAAATCGAACTGTATCCGACCCACTGGCACAATGCCGTCGAGATTATCATGCCGATCGAAAACAGCTTCCGGGTGAATTCCGGCGGCAAGGAGTATATTCTCCAGGAGCGCGAGATCATCATTATCCCGCCCGGCGAGCTGCACACGCTTCCCCCGCAGGAAGGACGCCGCATCATTTTTCAGTGCGACAATTCGGTGCTGAACGACGTCCCTGCTCTGAATGCGATCATGCCGGTGTTCCACAACCCGACGGTCATCACGCCGGAAACCGACCGCGATCTCTATCTGCGCGCCAAGAAGAACATCCTTGATATTTATTCGGAATACTACATCAACTCTGAGATTTCGGATATCCGGATCTATCTGAATCTGATCAGTATGCTGGTGTCCATCCGCGAGTTCCAGCTGGAGCAGACACGGCAGAGCCTTGCGCTTGCAAAGGACAAAATGTTCCAGTACAACGAGAAATTCAAGCTGGTGCTGAAATATATCGACCAGAATTACATGTACGACATCTCACTGGATACCTTAGCAGAAATTGCGGGATACAGCAAGTTCCACTTCTCGCGCATTTTCAAGCAGTATAATTCGATGTCCTATTTGCAGTACATCAACATCCGCCGGACGCGCGCCGCAGAGATGCTGCTGCTGGATCCGTCCATCCCGATCACCGAGGTTGCAATGCGTGCAGGATTTTCCAGCCTGTCAACGTTCAACCGCATTTTCAAGGAGATCAAGCACTGCACGCCGTCCAGCTTCCAGCGCTTCTACTGCTCAACCGGCGAGGAGCCGCTCGGGGACAAGTAAGGTATCGCTGCGCGATGATTCAGAATGGGCGCTGCCCACCCCCGCCAAAGAGTCACTGCCCCTTTGGAATCCCGCAATATATGAATGTGACGAAAATATATCGTTTTCATCATAATGGGATTCTTAAGGGACAATGTCCCTTAAGCTGGGTATGGGGCAGCGCCCCGTTTTATATCCATCGGAGATACCGCTTTTACTGCAAACAAAGCAGGCACCCTTCCGGGTGCCTGCTTTCTTCATGGGGGACACAGTTTGGAGCTGTGTTTTCAGTCATTCAGCGAAATCTTTTTTGCGATCACGTTGAGGATAAAGGTGACATCCTCGCTGTCAACCGTGCCGTTCTTGTCGCCGTCCGCATTTGCAAGGCCCTGATCGGTCACCTTTGCTCCTGCATCGGAAACCAGGTATCTTGCAAGCAGAACTGCATCGGAAACGTCGATCTGTTCGCTGCAGTCCACATCGCCTCTGAGCTTCTGCTCCGGCTTCAAGGGTTCGGTTGTATCAGCCTTTTCAGTGACTGCCAGCAGATAAACCAGCGGAGAATTCCAGTAAATGGTGATCTCGTTGGTGGAGTAGCTCTCTGCATTGTCAACCCAGCACTTTGCAGGCGGATTGGTCTTGCAGTATGCCTTTGCAGCGCTGTCCTCCAGATTCTGGTTGACGCCGCCGACGAGCATACCGGGCTGTGCAGCCTCCTTTGCCATAGACGGACGATGATGCGGAGCCTCCGGAGAAACCGTGCCGTAGCCGGTCACGAAGGAAGCACCGAGCGGGTTTTTGCCGAGCAGATAATTGAGGACTTCGTTTGCAGCTTCAGTCTTACCCTCAAGACCGAGCACCACACCTGCATTTGCGATCGTCATGTTGGAGCCCCAGTTGTACTTGCCGGAAATCGGAGAGCCATACGGGCTTGCGTTCACGGTCTTTTCTGCGCTTGCTGCCGTTTTCTCCAGGCTTGCCTGTGCAGCTTCCGCAAGTGCATTTCTGTTCACCAGCTGGCCTTCCGGCACCTTGATCGTCGTCAGTGCAATGTTGCCGTAGTCACCGACGGTGGACCAGTCCAGACCGGTCTTGACATCGCTGACGCCGGAGAGATACTTGCCGTCGCCGGTCGCGCGGTACATCTGGCATGCTGCCCAGTAGCGCTCGTCCTTATCGGTCAGGTCACCGTACTCACCGGTCACGATGTCCTTCGGGTTCTTGAAGTTGAAGTCCGGATTCGCCTCCAGATATGCCCAGGACTTTTCAGCCGCTGCAAGGCACTGCTTTGCGAATTCCTCATCAACGCCCTTATAGAATTCATATGCCATTGCCATGGATGCAACGAAGTCAGCTGTTGCAGTAGAGGAAACCGGCGTCACAATCAGCTCACCGATTTCCTTTTCCGGCATCACATAACCGGGGAAGGTTGCGCAGGAAACCTTATGATACACGCCGCCGTCAGCAGCCTGCATCTTCAGCATCCACTTGAGCTCATACTTGACCTCATCCAGAATATCCGGAGTGCCGTTGCCGCTCTCCGGAATACCGATGTCATCGGTGAACAGTGCCGGATTTGCGTCATATGCATACAGCAGATCGGCAACCGCCTTTGCAGCTGCAACCGTATATCTGCCGTAATCGCCTGCATCATGCCAGCCGCCGCTGACGTCAATCTTATCGCTCGTGCCGTAAACAGTCGCCAGTTCGGTATGGCATGCCTTGTGGCCGAACTTCGCATCGGTGATTTCCGAACCGCAGCGCTGGAGGTAGAACATCCGCACAGCATCCTTCATCAGATCCTGATAGGGGTTGTCCGAGATCACGAACGAATAGGACTTATCCAGATCGCCGCAGGTAATATAATATTTGCCGGCTGTCTTGACTGACGAGAAATCTGCAATCCGGTCGGTTTCCTTTGCGCTGCTGTTCTCGACAGCTGCGCCGAGCGTGCCGGTGTAAACAACCTCATCGTTTTCCGCATTCACGACCTTGAACTCGTCGCCGCCCTCTCCGCGGACAACAGCAGTCTTCTTGTCGTTGGTGCGGTAGCCGATCTGGTTTGCAAGGATCGGTGCCTGATACGGGCCGACAGAGCTGTAATCAACTTCGCTGTCGTCCACGATCTCCAGCACGACATTGTCCAGATAAACGGTGTGCTCACCAAGCTCCGGATCCCGCTCCTCAAGGCCGCAGTTGAAGCACATCTTGGCCATGATGTCGGTATCCTTCGCCATCGTGAACTGATAATCCACCTTCACAGGCTCCGTTCCGATCTGGATGCCCTTCCATGTGTAGGACTGATAAGTGCCGCCGTTCTGCTGGATCATTGCCTCGACATAGCGCTCCACATCCGAGGAAATCTCGTAAGAGAAGCGATAGGTTGCGCCCTTGTACAGCGGAACGATGTCATAGAACAGCTGCACGGCATAGTTCTTGGTGCCGACGTTGCTGATCTTCAGTGCCAGCTTGCCGTCCTCGGTGGTCAGCTTGCAGACACCGCCGCTCTCCTTGTAGGTGTCCCAGTCCGTCGTTCCGTTCTCGAACGTCGAATTGGTGACGATGTTCTCGCCCACTGCTGCAAAGCCGGCGGCCGGTACAACTGCCTGCGCAGCGCCTGCCAGCATTGCACATGCTGCCAGAATAGACAGCATTCTGCTTCTGATGCTTCTCTTCATTGCAAATCGCCCTCCAAAATTTTCCCGTAACTTACCCGTAACGGTTGATTTTCTGCTGCATGACCGATCCCCTCTTGACCGTCATCCGAACACGCAGCGGATCGTCCGCAGAAAAAGTACCCCCTCCGCGATCCGCAGGTTCTCCGGATGCTCCATGCAGCCAAAACAGACAACTTTTTTGCCTGCTTTTTTATTATAGGATATTGACAAAGGAAATGGAATAGGATATAATACAAGTTATATGATATTTTGTGCACATCATCACAGAAAGGAGTAATAAAATGATACTTCATAACGTAGGGTATAATCATCGGCATGATGCGGACTTTTTTGTGGACCGTCCGGCCGGAAGCGGCGACAATCTGCTGCTGATTCTGCGGACGGATGCAATCTTCACGCTGAACGGCGAAGATGTCCCCGTCCCGGCCAACACATTCTTTTTCTATCCGAAGGATATGCCGCAGAAATACCGCACAGTGCCGCAGAAAACCTTTGCAAACGACTGGATCCACTTTCTCTTTGAAAACGAAGAACCCGAATGGTTCCGCGCCAAGGACATTCCGGCAGCGACGCCGATCCCGCTGCGCCACATTGAATTTTTCAGCTTCTGCATCAAATCCATCGCGGACGAAAACGGCACGGATCACCTGCACAAATCCGATTCCATCGGCCATTATTTCTGGCTGATGTGCAACAAGGTCAGCGAGCAGCTCCACGAGGACGCCCAGCTTGCCAGAAGCACGCATTATGAGCAGCTGCTGGTCATCCGCAACAAGATTTACAGCATGCCGTATCTGCTCTGGTCGGTGGACGGCGCCTCCCATGAGATGAACATGAGCCGCTCGGCCTTCCAGCACCATTATAAAGAACAGTTCGGCGTGACCTTCATTCAGGATCTCATCACCAGCCGCATTGCACGCGCAAAAATGCTGCTGACCACCACAAACATGACAATCCAGGATGTCGCAGAGCAGTGCGGATACCGCAACTACGAGCATTTTGCAAGACAGTTCCGCACCTGCTGCGGGATGCCGCCCGGCGAATTCCGCAAAATCGGCGGTTAACATATCCTATTCTGTTCCTTGTATTTATCACAGAAATTTCTTGAAATGATCACATTCGGGCATTCTTTTTTCAGATTCATTTTGTTTTCATACAGTATAATGAATAACAGAAATACCATCACAATTTCTGAAAGGAAGGTGTACGGAATTGAACCGCAGAAAAATTGCCGCCGTATACGGCGCACTTCTGACCGGCTTCTCCGCATATGTCCTGCTCGATACGTTTGTGCTCGCAAAAAGCGCGCAGACCGGCGCCAATGAGATGAATCTCTCCCTGTTTGCGGACGAAGCCGCGCAGAAAAAAGACGGCAGCGACGCGCCGCAGCAGACGGACGCCGCATCTGCCGCAGACGGCACGACCCTGAACACCCGCACAACCGATGCCGTAAACGGAACCGCAGCCGCGGTCACTGCTGCCGGCGGCACCGCCGAAGCATCTGCTGCGGAGGACGCCGGTGAGGAAACCGAGGCTGTGACTGCAAAGCAGAACAAAACCGCTGCACAGACAGCCGCGGGCGGAAATACCGCGCAGTCCGCGGAACCGGCCAGAACAGAAAAGACACAGCAGAAAACAGAAAAGACGCAGCAGACCACCGCCGAAACAAAGCCGAAGGAAACCGAGCCGCCCCAGACCGAGCCGCCGGCACCGCAATATCTGAACGATGCGACGCATTATGAGGATGAAAACATCCGCATCGAAATCAGCGAATACGAGGTTTATGAAACCAAGGTATATGTCGCGGACATTCAGCTCAGCTCGGCGCAATATCTGAAAACCGCCTTTGCAAAGGATACCTACGGGCGTAACATCACGGAAAAGACCTCTGTCACCGCCGCCAGCCACAATGCAATTCTTGCGATCAACGGTGACTTCTACGGCACGCATACGCACGGATATGTCATCCGCAACGGCGTGCTGTACCGCGACGTCAAACGCGACGATACCGACTATCTCTGCATCACGGCAGACGGCAGCTTCTTCATCACGACTGACGACGAATATTCCGCGCAGGATCTGGCCGATATGGGCGTATGGCAGTGCTTCATGTTCGGCCCGCGCCTGATCGAGAACGGCGCGATCATGGTAGATCCCGATTCCGAGGTTTCGCGCGCAATGCAAAGCAATCCGCGCACCGCGATCGGTCAGATCGACGACCTCCACTATGTATTCGTGGTTTCAGACGGCCGCACCTCCGACAGCGACGGCCTGAAGCTGGAGGAGCTGGCACAGTTCATGCAGGGACTCGGCGTGCAGACCGGCTACAATCTCGACGGCGGCGGTTCCTCGACGTTTTACTTCAACGGCGAGATCCTCAACAACCCGACGACCTGGGGAAGAATCCAGGAAAGGAGCGTGAGCGACATTGTTTACATCGGATACTGAGCTGACGGCGGAGCAGCGGCTGCGCCATGCGGCGGTCAGCATCGGATGCGCGCTGCTTCTGGCTTTTGCAGGCGCTGTCTACGAGCATTTCAGCTTCGGCGTTTACAGCAATTTCATGATCTACGCATTCGCGGCGCCGCTGATCTCAGGCGCGCTCCAGCTGTTCGCAATCCTCCGCGGAAAAACACCGCAGGGCGGGACACTGTTTCTGCTTCATGCCGCATCGGCGGCAGCAGCGGCCGGATGCATCACGGCGGGCATCATCCGCATCAGCGGACGCACCAATTCCCTGCTGCTCGTGTATCCCGTGCTCACAGCCGTGCTCCTCATCCTGACTGCGGTTTCATACCGCAGGGACTGCGGGCAATCCGCATAACAAAAAAACTGCATAGCTTTACAGGCGCTGACGGTTCAAGTCAGCGTCTTGCTTTTATCGGAAACTGCACCGGTTTGATATTCAGTTGTCAAGGTGCCAAAGCGTATCCTGTCCCCTGCCGCTCCCGGAGATCAAGCGACTTCATTCGTTGCCCCGGTCTGCGGCTTTCTCGCCGCTGCGGAACGGCTCCGGCGCATCCCGGATGCCGCTGCCGCACGTAACGCTCTCTGACAAGGGCGCAGAAACCGCAAAAAGTTGCACGTTTGCGTACAACTTTCCGAGAAATAATTATATTTTAACATCTGTATGTGCAGAAACATGCACATCCCGGCCTGAAATATCCCGCAGGCAAAACAGAAATATGCCGCCTTCCTGCGCGAATAACGGGATTTCAGTCACAGATACCGGCAGGTTGCGCAGAAAGGGATTGCACTTTCGGATAATCTGTGCTATGATACATCACAGAGAGGTGATCACGTGAAAATCTCAATTCAAACCGACCGTGCGTATGCCGAACCGGAAATCCAGATACGCTGCGCCCGGATCACACCGGAACTCGAACGTGTGATTGCTGCACTGCATCTGCTGGAACGGAAAATCACCGTCACTGACGGAACCGAAACTGCCGTCCTCAGCGCATCGGAAATCGTCTATGCGGAATCTGTTGACCGCAAAACCTTTGTCTATACGAAAACCGACTGCCGCGAAACCAAGCTGCGCCTTTACGAGCTCGAGGAGCTGCTCATCCCCTGCGGCTTCCTGCGGATCAGCAAATCCTGTCTGGTACAGGTGCGGTTTATCCGTTCGCTCCGGACGGAGCTGGAACGGAAGCTGCGCATCACACTCGAAACCGGTGATCAGATCATTGTGTCGCGCCAGTACGCTGACGCGCTGAAACAACAACTGGGAGTGAAATGATATGAAAAAGCATCTTCAAAAGTATATCCGTTCCGTCCTTTTCAGCTTCGGCCTGTGCATCGCCGCAATCACGGTCTTTGTCATGCTGCTCGGGGACACCGTCAGGGATGAAACCGCAATCACTGCGCTCGGCAGTCAGGGCATACCAGCCGCCGTGGTGATTCAGTTCCTGCTTGCAAATATGGCTGTCACAGCCGTGCGCGGGCTGTTCATCAGCGATGCTGTCTTCAAAAATATGAAGCCTGCACTGCGCCTGATTCTGGCGCTGCTCTCCATGTTTCTGACCGTACTCGCTTTTATTCTGGTCTGCGGGTGGTTCCCGCTGAATCCGCTTGTTCTGGCTGTATTTGCTGTCAGCTTTCTCATTCCTGCGTTCAGCGTCGCCGGAATGCTCCGCCGCGAACGCGATGAAAATGAACGGCTTGCGGCAGCTTTGCAGCAGTATAAATCCGGCCACAGCGCCTGACAGAAACGCCTGCATATCCGAAAAAGATATGCAGGCGTCAGTTTGTTGAAAAAGGTATCGCTGTGCGATGATTGATAACGTGCAGTGTCCTCATGATCAATCCGTCGGAGATACCGCTTCATCGTCAAGCGGGAATGTGACCTGCCAGTTTCCGTGCAGGCAGGGCTCCGCGGTGACAAATTCTCCGTACAGACTGCAATCGCCGAGCGCTTCGTATGCGACCGGGATAATCTGCTCTTCCAGGTGATTTCTGTGCGTATCATCCCAGAACGAAAAACTGACCGCGGACATCTCTCCGATCTGCTCGCCGCCGCTGTCACGCAGCGATATAAAACCGTGATTGTCCGTTTCAAGGTTGTTCTCATATTCCGTCAGGATATGCAGCGCGCCGCCGATATAACCGATCCCGCGGATATTGACGCCGGGTGCAGGCGTACAGAGCGGTTCCGCCGAAGGAACCAGAAAGCGGTACTGCGCCGGATCAGGGACTGCTCCGCTGTAAAAGGATGTGCCGATATATTGGTTATCCGGCCACTGCATCGTTTCCGGTTCATACGGCACGGAATCCAGGTCGATTTCATCCAGTATGCCTTCTGTCCGCAGCTTGCCGGTCAGCAGAGAACTGACGGAAAACGTGACCTTGCGCTTCGGCATCTGGCTGCCGTCCATCGTTTCCAGATGCGTGACAAAATAGGCCGTATGCGATTCGCTGTCATATTCCGAGAATGAGCAGGTTCCGATCATATCCTTGCGGATGTTGATGTGATCGCTGTCAAAGAGATCCCAGTCGCCGTCCGGCAGCTTGTTCTCAAGGTCGTGCATGGCAATGTAAAAATCCGCCGAGCTGCCGCTGCGCTTTGCCGAGATCACGGTCATCTCGATGCCCTGATCCGTGCAGGACATCTGCACCGGATGAAAGCTCTGCGCAACCGGCGGCGCGATCCGGTACAGAATCTCATACGCAGTATCCGCGCCGAATGCGGTCATCACCGGCAGCGGCAGAAGAATCAGTGCGGCGGCAGCGGCAAATCCGGCCAGCATCCGGTTCCGTTTCCGGTGACGGATTCTGCGCTGCGGCTGTTCAGGGTTCAGAAAGCGGTCGTCAATCATGCCGACTGCTTCGATAAATGTTTCGGGCTTCATAGCAGTGCCTCCTTCTCCAAAGCTGCATACAGCTTTTTGCGGGTGCGGTACAGCATAGACTTGACCTTGCTCTCCGTACAGCCGCAGGCCGCCGCGATCTGTGCGACCGGCTGGAAATACCAGTACCGCCGGACAAAAACCTGACATTCCGTTTCCGGAATCCGATCCAGAAACCGGTTGATCGCCTCTGCAAGCATATGCGCATCCGCTTCGGATTCCGTATCCTGCGAAGCACGCAGCCAGTCCGCAACCTCGTCCAGAACCGCCGCCGTTTCTCCGGCTCCGCGCTTCTGCGCATGGCCGCTGCGGTATTTTTTCAGCGAAATATTGCGCGTCAGCCTGCCGAGAAAGGTTTGCAGGCGCTCCGGATGGTGCGGCGGAATACAGTTCCACGCCGCCAGCCATGTATCGTTGACGGCCTCATCCGCATCCTCCGGATTTTGCAGAATCTGCACCGCAATTTTCCTGCAATAGCTGTGATACTGCCGTTCTGTTTCGGCCAGCGCGGCCTCATCCCGCTGAACATACAGCGCGATGATCTGTTCATCCTCCATGCTGTCCCTCCTTTCCGTTTCATTCAGATGCATCTGTTATCCTACTACCCGAACGCAACGCGCCGGTTGCACGTTTTTATAAAAAAGCAAGGACTGCTTCCTTTCGGAAACAGTCCTGTTTCAGCTTTTTGCAAGAGAAGTGAATTACTTCAGCTCGATGGTAGCGCCAGCCTCTTCAAACTTCTTCTTGATCTCCTCTGCCTCAGCCTTCGGCACAGCCTCTTTCAGAGTGCCCAGACCCTCAACAGCAGCCTTTGCCTCCTTGAGGCCCAGGCCGAGGATGTCCTTTGCAGCCTTGATGACGTTCATCTTTGCATCGCCGAAGGACTTCAGAACAACGTCAAACTCGGTCTTCTCTGCCTCAGCAGCTGCGCCAGCGCCTGCTGCCGGACCTGCTGCTGCAACAACAGCGGTAACGCCGAACTCTTCCTGGATTGCCTCGACCAGCTCAGCGAGCTCGAGAACGGAAAGAGCCTTGATATCTTCGATAAACTTCAGTGTCTTTTCGGAAGCCATGATAATATCTCCTTTTCAAAAATAAAATAGATTTGGGTTTCAGGCGGCCAGATGATTAAGCAGCCTCTTCGTTCTTCTTGTCCACGAGTGCCTGGAGCGTTGCAGCGAGCTTCTGCATCGGACCCTGGAGAGAGCCGACGAGCTGTGCAAGCAGCACATCCTTGGACGGGATCTTGGAAAGCGCCTTGATACCTGCTTCATCATAGAACTCGCCCTCGACGAAGCCTGCCTTCAGATTGAACTTTCCGTTGGACTTGTCCGCGAATTCACCGAGAATTCTTGCGGCAGCAGTCTGATCGTTTTCGCAGGTCGCAATCGCAGTGGTACCCTGGAGAATGTCATCGAACTGCGTGTAGCCGATTGCATTCATCGCAAGGCGGATCAGGGTGTTCTTCTGAACAGAGTAGGAAACGCCTGCCTCACGCAGCTCACGGCGCAGCTTGGTATCATCCGCAACGGTGATGCCCTTGTAGTCCACGAGCACGCAAGCAGTTGCATTCTTGAGCTGTTCGGTCAGAGCAGCAACCTTTTCCTGCTTTGCCTGCAAAATCTTTTCACTAGGCATGTAGTATTCACCTCCGTTAATTTGATCGCTCAAAGGAACGCAGCGACCGGAGGCATTCCGGCAGAATTGACTGCCGATAAAAAAGCCTCTCCCGATCAAAGGAGAGGCGGAGTTCCAGTATCATGGTGATACGAAGCGGAACGACCGGCACTCCTCGGCTGGACTTCTGCGGCGGTGCCGCTGCCTGCTGTCTGTGGAATACGGGATTCGTCTGTTTCATTCAAGCCTTATTATTATAGCATACTTTTTTTTGCTTGTCAAGCGTTTTTTCAAAAATATTTTCAGTGAATGAAAGGTGCGGAGCTGCGTACGTTTCCGGATTCTTCCGTTTATTCCGCGGAACGCTCCTGTGCATTCTGCTCCTGCTGCTTACGCCCCTTTCCCCGGGCGTCTTTTCCGCCGGAGCCGTCCTGTGCAGGCATATCCGCAGGCGGTGTTTTCCCGTCAAACCCTTCGGGCGGCGTGAATCCCTCCGGCGGGGTATTTCCGTCAAAGCCCTCCGGCGGAGTAAATCCCTCCGGCGGATTGTTTCCGGAAGAACCGCCGGGACGTCCGCCGCCGAACCCGCCGGGGCGTCCGCCGCCAAATCCGCCGAAGCCCCCGCCGCCGCTGCCGGATGCAATCTCCTTGCCGCCGGAATAACTGCCGCCGGTACCGAAACCGTCCGCATTCAGGTCACCCTGATAGCTGCCGCCGGTATAAATATGATAGCCGTCATTCATGCCGTCCGCGCTGACGACAATGCCCTGCGCCTGCTTCGGTGTTTTCAGCGCCGCAAGCACCTTGCCGCCGTCATCCGTCACGACGATCAGCGTTCCGGCTGCCGCCTGCAATTCAGACGAGGCAAGATAGTTCTCCTCCGGCGTTTCCATCATTCCGGTGGAACCGACCGCGATCAGCGTTCCGCCGGTCACGGTGATCGTATTGTTGTTGTCGCCGGAATCCAGCGGGCCGTTGAAATCGCTCGTCGGGCCGCAGACGACCGCCGTGCCGCCCGTCATCACAATATCGCCGTTGGAATCCAGGCCGTCGCCGACCGCATTGACATACAGATAGCCGCCGCTGATTGTCAGCGTGCCGGTGCCGTTCCGGCTGAAGCCCATGCCGCCGCCGGAGCCGTCCGAGGCATTGACGCCGTCATCCGCGGCTGTGACACGCACACTGCCGCCGCTCATCGTGATGACTGCCGCTTCGATGCCCTCATTGGATTTGGAAATGCAGATGTCACCGCCCGCAAACGTGAGTGACGCATCCGCGTGAATGCCGTCATCGCCGGATGCCGCCGTCAGCACGGCATCGCCGGAGAACACCGCATCGCCGTTCGTATGCACGGCATCATCAGACGCGCTGATTGTGACGGTGCCGCCGGACACCGCGACCGCAGCCTCCGCCTTGATGCCCTTGCTGCTGCCGGAGCTGCTCTGCTCTGTATCCGTCTGCGTATCCTGCTTTCCTCTGCCGAACGAAAAGCCGCCGCCGAAGGGCGAATCCTCGCTCTGTACCGTTTCCGGTGCGCCGCTGCCCGCTGTAATGTCCAGCGTGCCGCCGGTGATCTCCAGTGAGGACGCTGCGTCCATGCCGTCCTGCTGTGCATGAACCGTCACGGTGCCGCCCTCTGCAAGAATCCAGCCCTTGCCTTCCTTCTCCGCATTCGTGGATTTGATCCCGTCGCCGTCCGCGCTCATGTCCAGCGTACCGTCATGCAGCAGCACGGAGTCATTGCCGCGCAGACCGTGTTTGCCTGCGCTGACCGTCACTGTTCCGCCTGCGATTTTCAGATCGTCCGAGGACTGAATGCCGGTGCCCGCTTTGCTCTCAACGGAGAGCGCGCCGCTGCCGTTGATTGTCAGGTCGTCATTGGATGCGATGCACGCGAACGGAACGCTCTCATCCGTTGAAGCAGCTCTTGCATCGCAGAGCACATTGCTCGTGCCGTCTGCAAGCGTGATGACCGTTTTATCCGCCTGAATGACAGTAATCGGGGCGCTTTCCGAGGTCTTGAGGGAAAGGCCGTTCAGCACCAGATGCACCTTCTCCTTCTGATCTGCCAGATCGACAATTACGGCAGTGTGATCGCGCGAACCGGAAAGCACATAGTCGCCGCCCTTTGTGATGCGCACGGCGGTATCCGTTACGGTGACGCCGTCCGCTGTGCAGTCAATTTTATCCTCGCTGAACCGGATCTCCGCGGCATCGCTGCCCCATTCCGTATTCAGATCAGCCTTGCTCAGCTCCGCGCCGGTCTTTTCAGCAGAGATCACTGCGTTTTCCTGCTCCGCATTCACATTGGAGAGCATTTCTGCCTCCGGCGTTTCCGTATTTGCCGCTGCGTATTCCGCCGCATCGGAGGACTGCTCCGGCTTGGCAGTCTGCTTTTCCAATGAACAGCCCGCGGCCGTTCCCATGCAGAGTACGGCACTCAGTACCGCAAGCATTTTTTTCATCTTTTCCATGTCATATCCGCCTTTCTGTATCAAAGAGGTCTGCCCCGCGAACAGGGCAGACCTCTGAAATCAGCAGCTGCCCGCCGGAGCATTTCCGTTGGCTTCTGCTGTTATTATATCAGTCTTTTGTGGAGTTTCCGTGACAGAATACGGAAAAGAAATATGCATCACCATCCTCTTTGGTAGAATGCTTCCCCCCCGTAAATCGGCACAGAGTCCGCATGCTCCTCAATCAGCGCCGCAGCAAGCTGAAGATCGGTAAATTCCAGTACGCCGTTCCCGTCCATATCCGCCTCTGTGTTCACCAGCTCCGGATCGACAGCCGGATGCTCCGCAAGCAGCGCCGCAAACAGCACAATGTCAGATTCCGTGATTCGGCCGTCCATGTTCAGGTCACCCCGGGGATCTTCAAGATGCGACTGGTGGGAATACGGAAGCGGGATATACAGGAAATGATAATAGTCTGCAAAACTCGTCAGATAAATGGATGCATTGCCGTAGACGACCGCAGATTTCGGAATCATGGCAAACACGCCGGGATTGATGGCGTATACCCTCTTATAGCCGTATTCCTCCGACATAATGCTCATTTCAAACCGGTATGTGCTGCGCCCCGGGGCAATCCGGTAGATCTCGGCGTAATCCAAATCCGCTTTTGGAAAGGCGCGGAAGAACAGGCCGTTTTCCTTATCCTCGATGATGATCATTTCCTGGAAGGGCGCATCGGAAAGCTGCATTTTCCACTGCTGGTTCGTGCCTGAAATATCCGTCGCGGAGAACAGGAAAAATACAGTATCTCCGCGGTTCAGCGTCACGGTCAGCTCGCCCTCTCTGCTGATGAACGCATCACCGAGGTCCTGTCCCTCCTCGTCATATGCCTGCACCGCCAGTTTGCAGCGCGCATCAAAGACAGAGAGCGTCAGGGCAGTATCTGTGACAGAATAATAGGAATAAAGCAGATAGCGCTCGTCCTCCGTATTTTTGATCTGATACTCATAATCCAGCATCACCGGCATCAGCGGCAACCATGTGCCGTCCCTGGCATCCATGCAGAACTGAACAGGTTCGATCCGGATCTGGAAATCCACATCCAGCATGCCGACATACTTTCCCTTGCCGATATAATTGACGGATGCCATGCCGATATCCACATCATTGATGATATACCGCTGTGCATAGTCCTCGCCCTCAACCAGCGTATACTCGCCGTCCCGGATTGTGATATCCGGCTGCACATGCTCGCCTGTCCAGTATACCGGATTTGCCTCGACCTCGCAGGAGGCCAGCGCCTTCTGCTCCGTTTCCAGGCGGAAATGCAGCGTACCGGTACGCGCAAGGCCGTTATATTTCACCATGACATAGCGGGTTTCGCCTGCCGGAACGGTAAAGGTCAGCGCCTTCGGGCCGGAGCCGTGCATCTGCGCATCCAGCTCCGCATCCGGTTTGAACACACGCAGCACCGCATCCGGAATATCGTCGGACGCAAGGAGAAATTCCGTATCCTGCTCCGCCGACAGCTGATACCAGCCGAGACGTTCGGTTTTGGTGAGATAGACCTCATGCTGCCCGATCGTCAGCTCCGGCGGATTCTCCGGCAGCTGCACCTTGATCTGATAAGTGCCCTCGCCGTTGCCGTAGGAATACTTCGTCGAGCGGATCGTGAACGGTACCTCACCGAACATGATGTTCGCATCGTCCTCGGGATAGGCAATGACATAATCGCGGCCCTGCTTCAGCACCGTGCCGTCCGGCATGGTCAGCTTTACGGGCGCTTCCACGGCGCCGCCGGTATAGACCGCATCCGTGACCGTCATCTCCGCATCCTGAATCGAATACGGTGAAACAACCGTGATATTCGCACCGCAGGCTCTGTCGCGGAACTTGCGCGTGCAGCAGACGCAGTATAAGCCGTTTTTCAGCAGATAGTCGTTCTTTTCGTCCTTCATCGGCTGCATCAGCACCAGCGAACGGAGCTGCTCGTCCAGACGGTAGACACGGTACAGCATCTCCGTGCCGGAGGTCTGCTCATTCAGCACGCGGTAGCGCATATTCGTATAGCTGTTCTCCGCCAGCTCCGCCTTGAACCAGACTGTTTTCATTCTGGCGTCATCGCAGGCCACAGCGGTCGTTTCGCCCAGCGGTACAAGGCTCTCCGGCTGCTCCTGCGGCGGGAAGATGATCTCGTATTTCCGGTTCACCTTGCCGATGAACAGTCCCGTGCCGATCAGCGTGATCTCTGCCTGTCCCGGCACAAAGTTGCTGCTGTGCAGCACGATATAATCCTGTCCCTCGGTCAGCTCCCGGCCTTCATAGATCAGCTCGGTTTCCGGCTCGCTGATTTTGCCGCTGCGGTAAATTGCGGAGAAATCGCCGTCCAGCTCCGCATCGCGGATATTCCGCAGGCGGTCGGACACGATGAAGGTGAATTTTGCATCGCGGTTTTCGCGCAGCCAGATCGTGAAATAGTACATCTGCCCCGCATTCATCTTCATGGAGCCGCAGAACTGGCCTTCATTTTTGTTTGCCATGGATTCGTATTCGTACACCGTACCCTTCGCCGCAGGCAGACTGGTCACCAGACAGTTGGCCGTCACGTTTGCATAAACCTGTCCGCCCGGAACCCGGCCGGTGTTGCTGTAAGAAACCCACTCGTCCAGATAATGCGGATCTACGCCGCCGTAGAAGTAATAGGTATCCGTTTTCGACGGAATAAACAGCACATTCGCATAGTCCTTTTTGCCGGACAGCATCACCGGCACCGGCGTATCCGCAGGGATCCGGTCAATCAGATCCGTCCGGACAACCGTGCTGCCCTTATAGGCGCCGGTTCCGAACAGCGTGAGCTGATAATGCATGTTGATGCGCGCCGTGCGGACGGTATAATCCGTGTCCTCCTTCAGCTCCGTGCCGTTCGGCGCGGTGACCTTCAGCGGCGGATGATATGCCTCGTCATACTGGCCGAACGCAGCCTGCTGCACAGTCACGGTGCAGTCCGATATATCCGTGCGCGCCGTCAGCTCCGCCGTCAGCCGCAGCGAATAATCACAGCTCCAGAGCGGCGCCGCATCCAGATAATATATCTTTCCTTCTTCAAGAGAAACCGTCAGCGTGACGTCACCGTCCGGCTGCATGGCAAGGCGGCCGCAGAGCACACCGTCCTCATCGGTCAGCGTGCCGTTCACCGGCGCTTCCCCGAATGCCTCCAGCACATAGGTTCCGGTTTCCGGCACCTTGATGTCAAAATGCAGCATCTCCGTGCCGGATGCGTAAACCGGCTCCTCCGTCACCAGCGGATTGCTGAAAGCAGGCTCCCTGATCACGGCCTTGACGTCGCAGTTTTCCTGTTTGCCCGCTGCATCCGTGATGACGCAGCGATAGACAAATTCGCCCTGTGTACCCGTTGCCGGGATATACTCGGGCTGATCCGCACCCGGAATCAGCGCCGTTTCGCCCTCATTGACGCGGTACCACTGATATGTCAGTCCGCTTCCAAGCGCCGTAATCCGGAAGCTGCCGCAGGCAAACTGCCGGAGCTCCAGCGTCTTTGAACTGACGCGCATCACCAGCGGCTCATAGCAGGGCTTGACATTATCACACTGTTCAAGCGCAGGAAGCGGCTCCGCAGAAACAACCCATGTTTCTGTCGGACACGCATCCGCAGCGACAGTTTTGACAGCGGACGTCAGCCGGACGGATTTCACGCCGAACAGGCTGCCGGAATCCAGCGTTTCCGCTGCGTCCAGCGCGGCACCGTAGATCACCGCGCCTGCAAAGGCGCCCTCCGGCACATGGCTGATCAGCGGCAGCTCGACAATGCCCGCAACCGCGCCGCCGAACGAATACGGCTCCAGTGTTTTCAGGGCGGAGAATGTCACCGTATCAAAACCGTTGCCAAGCCGCAGACCGTACATCGCATCTGCGCCGAGCGAACGGATTTTGCCGTAATTCATCACGAGTATGAGGTCATCGCGGGAGCTGCCGAGCGCCAGCGCGCGTTCACCCAGCTTCTCTGCACCGGGCAGCTCCAGCAGGCGCAGTCCCGAACAGCCGGAAAATGCATGATCCGGAATCTCATCCATGAATTCCGGCAGGGAAACTCTGCGCAGGGCGGATGCGCCCGAGAAGGCGCCCGGGCCGAGCAGTTCCAGGCTGTCCAGCGTCAGGCTGCCTGCGTAATTCTTGCAGCCTGCAAACGCATTTTCCCCGATCATCGTGATTTTGCGCCAGTCCGCGACGATTTCGTTCAGCGTGGTGCAGCCCTCACAGGCATGGGCGCTGATCAGCGTCACCGCCGGAATGCCCAGCCGCCGCAGGGACGTACAGCCGGAGAAGCAGCGCGTCGGAAGCGTTTTCACGTTCGGCAGTGAGAGCGCTGTCAGCGCTTCGCAGGACGCGAATGCATCCTTTCCGAGCGTATCCAGCTCCTCGCTCAGCTTCACGGTTTTCAGCGCAGCTGCTCCCGAAAATGCCGCATCCCCGATTTTGGTGACGCCGGGCGCTTCCAGCTCCGTCAGCTGCCTGCAATCCTGAAATGCACCGCTGCCGATTTCCGTCACGCTCTCCGGCAGCACAACCTTTTCCACAAACTGATTGCCCGCAAAGGCATTGTCCGCGACGGCCGTCACCGGAACGCCGTCTGCCGTTTCCGGGATCGTGACGCGCTGGCGGATACCGCGGTAGCCCGTTACAACGCCGTTTTCCATTGTCAGCGCACCTGCGATGTCCTTGCCGCCGATCGTAAAGACCGCCGTAACCGGCACACTGTCCACATACTCCTCGCGCACGGCGACCGCCGTCACCCGCGTCGATTCGGTGATGTACAGCGGCTCGGTATAGAGCGTGCCGTTTTCGCGCGTCGGCACGGAGCCGTCCGTGGTGTAGTAAATCTGCATTTCCGGATGCGCCGCCGTAATCTCAACGGTCTGCGCTGTGCCGTAGTTGCCTTCTTCCCGGGAAAACTCCGGCGCCTTGCAGATACCCGCATCCCAGCGGAAATTCTTCATGCAGACCATGCCCCAGCCGGTGTCGTCATCGAAGCCGGGATCGCCCAGATCAACCGCATTCAGGCAGAGCAGATTCTCTGCGCGCGCCGAGGTCATCTCTCTGTCATAGCTGCAAAGCAGCGCACAGCAGGCCGTCACATGCGGCGTCGCCATGCTCGTGCCGTTCTTGGTTTCCTGTTTCGTCGCGTCCTCGATGCCGTAGCTGAGGATCCCGACGCCCGGCGCCGCAACATCGAGCATTTCGCCGTAATTGGAAAAGCTCGCGCGCTCCATATCCTGATCGACGGCGCCGACCGTGATGCAGCTCTGAATGCTGCTCGGATAATAATACCGCGCATCATCGGCGTTGTTGCCCGCTGCCGCGCAGCAGATAATGCCGTTCTCCTCCGCCGTCATCATCGCCTCGACCTCAAGCGGATTGACGCCCAGGCCGCCGAAGCTCATATTCAGAACATCCGCGCCGTTTTCCAGCGCGTACATAATCCCCGCGTAGATCTGCTCGTCAGACGCGGAACCCTTGTTGTTGAAGGATTTGATCGGCAGGATTTTCACGTTCTCCGGCGTCAGCTCGCAGATCGTGCCGGTGACATGCGTGCCGTGGCTGAGGTCGTCCGCATATGTATCGTCACCGGAGCCGGAGAAGTTGACGCCGCCCTCCAGGATTCTGCCCTCAAACAGAGCAGGCGCGGTGTTCAGGCCGCTGTCGATGACCGCAACCTTGACCTCCGGCAGTTCTTTGCCTTTCAGATAGGTATTGCAAAAATCCTCCGTGCCGATCAGATCGGCACCCCACGACATATAGGAGCCCGTGCCAAGGCTGCTGACGCCCGCATCCGCATCGGACGAAAGCGCCGCCGTGTCCTGTGCATCCAGTGTCACGATATGCGACGGCTGCACATACTGCACCGCCGGATCCTGCTGATACAGCTGATAGGCTGCATACGCCTGTGCGGTTGAGGCATATTGCAGCACATGCAGATCACGGTAGCCCTCCGCTTTCTCCTCTGCTCCGTGCAGGTCAATCTTCCCCGCCGCCTTGACAATCAGGCGCGCGGTCTGGAATTCGTTTGTGACGGTCAGCATGCTGCCGTCTGCTTCGCTCTCATAGCCGTATGCCGCGGCGGCGTCCGCAAAACGCCGGAACACGCCGGCCGTCTGCACGGTGTCGGATTCCGGCGCGGACGAACAGATCATCAGATCTCCGCCGGAAACCGTCAGATCCCCGCAGCTGCCGACTGCCGCACCGTCTGCGGTCAGGATTCCGGATTCTGTGTCAAAGCGGACTTCCTCAAAAAATGTGCGGTTCTCATCATGCTTCGTGACCGCGCAGATCTGCTCCGCAAATGCCTCAAGTGCCGTACCGGCGGCTGCCGCATCCGGAACAGTCACCGCCGCAACCGGCAGCGCCGATACCAGCTGCATCCCCATGACAGCAGCTGTGACGGCACATCCGATTCGTTTTTGTTTCATAAAAAATGCCCCTTTATTCTGAATTAACCCGTACTTTTGCGGCCGCCCTCAGCAGCCGCTGATTCCGTTTCCGGAATCGCCCCCGTAATCAATGCAGGATCAGGCAATGCTGCCCGTCCAGTTCTGAATTCTCGCGCGCATTTCGTCAACCGCGAGAATTCCGTAGGCAAAGCCCTTACGTACAAGCTCCGCCGGAACATACTCGTCATATTTTTCAAACAGCGGAATCTCATCCGGATAGACAAGCTCCAGCGGATCAAATTCCGCCTCGGCCTGCTCTTTCAGAACGCGGTAGAAGGTTTCCTTGTCCGCTTTCATCTTAAACGTCATGAAATACGGCCTTGACGGCGCTAACCCAGACAGATGCAGCTCCTGCGCGCATTTGATTTTCAGCAGGCGCTCCATTGCCAGAAACGCGTAGCTCCCGAGCCACGGGAACAGCGCCCACATGTCGCCGCCCATGCAGATCAGCGGCTCCGTCAGCAGCCCCGAATGCGCTGCGGTATTCCGCGCCTGCGCAAGCCGCGCGACGCCGTTCTTCATCACGTAAGGGTACTGCCTGTCCTCCTGCAATACCCCGCGCATCCGCTCGAGAATTTTGGTCTGGATGTCGCCGGGGCAGTCCCCGAAATACGCCGGTACCTTGCCCTTGACCTGTGTGCAGTAGACCAGATGGCGGTCGTAATCGACCTCGTCCACCACCCACACATGTCCTGCAATCGCAATTTTCTCCCCGGGCGGCGGCGGCTGGACAATCGTGCCGATTTCCTGCGATTCCGACCGCACGGTGAATTCCTCGCTGTCCTGAAAGACCGCGTAAAACTTATAATTGTTGATGACGCGCTCCCCCGCGATGCCAGCAATCAGGCCGCCGCGCTCGGTGCGCTGAATATGATCCTTATCAATCAGATGCCGCAGCAGAATGCGGTAATCATCCTGCGTGATGCGGCGGAACGGCTGTAATTTCAGCACGCGCCCCGCAAGCTGTGCGGGCGTCATCTCGCCGTTTGCAGCCAGCGTGCTCATGGTCTGATGATACAGCAGGCTGAACGGCAGGCGGTCCAGCTTCGGCGGCTCAACCCAGTGCTCCTCCGCATAAAGCTGCACCAGCGCGATGCCTTGCAGCAGCTTCCACGGCACCGTGGACGGCAGCATCGCACGCGCCTCGGGCTCCTCCTCGCGCATGACGAACCACATTTCCGGCGGCAGTCCCCGGCGGCCGGTGCGTCCCATGCGCTGCAAAAAGGAGGATACCGTAAACGGCGCATCAAGCTGGAATGCACGCTCCAGCTTGCCGATGTCAATGCCGAGCTCCAGCGTCGCGGTCGTGACGGTTGTCATGATCTGTTCCTCGTCCTTCATGACCGCCTCTGCCGTTTCACGGTAAGCCGCGGAGAGATTGCCGTGATGAATCAGAAATCTGTCCGGCTCGTGCTTGCTTTCGCAATACTGCCGCAGAGAGGTCGTGACCGCCTCGCATTCCTCGCGGGAATTGACAAAAACCAGGCATTTCTTCCCACGCGTATGCGAGAAGATATAGCCATAAGCAGGATCCGCGGCGGGCGGCGCCGGATCGGTTTCCCGTTCCAGCGGCTCCGGCGCATCGACCTCTTTGCCCTCCGCCGCCTGCGAATCCATTGCATAAAAATGCTCCATCGAAAGCCGCCATGTGCTTTTCTGCGGCGCGATCTGCGGAATGACGGTATTCCGTCCCGAGCCGGTGCCGAGATAGACGGCGGTCTGCTCAATGTCCCCGATTGTCGCGGAAAGCCCGATTCTGCGCGGATTTGCACCGGAAAGATCGGAGAGGCGCTCAATCAGGCAGAGCGTCTGGCCGCCGCGGTCGCCGCGCAGCAGCGAGTGAACCTCGTCAATGATGACAAAGCGCAGATCGCGGAACAGCGCGGGAATCATCGCGTGCTTGTGGAGCATCAGCGCTTCCAGCGATTCCGGCGTGATTTGCAGAATGCCGGACGGGTGCTTCAGCAGCTTTGCCTTCTGCGACTGGCCGACGTCCCCGTGCCAGCGCCAGACCTTGATTCCGGCGGGCTCGCAGAGATCGGTCATGCGCGTGAACTGATCGTTGATCAGCGCTTTCAGCGGCGCAATGTAAATCGCGCCGACCGATGCGGGCGGGTTCTCCTCCAGCAGCGTCAGCACCGGGAAGAATGCCGCTTCCGTCTTGCCGGAGGCCGTCGATGCAGAGATCAGGACATTGTCCTCACTGTTGAAGATTGCGTCCGCGGCCGCAACCTGTACCGCGCGGAGCTTCTCCCAGCCCGCGCGGAAAATGTATTCCTGTATAAAGGGCGCATAGCGTGAGAATGCATCCATGCGGAAGTCCCCTCCGTTTCATTTAACGACTAACGATAAATTTTTATCGGCAAAATTGCATAAAGGTGCCTGCAAATCCGTCATGCCGGATTGTGCAAACATATAATTATTATCGTTTATCGTTAAAATCTAGTTGACAAACATAAAATCCTGTGCTATGATACAGGCAGCGGAGCAACAGGGCTCCGGACAACAGGACATTCACAGAATAAGGAGATCAATCATGGAAAACAATCATGAAACAATCAAACAGAATACCACGGAAACAATCCGCAGGTACAGCAAGCCCGCGCTGATCCTGACGGCCGCCGTGCTTGTCGTGCAGTGCATCGCCGCAGCGTACAGGGGGTGTTACATCATCGCGCATCGCACTGCAGTTGACGGCTCAATGTTAAGCTATCTTTCTGAGATCGAATACCAAAGTTTGCCGGTGCTGATCATGAAATTCGTGCTTACAGCCGGGAGCCTGATTCCGCTGCTGATGCTGTTCAGAGGTCTGCGGAAAGACGGGGTGCCCTTTTCGGAACGGAACGCCCGTCTGCTGAAAGCCGCAGGGATCATGCAGGGGCTCCGCGCATTGATTCCCGCACTGATGGAGATTGTACCGATCGCACGGTATGAAGCGCTGTCGGAGCCGCGTTTGTATCTGCAATTCTTTGATCATCGCACGCTCTCGTATCCGGCACTCGGATTCTGCATTCTGCTGCTTTTCCTTTCGCGGGCATTCCGCTACGGCGCGATGCTTCAGCAGGAATCCGACGAAACGCTTTGAAAGGAGTCACTGATGAAAGAACAAATCCTGAGCAAACCCGAAGTCATGGACAAGCTCAAAAAGGGCAGCAAATGGATCGGCATTGTCTGCGTGCTGGCGGTTCTGTTCAATCTGACGGCATGCGTGATCCTGTTTTTCCGTTACAGATCGCCGGGCGTCAAAGATGCAGTCACACAGTATTCCTTTCTCCGTGAATTCGTGACCTACGGTCTGAGTGCCGTGATCATGCTGCTGGCAGCACTGCTCTTTTTCCACGTAGCAAAAGACGGCATGCCGTTCACTGCTAAAAATGTCCGCACCGTGCGCATCATCGGCATTCTGTTCCTGCTGAATGCCGGCGTTCCGACCGTCGTTATCGGCGGGGGGATTACGCCCTTTTCCGTGACGAATTATTCGTCCCTGATCGAAGGGCTGCTGTTCCTGTTTATTGCCCATATCATCCGCTACGGTGCCATGCTTCAGCAGGAATCCGATGAAACACTGTAACGGATCAGAAAGGCGTTCACATGACAGGGAAAAAGCGCAGTCCGCTGAAAATCCTCGGTTTGCTTCTGCTGATGATCCTGCTGCTGTGTGCCGTATTCCTTGCAGGGCTTTTCGGCTATAACCGGGCTGCACTGCAAAAAGAGGCAGCACGGATCAGGCATCAGGGGCAGTATGTGCAGATCGACGGCGGAAACATGAATATTTACACCGAAGGAACCGGCGAAAAGACGCTGGTCTTTCTGGCAGGTGCCAATACGCCTGCCGTGATCCTGGATTTCAAGCCGCTGTTCAGTCGGCTATCGGACACCTATCAGATTGCGGTGATTGAGAAATTCGGCTACGGTTACAGCGATGACGCAGACGGCGAACGCAATCTCGGCACATTGCTGCGGCAGGACCGCGCCGCACTGGAACAGGCCGGCATCAAGGCGCCGTATGTCCTGTGCCCGCATTCCGCATCCGGTCTGGAAGCGATCCGCTGGGCGCAGCTTTACCCGGACGAGGTCGAAGCAATCATCGGTCTGGATATGGCCGTGCCGGAGCAGTTTGACGTTCAGATCGGCAGCCTGAAAGATGCAGAGGTTCAGACCTTTGAACAGGCTCTATCGGAAAACAGTTTCCTGAACTTCTGGATCTACGACATGGGCGGATACCGCCTGTACAATTTTGAAAGCGTTTTCCCGGCAGTCAAAAGCCCGGATCTCACGGAAACGGAGCGCGCGGAGTACAAGGCGGTCACCTATCACTGGTACAGCCGGTTTTATCAGACCGCAATGTTCCGGGAAGGCATCCTGACCGAAGCACAGCGCAGTGATTTTCAGGCAGTCCATGACAGTCCGGTGCCGGACGTTCCGACCTTGCAGATCCTCTCCTCTGACGAAGCCATGTTTTCCGTCATGCTCGGAGATCACGGCCTGCAAGCGTGGAAGCAGATCCATGAAAACTACAATACAGCACTGTCAGACGGCAGACTCGTGCAGCTGGAATGCGGACATTTTGTTCATGCAGAAGAACCGGAAACAGTCAGCGCGGAAATCCGCAGCTTTCTCAGCGAAATACAGTGAGGTGCGCTTATGGCAATAATTTTACGGCTTGACCGCGTCATGGCTGACCGGAAAATGAGCCTCAACGAGCTGAGCGAAAAAGTCGGCGTCAGCAATGTCAATCTCTCCAAGCTGAAAACCGGAAAGGTCAGCGCCATCCGCTTTTCGACACTCAACGCAATCTGCACGGCGCTGCACTGTCAGCCGGGGGATATCCTCGAATTCACCGAGGATGCCCCATAACGGATCACACAGCAGACAATACGCGGCAGGAATCTGAATCCCGGATTCCTGCCGCGTGTTTCATCTGAATCTGTCTTTGCGCAGGATGTCCCCTGTTGCTGTGCCGGACCGCTGCTTACTCTGCGGATTCGTCAGCCTGTGCCGCGTCCTCCTCCGGCTGCTCCTCGGAAACCGGAATCGGCTGCATCATAACCTCGACGCGCGGATGGCCTTCTTCATCCTTCTCGATCATCCAGACCTTGTCCATGATGATCGGGGATGTCGGAACAGACACCTCGCCGGTCATGCTCATGGTGCGCTCCACCTTCAGGAAGCTGTCCACGACCTCCATGCCTTCCTTGACCTCACCGAATGCGGCATAATCGCCGTCCAGCCATTCAGCACATTTGTCAACATAGCAGATGAAGAACTGGCTCGATGCACTGTTCTTATCATTGCTGCGTGCCATGGACACAACGCCGCGCGTGTGCGAAAGCGTATTGTTCACGCCGTTGGATTTGAATTCGCCCTTGATTGTATTTTCGCTGCCGCCGGTACCGTTGCCGCTCGGGTCGCCGCCCTGCGCCATAAAGTCATCCATCACGCGGTGGAAGGTCAGGCCGTTGTAGAAGCCCTCCTTCACAAGTTTCTGGAAGTTCTTGCATGTAATCGGTGCAACATCCGGATACAGCGTAATGATAAACGCATTCTCTCCGACGACGGCATTCGGCACCTGTTCGACCGGATCCGCACCGCAGCCGGACACAAAGGTCAGCATCAGCATGGACGCTGCACAGATTGCTGTTTTCTTAAAATTCATTTGAAACCTCTCCTTTTGATGATTACTGTATAGAAACGCGGTTTCCGCGGTTTCCTCCTTCTGATTTCTGCTTACACGGTAAATTCCGCGTATTCCTCCTCAACCGGCTCCTGCTCCTCCAGCGTTGTCGGCGCATAGGTGAAGCCCGCCTCGCCGCCGAGCAGTCCGGCGACCGTGCTGCCCGGGTGCTGCTGCATAATATCCAGCACCTCGATAAAGTCACGGATGACCTCGCGCGGCGTCAGATTGCTGTCCGCGCCGATCCGGCCGTACTCGATCTTGATAAAGGCGTCCATATCTGCTGCCGTGACAATCTGCTGATAGTCATACAGCACCGCATGAATCTCCGCCAGCTTCTCCACCAGAATGCGCATTTCCGCATAGCTCAGAGGCTCCAGCCGGATGATCGGGGCGTGCAGATTGTTCTGGCCGTCGCAGTATTTGCCGTCCACCAGACGCGATTTCAGCGCCTCGTAGCTGTAAATGCCGCGGCGCGGATCCTCCATGCACTGCGGCGTTCCGCACATCACAATGCCGAGATACTGCGCTTTGCCCTGCATCGTATCGTTATACATGGTCAGGATCTTTTCATAGTTCTTCTCGCGGGAAATGCTCTGCGGGATCTTGTACAGATTGACAAGCTCGTCCACCAGCACAATCAGACCCTGATAGCCCGCCTGCTTTAAGAACATTGCAAACAGCTTGATGTATTCGTACCAGTCGTCGTCGCGGATGCAGATGCTCACGCCGAGATCGTTCTTCGCGTCGGTCTTGGTCTGGTACTCGCCGCGGAACCATTTGATGACCTTGGCCTTGGTTTCCGCGTCATCATTGACAAAGGACTGATAGTAAATCCGCAGCAGCGTTGCGAAGTCAAAGCCGTGAACCAGAGAACTCAGCGAATCCACAACCGTATAAATCTGCTTTTCCACCAGCTTATGAAACTGAGGATCGGTCAGCTCCAGACCGCTTTCCGCCGCAACATTCGTGCGGATGCCGTTGATCCAGCGGTCGAGAATCAGCGAAATCGCACCGCCGTCCGGCTTGGATTTCGTCGAGAGATTCTGCATCAGCTCCTTGTAGGTCGCAAGCCCCTGCCCGTTCGCGCCCTGCAATCTGCGCTCCGGGGAAAGGTCGGCGTCACAGACAGCAAAGCCCCTGTCCATCGCGTAGTTGCGCACCGTCTGGAGCAGAAAGCTCTTGCCGCTGCCGTATTTGCCGCTGATGAACCGGAACGACGCGCCGCCGTCCGCCATGACCTCAATATCGTGCAGCAGCGCTTCGATTTCGCGCTCTCTGCCGACTGCGATATATTGCAGGCCGATGCGCGGCACGACACCGCCCTGCAGGGCGTGTATCACCGCACCGGCCATTCGTTTCGGAATATTCATGATTCCAGCATTCCTTTCAGATCCTCGGCATAGTCTTCGATCAGCACCGGCGTACCGTCATCCGCCATTTCGATGACCGTATCACCGAAGGTATCATACAGATTTTCATTGATCTCATCTGCCAGCACGGAGAGCATCTGCCCGGCATCGACAAGGGGCTGATAGGACTCGCCCGTGACCAGACAGATCAGCAGCGCCATCGCCGGTGCGCTCAGCGGCAGATCCGGGAGCTCGCCGTCATCGTCATCCTCAGCCGGTTCCTCCGACAGTTCGGCTGGCTGCTCCGGCTGCGCATCCTCCGGCAGCGTCAGCATATCGGTCGTATGCTCCGCCGCCTGCCGGATTTTTTCCAGCTCATCCTCATTCAGCGTAATGACCGGCGCATTCAGGCGCTTCTGCTCCTCGAACCAGTCCGCAACCGCCTGCCGGATCACGGCTTCATCACCCTCCGGCAGTTCCCCGGGCTTTAACTTACTCTTAAAGTTCAGCTGCTCCCGGAGCACGGAATCAACTGTCCGCAGCAGTGCCCCGATGCGTCCGGCGTCCGGCGCGGAGGCAAAGCGCTCCTTCGCCCAGCGCCCCTGATAATAATGATACACACAGACCGGGGACAACCGGTAATCGCCGTCCCTGACCAGCGTGCGGTGATAAAAGACCGCGCCCTCAAACATGATATGCTCGCTCCGCTGCTGCCCGCCGAGCAGAAATGCGGAATACGACGCATTCTTTTTTTCGGCGTAATACGTCAGCAGCGCCTTGTAAACCGCCTTGACAATTTCGGAAACCTTCTCCGGCTCCGCTAGATACAGCTTGGAACTTTTGAGATGATATTTCGAGAGCGTATCGAGTGCCAGCAGCAGCTCATTCGCGGAATGCGCACTGTGGCGCAGCACCGTGATCGCGGCTGCCTCCTTCTCGTCCTCCAGACGGTACGGCAGCTGATAATACGCCGCAAAATCAGGGAGCCAGCGCATCAGCGACTTTTTCACGGACGGAAACTGCCCGCCGTAATCGCGCAGCAGCTGCGCAAGTGCGTCATACGCCGTTTCCGCGCTCTGAAACCCGATCAGGTTCAGAATCTCGTACGCATACAGCAGCAGAAAGGCATTCTGCGCAGGCGGCAGCGCGCCTGCACGGTACCGCGTGCGCCATGTGAAATACGCGCGCAGCTCGTTGTCCTTGAGGTTATAGTACATCGGCGTCGAACGGCCGCACTGCACCATATCCGGGAAGTCATCGGTGTAATTTTCCATGTATTTGCCCTGCTGATAAAACAGGCTTTCCATGGAGCGCTTGCCGTCGAGATTGTTGTAGCCGGAGAGCGTGCGCATCTGGCGGATCTGCTGCGGCACCGGATAAAACAGCGCCGTCGGATTCGCAAAGATCGACTGCTCGCCGTAAACCTGCGCGGAATGAGATGCCGTGCCCGGCTTCTTTTTTGCGGAAGCAGGCTTCTTCGCCGCCGCGGGTTTCTTCGCGGCCGGTTTATTTGCGGCAGAGGCCGGCTTCTTCGCAGCTGGCTTCCTAGCGGCAGGCTTCTTGGCAGCCGGTTTTTTCGGCTTCGGAAGCTGCTCGTCCTGATAGGCCTCCTCCGCAGCACGGAACAGCCGTTTCAGCATACTGAGCATACTCATTTCGCAGAACATCTCCCCTCGGCATGATATACATGTCCATTATACCATAAAATACGCCGCTTTGCAAGAAGTTTCTGATGTTTTCATAAACCCAACACATAACCCTGCCGCTATCAGTATACAGCATGATGCTGAAAAGAAAATGAAATGCGCCGACTGTTTCAGCCGACGCACGGTTTGACAATAATGGTATCGCTGCGCGATGATTTATCATGGGACGCTCGCCCGCTTCGCTATGAGTTTGCACCGCAAGCTCACCAAACCCGCCAAAGGGTCACATGTACCTTAAGCAGGTGCTTGGGGACGGCGTCCGCATTATAATCCGCCGGAGGCACTTCATCACAGGAAAAAGCCGTACTTCCGGCAGAATGCAGGCGTATACGAAAACGACTTCCCGTGCAGATGCGAGAGCAGATGTCCCTCGTCCGGCACGTCAAAGCGCAGCAGGCAGGCCGCCAGCAGCTGATGCCCCTCGCCGCAGCGCGCATTGACACTGCGGTTGCCGTAACGGTTGTCCCCGAGCACCGGACAGTGAAGCGCTGCCGTCTGCACGCGGATCTGATGCGTCCGGCCGGTGTGCAGCGTTACCAGCAGCAGCGCAAGGCAGTCATGCTTTTGCAGCACCTCGTATTCCGTCACGATTTCCCGGAAGCCCTCGCGCGGCACCTCGGAAAGCTCCGCCGGTCTGCTCTCCAAGCGGCGGTGATAGGCACGCACTGTATCATGCTCCTTCGGCGGGATGCCTGCCGTAATGCAGAGATACTGCTTGATGACGCGGTTTTCGCGGATCATCTCATTGACGGTGCGCAGCGCCTCCGCAGTCTTTGCGCCGATGACAAAGCCCTCCGTGTTGCGGTCCAGCCGGTTGCAGAGCGCAGGCGTAAAGCTCTGTTCCGCATCCGCATCATAGGCACCGCTTTCTGTCAGATACTGCAAAAAGCGTCCGGCCAGCGTATCGGCACTGCCCTGCCCGTCCGCATGCACCGGCAGATTGACCGGCTTGCGCAGAATCACGATCTGTTCGTCCTCGTATTCGATTTCCGGCATCGGCAGATGCTTCGGCGCCGCCTTTTTCGGCGCGGCATCCAGCACATCGTCCGGCAGATAAACCTGGAGCACGTCGCCGGTTTTCAGAAATGTTTCCGCCGGAATGCGCCGCCCGTTCAGCTTGACATCCTTTTTGCGGAAGGTCTTGTACAGCAGCGATTTCGGCAGCTTCGGGCAGGCTTTCAGCAGAAACTTATCCGCCCGCTGCCCCGCGTCATTCGCCGCGATCATGAATGTATGCATGTCCGCCTCCCGATGATACAGCATCTCCGGACACCGCGGGGCATCCGGAGAAGATTTCATGTTGATCTACCACTGCGCAGCGCGCCGTTCCCGTTTCCCGATGATCACGAAAACGAGAACCGTTCCGAGCGTCAGCACCACATGGCACAGCACAGCAAGCAAAGCTTCATTGATATGATGCTGCATTCAGTTTATGTCTTTTTGCCGAAGATGTGCTCCGCTTACGATCTCCAGAGATATTTCTTGTAGGGATTTCTGCGTTTCTTCTTCTGCTTCGGTTTTCCGAAAAACGCATGGAGCGCCGCCGCCGTGATAATCAGCACCGTCAGCACCGCCGAACCCAGCCGGAACAGCAGCCCGTTGCGTGCCGCGATATATTCCCGCCGGAGCACTGCCTTTCTGTCATTGAACAGAACTTCCGTTTTGTCGCCCTTCTGCATATCCTGCCGCGCAGTGACCGCCGAAATGAACTTTCGCTTTACGCCGTCCTCCGTCGTGAATTCCACAACCGGATATTTCGACTGCACTGTGATGCCGTCCGTCACGGACGACCGCGTTTCAAAGCTCATGATCGTGCCGGTCGCCTGCACGGGATTTTCCACACGCAGACTGCGGTACAGCGCCAGACGCGGGCTGACAACCGTGTAGATAAACAGTCCTGCACACAGCAGCAGACCCGCCGCGACAAGAATAAACTGCAAATACTTCTTCATGCTGCATCCCTCCGTGCTGTCAGGGGTTCCGATGCTGTCAGATGTCGTTGCGCACAATGTCCTCGTAGGTTTCGCGCTTCACAACGGTACGCGCCGCGCCGTCCCGCACCATGACGAGCTCTGCGCGCGGATTGCGGTTATAGTTCGATGCCATGGAATAGTTATATGCGCCGGTCGCCAGCACCGCGAGGATGTCGCCCTCCGCGGCAGGCTGGAGCGGCATATCCTCACCGATGAGGTCGCCGGATTCGCAGCACTTGCCGCCGATTGTGACCTGCTCGCTGCGTTCCTGATCCGCCTTGTTCGCAATCAGCGCCTCATAGCGCGAATGATACAGCGCATAGCGCGGATTATCGCACATGCCGCCGTCAATCAGCACATAGGTGCGGATATCCGGGATGGTCTTCTTTGCCATGACCGTGTACAGCGTCAGGCCGGCACCGCCGACAATCGAGCGTCCCGGCTCAAAGAGCACGAACGGCTCCGGATATTCGGTTTCCGCGCAGGTGTCCTTGACTGCTTTCAGAATCGCGCGGACAATTTCACTGAACGGTTTCGGATCGTCCTCCTCCGTATAGCGGATGCCGGGGCCGCCGCCGAGGTTCAGCTCCTTCAGCGTAATGCCGAGCTCCGTGCGGATCTGATTCATAAAGCCGAGCATCACGCGCGCAGCCTCTGCAAACGGATCCGTGTCCAGAATCTGCGAGCCGATATGGCAGTGCAGACCGGTCAGCAGCAGATTCGGATACAGACTTGCGGCTCTGACCGCAGCCATCGCCTCGCCGGTTTCCAGCGCGAAGCCGAACTTGCTGTCGATCTGTCCGGTCTTGACGAAATCATGCGTGTGTGCGTCGATGCCCGGCTTGATGCGCAGCATGATGCGCACGGTCTTTCCGGATGCCGCCGCGATCCTGTCAAGGCGCTCCAGCTCCGGCAGATTGTCGCAGACGATTCTGCCGACACCGTGCGACACGGCCATTTGCAGCTCCGAATTGGACTTGCTGTTGCCGTGCATGACGATCTTCTCCGCAGGCATTCCCGCCTTTAATGCGGTGTACAGCTCGCCGCCGGATACAACGTCCGCGCCGAGCCCCTCGGAGTGGACAATGCGGTACAGCTCCTTGCAGGAGAGCGCCTTGCTCGCAAAGCAGATCATGCCGCTGCCGCCGTACTCCTCAGAGATGACGCGCTCAAAGCCGCGGCAGTTTTCGCGGATCATATTTTCATCCATCACATAAAGCGGCGTGCCGTGCGTCTTTGCAAGCGTCACGGTATCTGCGCCGCCGATACAGAGATGTCCCTCTGCATTGACTGTCAGGTTCGGTGTCAGCATATTCATCTTCCTTTCCTTACCACTTATCGTTGTCACCCTTGATATGCTGGAGCGAGAGGTCGCCGGATTCCAGCGCCCTGCCCTTGACATATTGCAGCATCGCGTTCAGATTGATCAGCTCCAGATCGTGCATCAGCGCATTCAGCGTATCGGGCTCATCCTCTTTTCCGAGCTTTTTGATCAGCTCGGCTCTGGTGAGCCACAGATGCAGCTTTTTCTGATTGGATAAGATTTCCGGCGGCGTGTTCTGATCGGAATAATATGCCGTCAGCGCCAGCAAATCGCTCATGATGAAGGTTTTTTCCAGTCCGTAGTCGTTGAAAAAGATATGTCGGAGTGCGCAGCAAAGCGCAAATCTGTTTCTGGCCATATTTGTCCTTCCTTTCTGTTAAGGGTTCGGATTCTGTACCGGGCGCCGCGCACGGTTCTGCGGTCAGGGCGTCCAGTACTGATAAAGACGGCACTGCATCATGCCGTTATAGAGCTTTCGCTGCTTGCGGGCTTTTCTGCCGAAGCATTTTTCAAATTCCGCATCCGGGGTGATGACGCTGAACGGGCTGTCCTGCGGAATCACCTGCCGCATGATGCGGTAGATCTCCTGTGCCTGCTTCTGATCGAGCATTCTCTCGCCGTAGGGCGGATTGCAGACGATGTTCTGTCCGGGAACCGCCTGAAAATCGCGGATATCCTGCTGCTTTACTGTAATGCGGTCGGCAACGCCCGCGCGCTTTGCATTTTCGAGTGTCAGCGCGACCGCCTCCGGATCACAGTCAAAGCCGTATGCATGGAATTCCGCTTTCCGGTCGATCTTTTCCGTCGCCGCCGAGCGCGCCTTCCGGAACGCCGTTTCCGGCACCTGCTCCCACTGCTCGCAGACATATTTCCGGTGCAGTCCCGGCGCAATATGCATTGCCCGGCGCGCACCCTCAATCAGAAATGTTCCGCTGCCGCAGAACGGATCGCAGAGCTGCGTATCGCTGCGCACATGCGAAAGATCCAGAATGCCTGCCGCAAGCGTTTCGCGGATCGGCGCCAGCACGGACTGTTTTCGCCAGCCGCGCTTATACAGCGGAATGCCCGTCGTGTCCAGATACAGCGTACACATGTCGCTGCGGATCTGGAATTGCAGCGTATGCGGCGCGCCGGTTTCCGGGAGCGTCTGCGTTTTGTACGCGCGCTGCAGACGGGTGACCGCCGCCTTTTTCACAATCTTCTGACAGGTCGGGACGCTCGACAGCACCGAATTCAGCGAGCTGCCCTTGACGATGAACGCATCGTCCCGCCCGATGAACTCCTCCAGCGGCGCCGCCAGCACGCCCTCAAACAGCGGATCAAACGCTGTTTTTCCGGGCTGCGGCTTCACGGAGAAGCTGCCGAGTTCAATCAGGACGCGCTCCGCCGCGGTCAGACTGACATTCGCCGCCGCGACCTCGTCCCAGCCGCCGGAGAACGACACTCTGCCGTCCGCAGCGGAAATCTCCGGCACGCTCAGGCGCACCAGTTCAAACTTCAATACACTTTCCAGCCCGAAATGACACGGGCAGCAAATACGAAACATGTTTTCATCCTTATCATCAGCCGCCGATGATCCCGGCGATGCCGTCTTTTTCAAAGCGCTCCCGGTAATACGAAAGCTCCTCACTGATCATGCTGTCGATTGTTTTCATGCCGAGCAGCTCGACCGGCGCCCTGTCATCCGTCAGAATCCGGCCGCCGCCCTCACAGCGGACAAGCCGCTCCTGCACCTGCGCCAGCATATCCCGGAGCGCGCCGTTTTCGCATTCCGCAATATTTGCGGCAAGGCGCTCCGTCATTTCCGCGTCCTGCGAGGCAAACAGCTCCCGGTTGGAGTTGCTGCGCACATCCGCGGTATACACATGGTCAAACACGGCGCAGATCGTATCCTGCAAGCAGGCGTTGATGCCGTCTGCCGCATCCGAGGTCATGTTCATATTGACAATCATGACGCCGTGCGGCTTCAGATGTGACCGCACCATCGTAAAAAACTCCCGCGTGGACATCTGAAACGGGATCGTGATGTCCTGATATGCATCGACCATGATCACGTCATATTGCCGGTCGGTGCCCGCCAGATACGCCCGCCCGTCGTAGGTCGTGACCGGAACCGCGGGATCCAGCGAAAAATAATCCCGCGCAAGGTCTGTGATCTTCCCGTCAATCTCGACACCCTCTGCGTGCATCTGCGGGAAATACTTTCCGCACTGCGTCGCATAGGTGCCGGTGCCCATGCCGAGGATCAGCAGATCCTGCGCGGGTTCCGGCGTCATCATCGGCGCCGCAAGCGCGTAGTCATAATACAGTCCTGTCAGCGAGCCGTCCTTCACATAAACGGACTGCACGCCGAACAGCACATTTGTCGAGAGGATGACACGACGGTCATCCTCTTTCACCTGCAAATAATTGTAAACGGATTCGTCCTCCAGCGTCAGGTTCTTCTCCCAGAACGCAAATCCCAGCGACAGCGCCGCCGCGGATACGCCCGCAAACAGCAGCACCGAAACAATCACCTTCACCGTGCCGCGCCGCTCTGCGAGAAAATACACAGCGCCGAGCAGCAGAAGAATACCGGAAAAGATAACAAAGGTCGCTGCCGTGCCGACGGCCGGAATCGAAACAAAGGTCGGAATGAACGTACCGATAATGCTGCCGACCGTATTCGCGGCGCCCAGCGCGCCGACGGTTCTGCCGCTGTCATCCAGGCTGCTCACCGTGTATTTCACCAGCGAGGGCGTCACGGTTCCGAGCAGAAACAGCGGATAGACAAACACGATCATGCAGGAGAGAAATGCCGCCCAAATCAGGAAATTCGTGCTGACTGTCACAACCAGCAGCGCCGAAACGCCGACGATCACCATTTTTCCGAGGAACGGAATCGCCGCGATCCAGACGGCCGCAACCAGCAGCCGTCCGTACAGTCTGTCCGGATCGGGGTGCCTGTCCGCCGAACGGCCGCCGTACAGATTGCCCAGCGCCATCGCAATCATGATCGTACCTATTATAATAGTCCACACAATCTGCGAGGAGCTGAAATACGGTGCCAGTAATCTGCTCGCACCGAGCTCTGCCGCCATGACAGCCATGCCGGAGAAGAACTCGGTGAGATACAGATACCATTTTCGGGATAAAATCCGGCTCGTTCTGTTCGGTGCCGGTTTACTCGTCTGCATATTCTTCGTAGACGTTGTAGCCGAGTCCCATTTCACGGTTGTCGCAGTACGGAGCATTCGATGCCTTCCAGTAGCCCATCAGCTGCTCCTTCGGGCACGCAGCGCCTGCCATCTTACCGGTCTGTGCGCAGACCTGTCCGGTTTTCACGGTGCCTTCCGGCGGCGTCGGGAAGTCCTTTTCAAAGTCCTCGTCGTCGTAATGCTGCTGGATCCATTCGCCGATGACGTTCTTCCAGAGCAGCGGCGACTTGATTGCAAAGTGGTTCTGAATCGTCTTGTTCTTGGAATAGCCGATCCAGATTGCGCTGACGAAATGCGGGTTCAGACCGACGAAGGTCAGGTCATACCAGTCGGAGGTGGTGCCCGTCTTGCCGGCGATCGGGAGGAACTTGCCGTTCTTGATGATCTGACCGGAGGTACCGGTACCGTTCTGCACGACGTTCTGGAGCATCTTGTTCATGACAAACGCGGTTTCCTCGGAAATGACGCGGTTGTAGACGCTGCCCGGCAGATCCATTTCCTGACCGTCGGTCGTCGTGATCTTTTCGATGATATGCGCCGGGGAATACATGCCGCCGCTGCCGTAAACCATGTAGGCATTGGCCAGGTTCTTGACCGTAACGCCGTGATCCAGAGCGCCCACGGAGAGCGGTGCGTAGTCCTTGTCGCGCGGACGGAGCTGGAGGCCAAGCGTCTGCGTTGCAAAGTTGAACACGTTTTCCACGCCGTAGCGCTTGCAGATCAGCGCCGGAATGGTGTTCTTGGAAACCTGGAGTGCATAGTAGATGTCGATTTTCTGGTTTGTGTAAACCGTCGTATCGTTGGTATCCGCATAGTTGGTCGGCCAGAGCTTCTTCTGTCCCGGATGCTTGGGATCGTCCATTTCAATCGGCGGATAGTCGAGCACATGCGTACCCCAGGTGATATAGTCCTTGTCCAGCGCAAAGCCGTATGCCGTGACCGGCTTGATTGCGGAACCCGGCTGCTGCGGCTCGGTGGAGGCAAAGCTGGTGCCGAGGGAGCCGACCTTCTGACCGACGCCGCCGACCGTACAGAGCACTCTGCCGCGGTAGTCGATTGCGGTGAAGCCGGACTGAAGCGTCAGATTCTCCTCATCAGTATACTCGCCGTCGCCGTCCAGGTCGCGGTAGAAGGTCGTCGCCTTCTTGTTCGTCATACCTGCAAGCAGGTTGTCCAGATCGGAATACTTATCTTCGATATAAGCCTGCATTTCGCGGTCAACCGTCGTGTAGATCTGATAACCGCCGTTGTTGATGCGCTGCATTGCACGGTCCTTGGAAATGCCGCGCTCGTCCATGAGGATCTGCGCAAACTCGTTCAGCACCTCGTCGATGACCCACGTCGTGCTCTTCTGCTCCTCGCCGTCCATCAGGGAAACAGAACCGTCATCGCGGAGCTTTTCCGGATGTGCCAGCTTGAATTCATCGGTATCGGTAAAGACCAGATGCTCGTTCAGTGCTTCCTGATACTCGTCAAAGGTAATCGCACCGTTGCTGTACATCTGCCCTAAGATATACTCCATACGGGTACGGTTGGCATCACGTCCGGTGTTGATGAACGTATCCGTATAATAGTAGGTATCAGTCACGGGATTCCTTTCCGTGGTGTTTTTGCCCGCAAACGGGTTGTTCTGCTCCGGGCTCTGCGGGATCGCAGCCAGACATGCGGATTCCGCGATGGTCAGCTCCTCGGTGTGCTTGCCGAAATACTTTCGTGCGGCCATTTCGATGCCGTTCGCTGCACCGCCGAAGCCGATGTAGTTCAGGTAAGCCTCCAGGATCTCGTCCTTGGAATAGTCCTTTTCCAGACGCATCGCACGCTTGATCTCACGGATCTTACGCTGCGGGCTCTTGTCGTTATCCTGTGTGATGTTCTTGACCAGCTGCTGCGTGATCGTGGAACCGCCCTGCTCGGAATTCCAGAAGTGCAGCACCATATTTGCAAAGGATGCAGCGGTACGCTTGAAGTCCACGCCCTCATGCGAATAGAAACGCTCATCCTCGGCACAGACAAATGCGTCGCGCGTATACTGCGGCACCTTGTCCAGCGTAATCGGAATGCGCTGGAGCTCGGCCTGCACGCTGTACGTCACAACCCAGTCATCCAGACTCTTGTCCCATTCATAGACATTCGTCTGATAGCTGGTCGCCAGCTCGCCGATACTGACCTTCTGCGTATCGTCCATGTAATTCGTAATGTAGATCGCCGCGGCAATCGCACAGATGGTACCGGTGACCGCGAACAGCAGGAAGAACGACAGGAACGTGGTCAGGATGACCGTCCCCGTGCCGCTCAGGAACCGCAGAATCAGCGGCTTGCGGTAAGCCTTCTTCTTATGGCTCTTGCCGGAGCTGCCCTTCCGCCTGGAAGAAGGACGACGGTTTGCTTCACTCATGAACAAATCTCCTTTCGGATACGGCAGCTTCGGTGCTGCCGCCGATACATCCCGCACCGCCCGCCGGAGCGTTCCGGCACGATGCGCGAAAACCAATAATCGTACATGCTATATTATAGCACAAAAAGCGCCGCATGTTAAGCACTTTCATAATTTTTTCATATTTTTTTATTGCTTTCCGAATAAATCCGGAAAAAATACAGCATAATGACGATAGATCCGTAAGAAATCACGAAAGGACGGCGAACGATATGACCGGATACAGAGCAATCTGGGCGGGAACGGCAGCGATCGTTGCGATCGCAACAGCAATATTCGCAGGGCTGCGCAGTCTGCCGGAGCTGATGACGCCGATAGAAGCCCCGGCGCAGCAGATGCACGCGGCGGCAGATCCCGGCACCCTGCGGGAGGCGGCAGAGGCCGCTGCAAAGGACGCTGAGAATACGGCGTACCTGATCAAGCTGGACGGGAGCCTGCTGCGTATTTTCAGGGAGGGAAGCCGGACACCGGAGGCGGAATACGAGCTGCCCGCGGGCTGGCTGCCGGACTATGACCGCATACTGCTGGAATACGGGATGCGCGTGAACAATGCGCAGGAGCTCCGGCAGGTACTGGAGGATTATATCTCATGAAGCGGCTGCGGCATGAGGCCTGCCGCCGGCTCCGGCCGTACCGCCGCAGTGCAGCCGTACTCGGCGCGGGACGGTATCTGACCGCGGCGCTCTGCCTGATTGCTGGGCAGCTGACTTCGCAGGCCGTACGGGAAATCCCTGCACTGCGTCCGTGGTATCTGACCGGCGCGCTGCTGACCGCCGCCGCCGCGCTGACGCCCCTGCGGTTCCAGACGGACTGGCAGATCGGCAGGCTTTGCGGAACGCTCAATGAGAACGACCTCGGATTTCTGGCTTGCAGCAGCAGTCTGTGGCTGTGGGGCAAGGCGCTCCTGCTGCGGCTGATGACAGCGGGACTGCTGATCGGTTCCGTGCTGCCGATGTGCCTGCTCTATGCAGCCGCCAAGAGCATCTGGCTGACAATGCCGCTGCACGGCGAGGGCCTGCTCACGCTTCTGACCGTGCTGCATCTCGGATTTCTGGCCGCGGCTGCGGCGCTGCTCCCGCTGCGGATCACTGCGGTTTCGGCAGCGCTCCCGTACTGTCTGCTCAAGCTGCCGCATGAATCTGCGGCGCGGATCCTGCGGGCGGCATTCCGGCTGAGCCGCGGACAGTCTGCCGGCATCCTGCGGATGCGGATCTGTACGCTGCCGTTTCTTCTGCTGCCGTTCACGGCGATGGCCGCGCTGCCTGCACTGCTCGCGGCTGAGCAGCTGCGGTGTGAACGTGCATGGCGGCATCAGCTGCCGCAGCGGAGCAGCGCGTTCTCCGGACTGGAGCTTCACGCTGCTGAGCCCGCAGCTTCTTTTACAGCAGATGCCGCGCAGATACGACCTTTTTGATCATGCACCGATTTTGCGAATGTTCTGAAAAACCTTGTGAATATTTGTCTATTTTGACAGTTTTTGGATATTTTGCAAAAAACGCTTGACTTTCATGCACCGCTGTGCTATAATAAACAAGCTGACCGCGAGGGACGCGAACGACTGCACATGCTGGTGTAGCTCAGTTGGTAGAGCAGCTGATTTGTAATCAGCAGGTCGGGGGTTCAAGTCCGTCCACCAGCTTTTCATATGGGAGAGTTCCCGAGTGGCCAAAGGGGGCAGACTGTAAATCTGTTGTTCTTTAACTTCGGTGGTTCGAATCCACCCTCTCCCACCATACCAAGCACCCTAACAGTTTCTTAGGGTGCTTTTTTCATATCCGGACATATCCGCAATCGCTGCTTAGGAGATATCCTTATGTATCAGATCAGTGAACAGCAGGTTCCCGGACAAAAAACACTCCTCATCCCAGCCATGTTCGATCACCATTTTCCGCTTCTGAAATACGCGTTCTGCTCTGAGGAATACTACCCTGTCATCCTTGAAAACGCGGATAACATCGTCGGAACCGGCTTACAGTACGTCAACAATGATATGTGCTATCCCTGCATCATCAACATCGGTCAGATCATCGCTGCGCTGCAAAGCGGACAGTATGATCTGAAAAACACGCTGCTGCTGATGCCGACATTCGGCGACCGCTGCCTCGGCTCCAATTATACGGAGATTCTCAAAAAAGCGCTGGAAAAAGCAAAAATCCCGGATGTGAAGGTCATCACATTCAGCGTGAAGCAGGGCGAGGACAACAAGATCCGGATGCAGTATTTCATGTTTATGCGCGCATTTTTCTCCATGCAGTACGGCGATCTTCTGCTGTATCTTTCCCAGCAGATCCGCCCGTATGAAAAAGAGAAGGGTGCAGCGGACAGATGTATGCGAAAGTGGATCGAAACGCTTTCCGCCGATTTCAGAACAGGACAGCACCTGAATCCGCTGCTGCTGAAACGGCAGTTCCGGCGAATCATTGCGGATTTTTCCGCAATCGAACAGACGGGTGAGAAAAAGCAGCGGATCGGCATTGTCGGAGAGCTTTTCACCAGATACTGTCATTTCGGCAACAGGGATATTGTAAAGTATCTGGAACAGGAGAACTGCGAAACCTTTATGAACGGACTGTCCTCCTATTTCCTTTACTATATCGACAGTCATAAAAAAGAAGCGCACGGCGCGGAACGGCTCGGATACAATGCGATCTATACCATGATCCTCACCTTCCAGAAGATCATGCTGAAATCGCTGAAACGGGCGGGGCTGTTCGCATTTCCGGACTACGCCGCGCTGAAAAAGCAGTTCGGGAAGGAGAAAACGGAGCTGGACAGTGTCGGCGACGGCTGGCTGATCAGCATGGATATCTGCGGCTGCCTCCGGAGCGGAATCCGCAGAATTCTCGGCATCCAGGCATTCCGCTGCATCCCGAGCCATATATACGGCAGAGGGCAGTATGCGAATCTGTGCAGAAAATACGGCGCAAAAATCATCAGCCTGGATTTTGATTCCGGTCTGCCCGACGTCAATATCCAGAACCGGATTCATCTGCTGATTGACGGCGTGATTGAGTAAAACGATTCCATATACAGAAAACAGACGCCTGAACGGACATGTTCAGGCGTCTGCTTGTTCATAAAGGAAGCAATCCCTTTGGGATCCGGCATTATATGAAAATAAAGCAAATGCATTACTTTCATCGCAATAAGGTTCTTATTATCCCCACTCAAAAATATAGTTCTGGATTCCCCCGCGCTCGCCGTCGGTACTGATGCGTACCCGCGGCTCATCGTTCTGTGAGTATTCATACAGCGTCTGCGCTTCATCCGGAATCTGCTCGGAAGTAATCTCTGTCAGCGTATTCGCCGCCGGATCGTACATCCGGTAAAACGGCCCGGTTCCGTCCGCCGCATCATTCGGCGTGATCAGATACACCCGCTCCTTTGTACACAGCAAAGAACCGCCGAGCGGCTCATTTTTTTCGTCAACCGTGATGACATCGCCGCTTTCCGTGTCAATGTAATAAAAGCCGTGATAGGTTGCGAGCATCAGCCGGCCTTTCAGCACAAACATCTTGTACACATCGCGCACAGAATCAAAATCACAGCATTCCGTGACGGTGCCGTCCGCATCCAGCCGGTACAGCGTATAGTCATATTTTGCGCTGTCATCATAATTCAGGCCATAGTACATGCAGATATACAGGCAGTCCCGTTCCGGATCCGCACAGCAGCTCCCGCAGTCCCCGACCATCTCTCTGCCCTCTGAAACCGCAGAGGCAGCGCGCCGCGGAATATTCTCCGCGTCCGTGTCCAGATATTTCTCCGGCACGGGACGGGTTCCCAGCGCGGTGTTGGAAAGCGCATATGCATGGCGGAATACAGCTAAACGCTCCGTTGTGGCTGTCGTTCCCGGAACCGTGTCCGATGTTGCCGGAACAGTCGTAACAGCGGAGGTTTCTGTTGTCTTCGGTACTGTCGTGTGCAGTTCCCCGGCCGTTGTGGCTGCGGGTGAGGACGTTGTTTCCGTCACGGCAGTCGTGACAGCTTCCTGCACAGCGGCAGGCTCCTGCTTTTCGCAGCCGGATAACAGAAACGCACCCGTCAGCAGAATTATCATGTATTGTTTCATATCGGTTTCCTCTCTTTGCAGCATCATGCGGCGCGGTAAATGTCAGATTGCAGACATTATAGCACAGATCGGACAGAAATGCAAGACAGCACAAAGACGGTATCCTTTTTGTTTGCAAAAACATTGCATTTTTCATACGATATGCTACCGGGCAGTGCCCGGCTCCTTTTTTCCGCCCATTTTACACAGCGGTCACTTTTTTGTACATTCTCCCATTGCGCTTTTCGTAATAATATGCTATAATAGGAACAGCGCAGCACAAATAAACCGCGCACGCTGCGACTGTGTAGAAAAAAGGTGGAAGTATCAATGAAGGAATGGATCGAAAACCTGAAAGAAAAAACAATGCCGTACCGCTCTCTGATGAGCGCGGGAAGACTCTCCGCGACCATCCTGATATGGATCGCACTGACGCTGCTGCTCGGTGAAATGATTGCAGTCAACTTCCCGGTGCTCCCGTTCTGGGCAGGCTATGCGATTGCAGCAGGCACGGCTGTTCTGATGACCTTTGTACTGTTTTTGCTGATCCGGCTGATTTTCGGCGCAAAATCCCTGAGCCGCGCCGCATTTCTCCTGCTGCTGTCCGTTCTGCTGATTCTGTTCATGGTGCCTGACCACGCCTCCCATCCGGTCACCTGCATCCTGTTCGCGCTGCTCGGTGCGCTGGCGGTGGATGCCGCAGGACGCGCTGTCGTCGGCATGATCCGGATCAAGCAGTTCCACGTTTCCGGCCTGGTGACGTTCCTGGCGGGCGGCGTGATCATCGCCGGGTTTGTGCTGGCATTTCTGCATAAGGGCTTCGGGGAAAACCGCATTTCTGCGTATACCTCCCTGCAAACGGATCCTGTCAAGGTGCCCAAGGGCTTTTCGGATTCGCTGGCACCCGGCAAGCTGGATGTCAACAGCTTCAGCTACGGCCCCGGCGGCAGCTTTGACCATGATTCTGAAACGATTGACCTTTCCGAAATGGCGGAGCGCAAGGGTCTGATGACGCTCGGCATGAAGCAGTATTTCGGACGCGAACTGGACGCCGCACCGGTCAGCGGCAGAGTGTACTACCCTGTCAACGGCAAAAACTGCCCGGTCATGTTCATCGTACACGGCAATCACAGCTACGGCACGGATTCCTACCTCGGCTACGAATATCTTTGCAGACACCTCGCTTCCAACGGCTATGTCGCGGTGTCTGTGGATGAAAACATCCTCAACGATCTCAAAGAGGAAAACGATGCGCGCGCCGTACTCATGCTGGAAAATATGAAGCAGGTGCTCAAATGGGCGGCAGAGGACAAGAGCTGCCCGGTCTACGGCATCATTGACAGTGAAAAGATTGCAGTGGCCGGTCACTCCAGAGGCGGCGAAACTGCTGCGCTGACTGCGCTGCTGACGAACTATGACTGCTACCCTGAAAACGCAAATATCAAGCTCGGCTACCATATTCCGATCCGTGCGGTCATTGCGATTGCACCGACCTGCGACCAGTATAAGCCCGCGGGCAGAGCTGCGGAGCTTGAGGACATCAGCTATCTGATGATTCACGGCACCGACGATCAGGACGTCTATATCCCGATGGGCGAAAAGCAGTATAACAACGTACATTTCACCGGCAAGGAGGACTGCTTCAAATCGGTGATCTACATGCTCGGCGCGAACCACGGCCAGTTCAATACCAAGTGGGGCGACAATGATATGGGAATGCCGTTCGGCTATATCGCAAACCGCAACGCATTTCTCAGCGCCGACGATCAGCGCACGCTGCTCACGGCGTTTGTCAAGACCTTCCTCGACGCGGCGCTGAAAGGCGAAACCCAGTACCGCACGCTGTTCTCCGCGCCCGCGCAGTACCGCGACGCGCTGCCGGCTACGGTCTGCTGTGCGATGTATCAGGATTCGGATTACGAATCGCTGGCAGATTTTGATACCGCATCCGATCCCGGCATGCGCGGCGGCATGAAGATCAGCGTGGAAAATGCAGATCTCTGGACTGAAAAGCTCTATGATTCCCAGACCTCGCCGCAGGGCGGCGATTACGGCCTGTACGCCGAATGGGACGACGAAAACGAGGTCACGGTCAAGCTGGAATTTGACAAAAAGAAGAATCTGAAAAAGAACAGCTTCTCCTTCACAGCAGCTGATCTGCGCGAGAAGGACGTCCCGCGCGGACTGATTGAGTATAAGGTCGTGCTGAAGGACGCGGACGGCAAAACCGCAACAGCGCAGATGCCCTCCGATTTGTTCCCTGCGCTCGGCATTCAGCGGACGAAATTCAACTCGCTCTGGTTTGACTATGCGTTCCAGCATCCGTTCACAACGGTGATCATCCCGCAGAACGCGTATCAGGCACAGGATGACTTTGATGCGTCCAAGGTGGTATCCGCAGAAATCAGCTTCCGCAATGTGACAAACGGCAAGATGCTCCTCAGCGACATCGGCCTGTTCCCCGCAGCGGAGGAGTAAAAGGTATCGCTGCGCGATGGGATTGATAACGGGTTTCATTCTCAATCCGTCGGAGATACCGCTTTCCCGGCAAAACGACACCGCACAGAGCATAATGCCCTGTGCGGTGTTTTGTTATGATTTTACATTCAGCAGAATGCGCTTGAGCAAGGTCAGATCCACGGCATTTATGATGCTGTCGCCGCTGAGATCGCCCCTCCCGTCCGTAAGCGCCGATTCTCCTGTCAGATGCTTTTGCAGCAGAACTGCATCCGCAATGCTGACGGTGCCGTCACCGTTCAGGTCGCCTGTCAGCGGTTGTTCAGGCTGCGCGGTCTGCGGCTGATAGGTCTTTCCGCCGATTGCAAAGAGCTTCTTTTGCAGCTCGCGGTCGGTCAGCTGACAGGCCTCGCGGTCGTAATGTCCGCCGGGTGTTGACCACAGCACGGGGCAGTGCCCGCATTGGTAGGCCTCCTCGCAGACGGACGAAATAAAGCGCCGCACAGATTCCGGCTCCTTGTTTTTCGTCGGACAGCCGTACTCGCCGATGATGACCGGAATCCCCTTGTCCGTGAAATTCGATTTCATCATCTGCATTTCGCTGCGCAGGGATGCATAATCCGCATCGCTGCCCCATGTCGGCGTCGCTTTGCCCCAGTCCGCATCCTCCTCAAGGATCGCAAACCCGGCGGGAGAATAGTAATGAACGGAAACTGCCATGCGGTTTGCGGGATCCTGCGGCATTTTGAACAGTGCATCGCAGGTGCGGTCAATGCCGGTGTTGTAGCCCGAAATCAGCAGATGCCGCTCCGGATTGTTGCCGCCGGATTTCCGGACCGTATCCACAAACGCCTGATTGATTTCGTTGCAGAGCGCATAGGACTCCGCCTTGCCCTCGGTGCCGCCCCACGGATTCCAGACCGATTCCCAGCCGAGCTCCTCGTTCTGGGATTCAAACATCAGGTAATCGCCGTAATCCTTGAAGCTGTCGGCAATCTGCTCCCACATACGGGTAAAGCGCTTCATGCTCTCGTCCTTTTTCTTGGGAAAGTCGTTGACCCATCCGCCGTCCCAGTGGATGTTGATGATCGCGTACATGCCGCATTCCAGCGTCCAGTCAACGATTTCGTGAACGCGCGCGTCATACGCAGTATTGATTGTATAGGTTCCGTCCTCCTTCATCATGTTCGACCATGCCACCGGGATGCGAAGCACACCGAAGCCTTCCTTTGCAATGCCCTCGATGATTTCCCTGGTGATGACAGGGCTGCCCCATGCGGTTTCGTAGTCCTTCGGCTGACCGTCGCTGTATTCCGCAATCCAGTCGCCGCAGGCCTCCAGCGTATTGCCGAGATTGATGCCGATGCCCATATCGCGCACCAGCTCTTTAGTAGAAATGTCCCGCATTGCTGCTTCTGCGGACACAGGATACCGGCAGCAGCCGAAGCACAGGACTGCTGCTGTCAGAACGGAGAACCGTCTGATGTGGTTCATAGTTTCCTCCTCGCATTTTCATACCGGCAGACCGTATGCGCGCTTCTCCGGTTCTGTCGGTTTATCATTTTCTATTTTTTGATACACGGCCGTGTTCATTTATATTGTAACGGAAACAGGCGGCCGCGTCAATGGACAAAACAAATAAAAGGTGCAGAAAGCGGCTGCGCGGCTGCGCTCGAAAGCTGCCGAATCCTATGCAGAAAATCGCACAGGGACTTGCTTTTCAGGAGGATTGAAGGACGCCCTGTGCCGCCGGTCGGCTTTATCGAAGCACGGTATAAATCATTTTGAAGCGGCAGCACCGACGCGCCAGCGGACGACAGCCGTACCGATGATGATGACGTAACCGATGACGCTGAGCCAATCCGGCAGCTGTCCGAGAAAGCAGAAGCCCAGCAGCGCCGCGAAAATCACAATCGAAAAATCATAGACAGAAATCTCCTTGGCCGCCGCCCGGGCATATGCCTTTGTAATGCAGATCTGTCCGCCCGCCGCTGCAAGCCCCGTCAGCACCAGGAACATCCACTGCTTCGCCGTCATCGGCGCATAGTGCAGCAGCAGGTTCGGCAACAGGCAAAGCGTCGTAAATCCGGAGAAAAACGTAACAATGATCATGCTGTTCTCCCCGCGCAGCCCGAGCTTCCGCACATTCGTATACGCAAGCCCGGCGCCCAGTCCGCCCAGCACCCCGGCCAGCGCCGGGAGCACTTCAAATCCGAAGCGCGGCTTCACAACAAGCAGCGCCCCGGCAAACGCCGTCGCAACCGCGCCCCACTCAAATGCGGTCGCACGCTCCCCGAGCACAAAATACGAGAAAACAATCGCAAAAAACGGCGACAGCTTGTTCAGCATGGATGCATCCGAAATCGCCATATGATCAACCGCATAAAAATTGCAGACCATGCCGATGCCGCCGGCAATGGAACGGATCAGCAGATATTTCAGATTGCCGCTGCCGATTTTCAGCGGAACGCGGTGCCGCAGAAGCGTTCCGCCCGCAATCAGCAACGCAAAGAAGTTCCGGAAAAAGCATTTTTGCAGCGTCGGCACATCCCCTGTCATCCGGATAAACAGATTCATCAGCGCAAAGCAGAAGGCTGATGCAATGATGAACAGGATGCCCTGTGTGCGGTCGCTGCGTCCGGTCTGCTCCAAGCATACCCCTCCTATCAAAATACTATCCTATATTATAGCGCGTTTTCGCGCCGAATGCAAGCGCTGCGTGAAAAAGGTATCGCTACGCGATGATTGAGAATGGGACTCTCGCCCGCTTTGCTATGAGTTTGCACCGCAAACTCACCAAACCCGCCAAAGGGACATTGTCCCTCTGGAATCTCACAATAAAAAAATAAAGTAGATACACCTTTTTCATCATAAACTTTGCAATTTTCCTACGGCAGACGTAAGGTTTTCAAGCGCGCCGATGCTGCGTATATAATCCGCGAAAAACACAACAGAGCCCCGCTTTTGCAGGACTCTGCGATAAAACAATGTACAGTTTACAGCTCCGCAAGACGCTCACGCACCGCCGTCTGCCGGCCGCGGCTGATATGCAGCACATGATTGTCGGTCAGGCGCACCTCCTTGGGCGCAGCAGCCATGACATGCTGCAAATTCGCGTACTCCCCGCGCGAGGTGCAGAGGAACCGCTCCGTGCAGCCTGCAATCAGCTCCTGAATCTTGCCGTAAACAGAGAAGCTGCCCTCTTTTGTATAGAACGCGACCTTTTTGCCGTGCGCCTTGAGGTACAGTACCTCCTTGATCCGGATCCGGCGCCGCGTGTTCTCCAGCGTATATTCCAGAAAGTCGCTTTTCTGCATGAAATCGTCCAGCGCGTCCGTCAGGCAGACCGAAAAGCGCTCAAACGAAAACGGCTTGACCAGAAAGCCGATCGGCCGGATCGGAAACAGCTCCGCCGCATATTCCTTCTCTGCGGACATGAACACGATCTGCGTATCATAATCCCGCAGTCTGTGCCGGATCAGCAGACCGAGCTCCGTTCCGCGCATCCGCGGAAACTCAATATCCAGGAACAGCAGGTCATAGTCATCCCCTGCGAGCAGCCGCTGATAGAGCTCCTCACAGTTTGTAAAATAATCAACTGAGATATCATGGTCAAATGCGATCTGGAATTTCAGAACGTATTGCTTCATGGTACGGTGCAGTGATTTGTCGTCATCCACTACTGCGATTTTCAAGTGTATGTCCTCCGGTAATGCTGTAATATGTAAAGTATGAATATGGTTTTATAACAAAATTGTCATATTTCAGGTTCCGAATTTATTATAGCAGATTTCCGCAGAAAAATCAAGTACCTCCGAAATTATGCATATTTTTTATTATATAGATGTGTGTGCATTTCGTGCCCAAATCTCATACAGTTCGTACCAAAATCCGTTTTTCTATGAGAACATGTGATATAATAAAGATGTTTCGAAACATCATCGGGTCAGCCCGCAATCTTTCCGTTCCCCCTTCGGAGTCTGCGTGCGGCCCGGATCCAATTCTAAGGTGGGATAGAGCCATGAACAGAAAACAATTTCTGACAGCCCTTACGGCTGTTCTTTGCACCACTGCAAGTGCGGGTCTGCTCTATGCTGCGGTTCGTCCTGCACCGGTCTGCGGTCTGACGGTGATTTCAGAAGCTGCGGAGGCGCCTGTCAATGACAATGTGTATGCATTGTTTGCACAGGTTTCCCGCAAGCCTGACAGTGCCTTTCTGACTGCGGAGGGGATCCCGGATTTTTCCGGAATGCTGGTGACGGTCACCGCCCAGGATGCTGAAGGCAGACAATTTGACATTGTGCGCGATGCGACTATTGAAACGGCACAGGCGCATTTACTGACGGAAATTCATACGGAACCCGCTGATCCGTCCGGAGCAAGATGCAAAATCACCTTCTCCGTGTACAACAGCAAAACACAGCAGACGCTCTCCGCTGATGTTTCTCTCCGTTTTAAGGATCCGCCCGAAACGACGGCCCCTGTGACTGCCACAACAAATGTCCCGCAGGGCACGGCCTCCGTGCCTGCGAAAACGACCGCGCCGACATCTACTTCCGCGGCTGCAAATACCACCGCCCGGGTTCTGACAACTGCCGCTCAGGCTACGACCGTTCCGGCCACAACCTCCGCACCTGCGGAAACGACCGCGGTTACAAGCGTGACAACAGCTGCACAGAATACCCTGTCGGGGGACTGCAATGCAGACGGCAGCTTCAACATTGCTGACGTCGTTTTGCTCTGCAAATGGCTCGCACATGAGGCAGATACGGTTCCTGCATGGTATGCGGCAGATCTTGACGGAAATTCGCGGCTGACCGCGAATGACCTCACGCTGATGAAGCGTGAACTTTTGATACAAAAGCCTGTTTATCCGGTCGAAAATCCGGCCGTGATCGACGTGTTTACAGCATACAGCCCGGAATCTGAGGAAACTGCATTTTCTGATTGGCGCATTCATGTCGTCATCAAGCACCAGTACAGTGTTCGCAGCCGAAAATGGACGAAAGAGGACTTTTCCGGCGTCGAGAACATCAAATCGGTGAAGCAGTACGATCAGGCCGAGCCCTACCGGCAGCTTCTGGAGATCACACTGAAGCAGCCCTCGGAGGAAAATGTGCTGAAACTGATCCGGAGCATTGAAGCACTCGGATTGGCTGAGATCAAAGAGGTCAGAACTGTTCACGATGCTATGGGGGACAATTAACGCTCCAAACATGATATTTCTTACACTGTGAACGGAGGACTTCTACGATGAAGAAGAATATTACGAAAGCAGCTGCACTGCTGGTGCTGCCTGCTGCATTTGCAGCAGTTCTGGCACTGCCGGTCATGAACAACGCTGCACTCGTCGCTCACGCTGAGGAGAACGAGGCTGCTGCGCTGTTCGATCTGGACCGTTACGCAACGGGTGATGCGGACACCGCAGAAGCATATGAAGGTGCTCCCGCAAAGTCTGCAAAGAAGAGCAGAGTCGCAAAGGACAGAGCCGCAAACCTGCCCTCTCAGGTTGATCTGAGCCAGACCCCGTTCTTCCCGCCGATCGGCGACCAGATGGGCTGCGGCTCCTGCTATGCATGGGCAGCTGCTTACTATCAGTTTACTTACGAAGCAAATAAGCTCAACAATATCGCTACCAATGCTACAAATGCCTATTCTCCGGCATTTGTTAACAACATTCTCAGCGGCGGTGAGGACGTCGGCGGCGTGAACACTGAGGTTTACGATCTGCTGAGCAAGCAGGGCTGCCTGCACATGGCTGATGCACCGTACCGTTCCACGAACGGCGCAAGCTATGTTGATCCGGATAACTACGATTACAGCTGGTCCACCGATACCGAGGCTCTGATCGAGGCTCTGAACACCAGACTGAGCGGCCACAATGCTGCTACGATCACCTCCCGCGGCACCGCAATCAGCGGCCCGAACGACAGCGACCTCGACGAAGTCAAGGGTCTGCTCGCAGAGGGCAAGATTCTGAACCTCCGTGTTCAGGGTCCGTCCTGGGATTCTGATTACAGAACCTACATCGACGACAACGGCAATGTTCAGCGCTATGTGAACGCAAACGGCGACTATGAGTTCGTTTCCTTCCGTGCAAAGAGCGCAAGAGGCGGCCACGCTCTGACGCTGGTCGGCTATGATGACACCGTCTGGATCGATGTCAACGGCAACGGCGCTGTCGATGAGGCAGAGTGCGGCGCATTCAAGATTGCAAACTCCTGGGGCGCTGACTGGGCAAACGACGGCTACATCTGGGTTTCCTACGATGCTCTGAACGGTACTTCCGCAATCTCCGGCAACTGGGAATCCGCTTACTACGGCACCCGTATCGGTATCTTTGACCGCGGCACCTATGTCAACGGCAGCTACAACGTCAACGGCTTCTACTACATCACTGTTGAGAACAAGGACGTTTACTATGTCGGTCAGATCACGATTGACACCGATTCCAAGTACAGCCTGACCGCTTCCCTCGGCAGAAACACTGCTGATGCAACCGCAATGGCAAACTACTTCACCGTGTTCAATCCGGATTACTACAACGATCTGCCGTACACCGGCACGCTGGTCTTTGACTACGCAGATCTTTGCAGCCCGATCGGCAACTACATCTCCGGCTACAACTGGTTCCTGAACCTGACCGGCGATTACAACAGCGCTTCCTTCCGCATCACCGACAACCTCTCCAACACGATTGTCGACTGCGGCGCACTGACCAGCAGCACGATCTACGGCAACATCTCCCTCGTGAACGGCGACCTCAACTATGACGGCGCATTCACCCAGGCTGACGTGGATTACCTCGAAGCAAACGAGGAGAACCTTTCCGTTCTCCAGGCTTACCTGGCAGACGTGATGCCGGAAGAGCCGAACCCGGATGACCCGGACGATCCCGATGATCCTGATGATCCGGACGATCCGGACGATCCCGATGATCCGGACGATCCCGACGATCCCGATGAGCCGTTCCCGATCGACAACCCGAACTACACCATCAGCTATGAGATTGCAAATGCCTGGGAAGGCGGCAAGATCATCAACATCACCCTGACCAACAACGGCACCACCGCAATCAACGGCTGGGCACTCCGCGCTGAGGACTTCGGCGGCAACATCGTCGGCATCTGGTGCGCAGACCTGCTCTCCGGCAATGTCATTTCCTGCGTCGGTTACAACGCAGTGATCCCGGTCGGCGGCAGCGTCACCTTCGGCTATCAGATCTCTGAGCCGAACGGCAATGAGCCGACCTTCACGGCAATTTCCGAGCGCACTGACATCACCGAGGACACTGTCCTGCTCTTCGACGTTTTCAGCTCCTGGGGCGAGGGCCTTGTCGGTCAGCTCACCATCACCAACAACTCTGAGAGCACCATCACCGGCTGGGAGATCGTTGTCCGCGCTGAGAACCTCGTCATCACTGACGCAAGCGGCAATGTCATCACCGACAACGGCGACGGCACCTTCACCATCACCAGCGGCACCGCAAACGGCGTGCTGGCAGCAGGCGCAAGCATCTCCTTCGGCATCACCGCTTCTCAGACCGGTACCCCGAGCATCACGCTCGTTTCCATGACCGGCATCAGCGTTGCTTAATCAAAACAGGTTTCTGATTTTGCATAAGCAGCCGCATGCGGCAAGCTGAATCAAAACAAGAACGCCCCGGTGTTTCTGATCTGTGTCAGAAACGCCGGGGCGTTTCTCAGCCTCCGAAAGCGGAAGAGAACCCGCTCATCAGCTGATGAATGCAGCAAAAAACATCCCGGAAACAGGCAATAACCGTTTCCGGGATGTTTGTCTGATACAGTGTTACGATGCAGCGGCACGCTTGACGATCTCTTCTGCACGGAGCAGTGCGACGTCAATATGCGGACAGAAGTTCTCTGCGCCGACCTCTGCTTTCAGGCCGGCCTTTTCTATCGCATGCATCGGCTGTTCATTGACATGCGAGAACACAACCTGAATTTTGTTCTTTTTGCAGCCGCGCACAATCTCGGAGAGCGTTTCCACGCCCGCCGCATCCACGGCAGGTACGTCGCGCATCCGGATCACGAGCACGTCGAAATCATGACGGTCGAGCACGTATCTGTACTTTTCGGATGCTGCAAAAAACATCGGCCCGTTGATCTCGTAGACCTTTGTGCGTGCGGGAATCCGCTTGCGCTGAATGTTGTCCGGGTCGGTATCCTCGTCGTCGGCATCCGTCCAGGTACGCGCCTCCGTGACATCAGACATGCGCTTGATAAAGAGCAGCGAAGCGAGCACCAGTCCGGCACCGATTGCGACAACCAGATCGAACACGACAGTCAGCACAATCGCGGTCAGCAGCACGGCAATATCGCTTTTCGGCGCAGTTTTCATCATTGTGCGGATGTTCTTCCAGCCGCACATATTATATGCAACAATGAACAGAATCGCCGCAATCGTCGGCATCGGGATCATGGATGCATAGGGCATCAGCAGCACGAGAATACCAAGCAGCACCGCGGAATGCACCATGCCGGAAACCGGCGTTCTGCCGCCGTTCTTGACATTGGCAGCCGTGCGCGCGATGGCGCCCGTCGCGGGAATGCCGCCGAACAGCGCCGAGCCGATATTGGCAACGCCCTGCCCGATCAGCTCCATGTTGGAACGGTGCTTCGAGCCGATCATGCCGTCAGAAACCACACAGGAGAGCAGCGACTCAATCGCCGCGAGAATCGCAATCGTAAAGGCGTTCGGCAGCATGGCGCGGATGCCCGCAAAGGTCACATGCGGCAGCACGAATTTCGGCGGTGCGCTGGAAATCGTGTACAGATCTCCGATGGTGTTGACGTTCATGCCGGTCAGCTTCACAAGCGCGGAGCAGAGCAGCACGGCAATCAGCGAGGCCGGGATTTTCTCCAGCTTCTTCGGCCAGAGAATCAGCACGGCCAGAGAAATCGCACCGACCAGCAGCGCCGACGGATTCAGGCTGCCGATACATCGGAAGATTTCCGCGATCTTGTCCACGGTTTCAATCGGCGCATTCTGAAAGGTCAGCCCGAGGAAATCCTTGACCTGTCCGATCACGATGGTCGCGGCAATGCCGAAGGTAAAGCCCGCGGTGATTGTATTCGGGATAAATTTCAGCAGCTTGCCGAAACGGCAGAAGCCCATCACGATCAGCAGAATGCCCGCCATGACCGTTGAAAGGATCAGCCCGTCCATGCCGTCCGTGGCGACAATGCCCGCAACGATCGTTGCAAAGGCTGCGGTCGGCCCGGCGATCTGCACACGGCTGCCGCCCAGAAAGGACACAAGGAATCCCGCCACAATCGCAGTGTACAGGCCCTGCTCCGGATTGACGCCGGAGGCCAGTGCCAGCGCGATGGAAAGCGGCAGCGCAATGATTGCAACAATGACGCCCGCGACCAGATCCTTGACGAACTGCGCCTTTGAATAGGTTTTCAGCACCGAAAACAGCTTCGGTTTCAGCTTGTCAGCCGTCGGCTTCTTTACGGTTTCTTCCAATTTCTTCATCTCCGTTAATTATTATAGAATGCCTAGATATTATACAGCGAAATTCCGCAGGAATCAAGCGGAAAATCCTGTTCTGCATAATTTTGTAGGATTCCATATTAAATGCGGAGAGTGTGGCAAAAATTGTGACAGAAAACCTGCGGTTTCGCCGGACTATGCCGCCGGATCTCCGAGCAGGAAGTCCCGCAGACCGTTGGCGTCCGCCGCATCCGTCAGACCGTCCGCGTTCCAGTCGGCGGCGGGCAGACAAAGATCTGTGCGCTGACTGCCGTACAGCAGCTGTTTCAGCAGCGAGAGATCTGCTGCATTGACAGTGCCGTCGCGGTTCAGGTCGCCGCGGATATAATCCCCGGTTTCATCTTCGTATTCCGTATACACATGGATGCAGACGTCGCCGCGTCCCAAATCATAGCAGTCCTTCCAGCGGATGACGCCTTCGCTGTTGTATAATGCCCGGAACGAAACGCCCTCTCTGTAAACGGCGGAATCAAAATATGTGCCGTATTGCTTTCCGACCGGAAGCCGGATGACCACGGAATACAGCTGCCCCGGCTCCACCGCATAGGTCTGCGGCAGCGGTACAGTATGAAAGCCTCTGAATTCCGCAACGCCTTCAAACTGCGTGACCAGTGTGCCGTCCTGCGGATCCATGAACCCGTCCTCCAGCGCGTATACCGAAATCTCATAGGCTTCCGAACGCGTATCCGTAAAGAAGCCGACGGCCGCGATTTTTTCCGGCTTTGCGGCTTCAAATACATTTGCAATGAGAAACCCGTTTTCTTCCTTTGAAGGGCTGTATCTGGTGATCTCGGAGTCGTTATAATGATACACGTTCCCGTAATTCGTCACCGGCTCAAAATCATAGGAATAATACGTTCTGATTGACGGTTCATAATAGCTCATATAATAATATGCATTTCCCGCATTGATGCGCGATGCCTGACTGTCCCGGAGAATCCACGCGCCGTCACCGGGCGGTTTCGCAGTGAAATTCTCTTTGGCAAAGCTGTCATCCCAGCCGACCAGCACCACAAGATGAAAGTCGCCGTTCAATGCGTCCTGCTCCTTTTTTTCAAGATAATCCTGATTATAGTATCCGTGCTGTGCAGAAATCGCATCCTCCTGATCATGGGAATTAAAATAGCTCAGAACCATCGGGCCGTTTTCCATGATCTTGGTCTTGATGATCTGCGGCTCATCCAAAGGATACCCCTCCGCATTCTGCAAATGTGCGACAGACTGATACCGCAGCGACTCATCCAGCGGCTGCTTATCGGCATGCGGCGCAGCAGCGCTTTCCGGGACAACGCCCTGCCATGCTGCCAGCGTGCAGTCCGTGGTCAGCACCGAAGCACCGCCTTCGTAGCCGTCCACGCCGTCATTATGCGTGCCGCCGTATCTGGGATCGTCAGGATCCGTCGGGGAACCCTGCCCGTTCGTAAACCAGATCAGATGCGCCTCCGAAAGGTCAATGCTGCTGTCCGCCAGCCCTTTTTTGATCAGATTGGCTTCTGCACATGCAATCGTCGCATACGCCCAGCAGGTGCCGCCGATCTGCTTCTTCACCGGCGTCAGAATCTCCGTTGCTTCCTCGCGCCAGTCAAAGCACACCGGCAGCGCCCCGGCTTCTTCTGCCGAAGCCTTCGGCGCTGTCAGGCCGGCGCAGCAGAATATGCAGCACAGGACTGCCGCTGCGAATCTGTCCGGAACGGATTTGTGTTTCATGATATTCCTCCCCTGTTTGAGAACATTTTTGCAATGCAGCTGAAAAGCCGGATTTTGCGCTTTTCTTCATTATAACACAGGAATTGCCGGAAATCAAGCGGAAAACGGGAATATCACAGGATAAAATTCCCCTTGTCAAATCACACGATTTGTGAATCAATATGCGGAATTAGCGCTTGACAAAACACAAATCGTGTGGTATAATAGTGGCAAGCAGGCAGATACGGTATGCCTGCGACAGTATAAGCAAGAACATTTGTGCGGGATCGAAACGGAGGGATTCCAATGAACACGCAGGCGTCAAAGCAAATGCGCCCGGACGGAGCAGTTGCCCTGCGGGATATCCGGGCCGTCGGCAGGCGCATTCAGTTTTACAGGAAGCGCGGCGGGCTGGAGCAGAAGGACATCGCCCGCAGGCTCGGCATCACGCCGAACGCCGTCAGCAACTGGGAAAACGGCAGAACGCGGCCGGCTCTCAGCATCCTGCCGGAGCTCTGCGGCATCCTCGGCATCACGCTGTACGAGCTCTACGGACTGGACGCACCCCATGCCGGATACACGGAACAGGAACAGCAGCTCCTTTCGGATTACCGGGCGCTGTCAGACGGGCACCGACTTGCGGTTGACCGGCTGATCGAATCGCTGAAAGCGGCGGAGCAGGCAGCAGCATGCCCGGATATCACCGTGCTGACCCTGTGCAGCAAGCAGCTCGCCGCGGGCTTTGACGGCGGTACGGAATTCGATGACACGGGCGAGCCGGTCTATCTCTACACCTCGGAGCGCATCCGGCAGGCGGATCTGGTGTTCCCGGTCAGCGGCAACAGCATGGAGCCGCAGTATCACAACGGTGACCTTGTGCTCGTCCAGCGCTACCCGGGCTGTCCCGCGCTGCAATACGGCGAAACCGGTGCATTCATCATCGGCAACAGCACTTATATTAAGGTATACGAAAAGGACGGTCTGCACTCGCTGAACAGGCGCTATCCGACCATGACCTTTTCCGAAGACGACAGCGTGTATCTGATCGGGCGGGTGCTCGGAATTCTCGATCCGGACACGGATTTTGCGCGGCCGGAGGAAATCCGGATGTATCAGCAGCTCCGCGCCGGGGAGGGATGATGCCATGCGGCTGTTTATTGCAATTCTGCCTGCGCCGAATATCAGGCAGGCACTGCTCGATGCACAGAACAGTCTGCGGAAACGCCGTTTCAGCGGGCATTATACCGACGAACGGAATCTGCATCTGACGCTCAGCTTCATCGGGGAATACAACGACCCGGACGCCGTGCTGGATGCCATGGAGGCAATCCCGCCCGCACCGTTCCCGCTGACGCTCAGCGGGTATATCGGCAGCTTCGGAAATCTGCTCTGGGCAGGCGCGGAGCAGTCCCCTGCCGCGGCACAGTATGCAAAGCAGCTTCGCCGCGCGCTCGCGGAACGCGGCATTCCGTTTGACCGCAAGAAGTTTCATCCGCATATCACGCTGCTGCGGAATGCGGAAAGCAGACTGTCGTTTTCAGATATTGTGCTTGCAAAAGAATCCATGACCGTCCGCCGCATTTCGCTGATGCGCTCTGATTTCGGCAAGCACGGCGCACAGTATACGGAAATTGACGCTGCTGCATGCAAAGGAGGATACATATGAAACGGGAGCTCGGCATCGCACGCTGCGGGCTGGCGTGCTGCTTATGCAGCGAAAACGAACACTGCACCGGCTGCAATTCCGGCACCTGTCCGGATAAGGCGTGGTGCGAAAACAGACGGTGTTCCATAGAAAACGGGCTTATCGGCTGCCGGGACTGCGGCGAGGAAACATGCCGGAAGGGGCTGCTTTCCAAAATCAAGCCGTATGCCTTTACACTGTTTGCAAGGCGGTACGGCGAGGCGGCGCTGCTGGACTGCCTGGAACGGAACGAAAAGGCCGGTGTCGTCTATCACCGGGACGGCATTACCGGAGATTATGACGATTTTGACGATGCGGAGGCGCTGATCCGGTTCATCCGGACAGGCACGCGCTGACGCAGACAGCGGATGCCGTTCCGTGCAGAATGGGGAGTGATCGAATGTGTACGCGCTTTTATGTGGAACCTGCCGTGTTCCGCCCGTATATTGCGCGGGCGCAGCGGACCGCGCTGGCGGATCAGATTCTTGTCATGCTGGGCAAGCCGCTGACCATGAGCGGTGAGATGCACCCGACCGACGCCGCCGCAGTACTGGCGCCGGATAAGCACGGCGGCATTGCGGTGTTCCCGATGCTGTGGGGCTTTCTCACGCCGGAAAACAGCGCCCCGATTGTAAACTGCCGTCTGGAATCCGCAGACTATAAGCCGCTGTGGAAGGATTCCTGGTTCCGGCGGCGCTGCGTGATTCCCGCGTCGTGGTACTATGAATGGGATCATTTTGCGTCACCGGACGGCAAAAAGCGCATCACCGGCGCGAAATTTCTGATTCAGCCGGAAGGCGAAACCGTCACATGGCTCGCCGGACTGTACCGCTTTGAGGAGCGCCGCGGCATCCGGGTGCCGGTGTTTGCGGTCATCACGCGGCAGGCAGACAGCAGCGTCAGCACCCTGCACGACCGGATGCCGCTGATTCTCCGCAGGGAATGCATTGCGGACTGGATCCGGCCGGACGGCGACCCGGCGGACATCGCGGGAAAGGCGCTGACCTGCATGGTAACAGAGAAGGTCGGGTGAGGATACGCATATGAAGCTGTTTCACAGGAAAAAAGAGCCGCTGCCGATCCCGGAGCCGTTTACGGCGGCGGATATCAGAATTGAGGCAAGCACCTGCACCGGCGAGCGCACAATCGGATTCTACGACCGCAAGGCGCACCGTCTGCGGTACGCGGAGCTCGTGCGGTCGGAACAGGATATCCGGAATTTTTATGAAAAATACGGTGCTTCGGCTGAGGAAGCACCCGAACGGAGGGAAACAAATGGAACTTGATCTGCGAAACGGGCTGTTTCTGTGCCCTGTCTTTCTGGACGGCGATCCCTGCGATGCAAACGGCATTCCCCTGCCGCTGAGCACGCCGGATTCTGCACTGCATTTCACCGAACATGCCGCACGGATGAGCGATGCCGGTGCGAAGCTGATCTGTCTGGATCAGCTGCCGGACACGCTCTCGCCTGCAAAGAAGGCCGCCGGCATCCTGCATTTTCGGAAGCTCACCGCGCCGAACGGCAGCGATTATATCCCGCTGTTCCTGCATTATCAGGGGATGACCGGCATCTTCGGCAGCAGCATCCGCATCGGCGTCGTCAGCTTTGCGGACGCACGGCAGCTGTGCCTGGACGAAAGCGGGCTTGCAGGAATCGTGGTCGCGCCGGGGCATCTCAACAGGATTCTCCCGCGCGCGCTGCTGATGCAGAATCCCTGACGCGCATCCCGGAGGCTCCGCATGGTTGTCATCATCACAGGCGCATCCCATACCGGAAAAACTGCGCTGGCACAGAAGCTGCTTGAAGCATATCATTATCCGTATCTCTCCGAGGATCACCTGAAAATGGGCCTGATCCGGAGCGGTTATACCGACCTGACCCCGCTGAGCAGCGACGAAGCGCTGACCGCCCTCCTCTGGCCGGTCGTGCGCGAAATCATCAGAACTGCGATTGAAAACGGACAGAATCTGACCGTGGAGGGCTGCTATATTCCGCTGTCGTGGGCGGCGGATTTTTCGGAATCCGAGCTGAACAGTATCCGCTGCTTCTGCCTTGTCATGAGCAGGCGATACATCGCGCGGCACTTCGCGGATATCAAAACGTATGCGTCCGTCATCGAACAGCGGCAGGACGATTCCGACTGCACGCCGGAATCAGTCACTGCGGACAACGAAAACATGGCGGCGTTTGCAGCACTGCCGCATGTCACCCGCATTCTGATTGACGAGCAGTACAATCCGGAGATTACGCTGTAACGGCACAGGAAACGGAGGTGCGCACAATGCCGAAAACCTATGCAGCCATTGACCTGAAATCGTTTTACGCATCGGCGGAGTGCGTGGAGCGCAGGCTGGATCCGCTGAACACCAATCTCGTTGTGGCTGACCTCACCCGCACCGAGAAAACAATCTGCCTTGCGGTGTCGCCGTCCCTGAAAGCGATCGGCGTTCCCGGCCGCCCGCGGCTGTTTGAGGTCATCCAGAAGGTCGCGCAGGCCAATGAGCAGCGCCTTCAGCGCGCACCGCACCGCCGCTTCACAGGCAAATCGTATGACGCGGACGCGCTGGCACAGGATCCGTCGCTGGAGATCGGCTATATCGTCGCGCCGCCGCAGATGCGCAGATATATGGCGGTCAGCACCGATATTTACAGGATCTATCTGAAATACATTGCACCGGAGGATATCCATGTCTATTCCATCGACGAGGTATTCCTGGATCTGACGAATTATCTGGAAACCTATCACTGCACGGCACATGAGCTGGTTATGCGGATCATCCGGGAGGTGCTGCAAGCCTCCGGCATCACGGCAACGGCGGGCATCGGCACAAATCTGTATCTCGCCAAGGTCGCAATGGATATTGTTGCGAAGAAAATGCCGCCGGATGCCGACGGCGTCCGCATTGCGGAGCTGGACGAAAAGGGCTACCGGGAACAGCTGTGGGGGCATGAGCCGCTCACCGATTTCTGGCAGATCGGCGCCGGTACCGCAAGACGGCTGGAGGCGCTGCACATCCGGAACATGGGGCAGCTGGCGCGCTGCTCGGAATATGACGAGGCCGCGCTGTATAAAGCGTTTGGCGTCAAGGCGGAGCTGCTGATTGACCATGCATGGGGCTGGGAGCCCTGCACAATCGCGGCAATCAAGGCGTACCGGCCGGAGAATCACAGCCTGTCACAGGGACAGGTGCTTTCCGCGCCGTATTCTGCGGACAAAGCCAGGCTGATCGTCCGCGAAATGACAGATCTGCTCGTGCTGGACATGGTGCGCAAGGGCGTTGCCGCAGATCAGATTGTGCTGCATATCGGCTACGACCACACGGGCATCCCCGCGGATTATTCCGGCACGCTGACCAGAAACCACTACGGCAAAACGGTACCGAAGCCTGCACACGGCTCGGTCAATCTCGGACGGCACACGGCCTCGGCGAAACAGATTCTTGCCGCCGCAGTGCAGCTGTTCGACCGCATCGCGGACAGAGAGCTGCTCGTCCGGCGGCTGAATGTGACGGCAAACCACGTCATCCGTGAGCAGGATGTGCAGGAAGATGCACCGCTGCAATACGGGCTGTTCGATGATATTGAGATGCTGGAACGCCGCCGCGCGCTGGAGCAGAACCGGCTTGCAAAGGAACGGCGGCTTCAGGAGGCCGTGCTCTCCATCAAAAGCAAATACGGGAAAAATGCCGTCCTGAAGGGCATGAATTTTCAGGACGGTGCGACCGCGCGCGACCGGAACGCACAGGTCGGCGGACACCGGGCATGAGGTACGGATATGGACGATTTTTCGGATATTATGGCGCTGCCGCATCATGTTTCCAAAACGCGCAGACCGATGCCGCCTGCCGACCGCGCTGTACAGTTTGCGGCATTCGCGGCGCTGACCGGCTATGATGAGGACATCGGCGAAACGGCGCGCCTGACCGATGTCCGTGCAGAACTGTCTGAGGACGACCTCGCAGCGCTGGATGCCGCAATGCAGCAGCTGATTGCCGCCGAAGCAGAGCATCCGGCTGCATCCGTCATCCGCTTTCAGCCGGATACACGCAAGGACGGCGGGCGTTATGTGACATACACAGGCGTGTTCCGGCATTACGACGAGGCAGAAAAAATACTGTATTTTGCAGACGGAACAGCCGTTCCTGCGCGGGAAATCTGCGGGCTGACGCTTGCAGAACAGCCGCCGCTGCACTGCGCAGACCATGTTTGTATGGATATATGAATAAATGTGTACGCTGCTCAATATGTTTTTTTGCTTTATATTTGAAAAGAATGCGCACACCCCTTGACAAATCTCCCGTAATGTACTATAATAAACTCAACGCAAACCCTTTTACCCAAAAAGAAAATGAAAACGGAGGAATTTTACAATGAATAAGGCTGAACTGATCGAAGCGATCGCAACCGAAACCGGCATTGCCAAGAAGGACGTCGATGCCGCGCTCAAATCTTTCGTCAATGTCGTATCCGGTACGCTCCAGAAGAAGGAGAAGGTACAGCTGATCGGCTTTGGCACCTTTGAAACAGCTGAGAGAGCTGCCAGAACCGGCCGCAACCCGGCAAACGGTGAGCCGCTCAAGATCGCTGCTTCCACCCTGGTGAAGTTCAAGGCAGGTGCTGCCCTGAAGGAAAAGGTCAACACCAAGCCGGCAAAGGCTGCCAAGAAGGCAAAGAAGAAGTAATCATACGACACTGAACCGGCTGGCCGTGCAGAAACGGCCGGCCGGTTTTTTTGTGCTGCTGCACGGTTGACTTTTGACGCGCAGTCTGCTATAATAGAAGAAACTGCGCCGTCTGCACGCATCACGACAGCGGACGCACAAAATCACACAGCAGGAGAAACACAGATGGACGAGAACAACAACACCCCGCAGCGGGAACTGACAGAGGAAGAAAAGCTGAATCCGGTTTCCAGCGGCGCTGTGGAATGGCATGACCCGCTTGACAAACCGAAATTTGAGGATGACCGGCCGACCGGCAAGCTGGCGCTGATCTCCGTCATCCTGGGGATTGCAGGCATCTGCATGGCCTGTGCGCTGCCTGCCGGAACCCTGCTCGGAACAGCGGGACTGATCTGCGGCATTGTATCCCGCGTCCGGCATGAGAATGCCAAAAAACTCCGGACGGCAGGCATTGTGCTTTCCGCAGTCGCGCTCATTATCGTGCTGCTGATGCTCGTTCTGGGCAAGGTGCTCGATAACGGCGGCGTCAACATCAATGACTACTATCAGTCGTTTGAAAGCAGCGTTGGCATCTGAACAAAGACAATACAAAAGCGGGAACGGCTCAAACGACGAGCCGTTCCCGCGCTTTTTTCTGTAAATCCGGTTATTCCGCGCTGTTCTTCTCCTCAGCCGGGAACACCAGAATCTTCTTTGCAATGCGCTGAAGCATCGCGGCTACATCATCCGGCTGAATGGCGCCGTCACCTGTCACGTCCGCATTCAGTCTGCCGGTATCGGTAAGCACGGCGTCCGCATCTGCAACGATGTATCGGGATGCCAGCACAGCATCGGCAATATCAAAGCTGCCGTCCGTGTTGGCGTCGCCGCAGCGCGGTTCGATCTGTCCCGGCAAGGCGCTGCCGATTGCGACAAACGGGATCCCGTATTCCTCTGCATAAGCCGCAGCAGCAGAACCCGTATACCCTCTGATTGTCAGGTTCGTCCCACTGAACACAGAAAATCCGAACTCCCGGACACTTGCCGGAATCGTAATCTCCCTGAGCTGTTTACAATCAGTAAATGCTTCGTCACCAATGCGTTCGACCGTATCCGGAATTGTGACCGACGTCAGCTCCGTACACTGAATAAACGCCTCAAGCGGAATTTCCGTGACACCCTCCGGAATCACAACAGATTGGATATGACTCCCGTCAAACACAGAGCTTCCCAACTCCCGGACACTCGACGGAATCGAAATCTCCCTGAGCTGTGTGCAGTCAGCAAATGCACTGTGTCCAATGCGTTCGACCGTATCCGGAATCGTGACCGACGTCAGCTCCTTACAATGATCAAACGCACTGTACGGAATTTCCGTCATGCCCTCCGGGATCACAACGGATGTGATATGACACGCGTCATCAAATGAATGAAACGCAAACGGTGAAAGCCGTACAACATCCTCCGGGATGACGACGTCGCCCTTGCAGCAGGTGCCATCCACCAGAATATGGTTGATAATCACAAGCGGATTTTCTTTTTGCTGCTTCTCCAGCCATGCGGTCGAACTGAGCGCGAACAGTCCAATCTGGTCAACGGTTTCCGGAATCACAATATCTGCAAGCCTGTCGCAGTTTGCAAATGCACCGGCGCAGATTTCGGTCACGCCCTCCTCCATGACAACACGTTCCAGTCTGAAGCATTGACAGAATGCATAATCCGCCACAGATGTAATCTGCTTCGGGATCACCACTTTTTTCAATGCTTCGCACATAGAGAAGGCACTGTTGCCGAGCTTCTTCACGCTGTCTGCAAAAATGACCTCCGTCATTTCCTGATTCTGTGCAAACGCAGAATCAGCGATCTCCGTGACACCGTCCGGAATCTGCACAACACCCTTGCAGGCGAAACCGTCAATCACAATACCGTAGACGATAACAAGCGGATCCTCCGCACGCCGGTCAGCCAGCCAGAGCGTATCCTGAAACACATAAGAACCGATTTCAGTCAGCTTTTCGGGCAGCGTGATCTCCTTCAGTGCCGTGCAGCAGCGGAACGCCTCGTCCCCGATCAGCGTGACATTTTCCGGAACGGCCGCTGATTTCAGGGCGGTACATCCGAAGAACGCACCGTTCCCGATCTCCGTCAGGCTGTCCGGCAGTGTAATCTGCTCCAGCGCAGGGCTGTTCATGAACGCAGAACCAGCGATCTCCGTGACGCCGTCCGGAATCTGCACAGCACCCTTGCAGGCGAAGCCGTCAATCACAATGCCGTTGACGATAACAAGCGGATTCTCCGCCCGCCGGTCAGCCAGTCAGAGCGTATCCTGAAACACACAAGAACCGATCTCAGTCAGCTTTTCGGGCAGCGTGATCTCCTTCAGTGCCGTGCAGCCGCAGAACGCCTCGTTCCCGATCGACGTGACATTTTCCGGAACGGCCAATGATTTCAGTGCAGTACATTCAAAGAACGCACCGTTCCCGATCTCCGTCAGGCTGTCCGGCAGTGTAATCTGCTCCAGCGCAGGGCAGTTCATGAACGCAGAATTACCGATGATTTCCGTCCCTGCCGGAATCGTGACCGACTTCAGAGATTTGAATTCGCACAGTGCATGCACCGGAATGCTTTTCGTGTTTTCTCCGAAAACAACAGAAAGAACGGGCGTTTTCGTATTGTTCGCCAACCTCCCCCACGGTGCGGACTGTGTCCCGATGTTAAAATTCCGCCACACACCGGAAATCGTCAGTGTGCCGGTTGTTTCGTCAAATTCCCATGTGCCTGCCTCCGCCTCCGCCTCCGCAACCGCAGCCGCAGATACGGAAAATGCCGCAGGCATCACGGCGGAAATGTTCATCAGTGCAAGTGCGCCCGCCCCGAGGACAGCAAGTTTCTGAAAAAATCTCATTCAGCTTTCTCCTTTCAAAACAAAAATGCGTCGTCGAAATCCGTCATCGCGCAGAAACGATGTTGCCCGCAATCTCTGACAATCGCCTGAATCATGCAGGCGGTATCTTTATGTATTGTAGCATAATATCAGAGAATTGTCAATCAATGCAGACCGCGGCGAGGGATACAGTCTGCTGCGCATCATTGCTTCTGCCGTTGTAAATGCAGCACATCCCCTCTCACCGCTATGCGCTTTCTGCATGAATATCGCATGGATTGTTGCAGGTTTCTATTGACTTATCACGACATAAATGATATAATATAAAACGTAAATGCGGATGATCCGGCCGTGTTTTACGCACCGTCGGGTGCCTCAGAAAGGAACCGGTTACGGATCAGCAGAACGGAGGTGCCTATGCTTCGGAATCCACAATCAAAGCCCTTGCCGGACGGAATCAAGTGCCTGAAATGTCCGTACTATCTCGGGAAAATCAAATGCATTGTCAGTCCGTGCAGAGAATGCATTGCAAGCGGCAGGAAAACGCATCCGTTTGTACATATCAAATCGGAAAGAAAATCCCTGAAATGAGCGTTCTGATAAAACATTGAATTGAGCGAAGAGGTGTGAATTTTGAAATTCTTTCCCCCAACGGATGCGAAAGCCGGGCATTCCTGCAACTGCGCCTGCTGATTACATATGCTTCCTATAGCGGCCCCGGCGCAAATACAGGCCAGGGTATGGGCGGATGCATTGTGAAAGGGACTGGCTGAGGAATAATCAGCATTGCAGAATACGTTGCAGCGTCCCTTGTTGTTCCCGTTCATATGAACGCAATCTGTTCCTTATCAACCGGACGGCCGCGCTGACTGCTGTGACAATCGTTCATCTGTTTCAGGATAATCTTTCAGGCGATACCACGCTTTATGCATGGTATCGCTTTTTCATTGCTTTCCTTTTCTGTCCGGTACGATTTCCGCATAACGCGCAGAGCAGAAAAACAGACAGAAATCAGGTAAAAATGTCGTACACTCTTGGATAGTTGCCTTATTGCAATTTGAGTTAGCATATGCTATAATATAACATGTGGTTTGCGTATGCTAACCGATGCGGTGAAAGGATGAAATGCAATGTCAGCGGTAGAATTCAAGGATGTCGTAAAGATTTACGGGAAAGGCGAAGGAAAACAGGTCGCCGTCGATCATGTGAGCTTCACCATTGAAAAAGGCGAATTCGTGGTCATACTCGGACAGTCAGGTGCGGGAAAATCGACTGTGCTGAATATGCTCGGCGGCATGGATGTGCCGACAGAGGGCAAGATCATCGTGGACGGGGAAGAAATCTCCGGTTATAATGACCGCCAGCTTTCAGAGTACCGCGCGGATACGATCGGGTTCATTTTTCAGTTTTACAATCTCCTGCCGGGGCTGACCGCATATGAGAATGTCGCGTTGGTTCGGGATATTAAGAAAACTGCCCTCAGCGCAGATGAAATGTTGGAGCGTGTCGGGCTTGCCGACCAGAAGCACAAATTCCCGACGCAAATGTCCGGCGGTCAACAGCAGAGAGTTTCCATTGCAAGAGCGCTTGCCAAAGATCCGAAGATCATTCTCGGCGATGAACCGACCGGCGCGCTGGATTCTGAAACGGGAAAAATCGTCATTGACCTGCTGCAAAAGCTCTCGACAGAGGGCGGCAATACGGTGATACTCGTCACGCATAACGCAGATATCGCCAAATGCGCAAACCGTATCATTCACATGAGAAACGGCAAGATCAAGTCAGTCAAGACAAACGAAAAGCCGCTCTCAGTCAACGACATCGAATGGTGAGGTGACGGCAATGCTCAGGAGGAAAATGCTTCGTGATATACGGGCAAATTTCGCGCAGTTCTTTTCCATTCTGCTGCTTTCACTGATTGCCATGTGGTGCTATACCGGCTTTCAGGCGAATGTCATCGGCGGAAACAGGGCACGGAATAATTATGAAAGCAGCGCCAATTTTGCGGACGGCTGGATTTACGGCGCCGATTTCAGTACGGAACAGGCTGAGAAGATTGCAGCAATCAGCGGCATCAAGGATGTGCAGCGCCGAACTGAGGTACTCGGCAAGGCTGATGAGAAATACAATACAGCAGAGATGTACTGTTACTTTCAGAAAAACACGAAAGTGACGGTTCCGCGCACGGTTGAGGGCGCAGATTTTGACGCGGATGATGCTGACGGACTCTGGCTGTTCAGCCGGTTTGCGGAAACATGGGATATTCATGTCGGCGATTCATTCACGGTTCATGTCATGGGCCTGGACATTGAAAAAAAGGTCAAGGGACTGATCGTTACACCGGAATACGAATTCGCCTGCGCTTCGACGGATACCGATACAGACTTCCACAATATCGGATTTGCCTATTTATCGCAAAAAGCACTGCCCGAAGAAATGCAAATCAGCAATGAGATCATCTTCACCTGTGAGGGCAAGGCACTCCGCTATGAGGACGATATTTCAAAGGCTCTGGACGGCAGCTACGCCTATCTTGCAGACAGAAACAGCATCCGCGGCTGGTATCAGCTTTCGGATGAACTGGCACAGCATGACAGCTTCTCGTATATCTTCTCCTTTGTGTTCGTTTCAATCGCGCTGCTTGTCATTATCACGACGATGAAGCGCATGATCACGCAGCAGCGCACACAGATCGGTACGCTGAACGCACTCGGCATGAAAAAGCGTCAGATCATGCTGCATTATCTCAGCTTCAGCTTTGTGCTGTCCGTGATCGGCAGCGCACTCGGCATTGTGCTGGGCGTCCTGACATTCGGCAGAATGATGGTCAATATGTTCAGTCAGTTCTATACGCTCCCGGACTGGCAGCCCGGTTTCAATTACAAAAGCATAGTGGTTGCAGCGGTATTGGTCATGATCTGCACCGGAACCTCTTATCTGAGCTGCAAGAAGATACTGAAAATACATCCATCCGAAGCGCTCAGACCGGCGGCCGCAAAAACCGCAAAGCCCTGCATCTTTGAAAAGCTGCCGTTCTGGGAGAAACTCAGCTTCAATACCCGTTATAATCTCCGTGACATTTCAAGATCAAAAATGCGTGCGTTTATGGGCGTTTTCGGAACCTGCATGGGCATGATGATCATGGAGCTCGGCCTCGGTGCTTATGATACGGTCGATTATGTCCGCGACTGGTATTTCCGCGATATTCAGAATTACGAGTACCAGGTCATTCTGAACGACAGCTGCACACCGGAACAGGCAAAGGAACTGAAAGCAGAAACGGACGGCGAGCTTATTGCAATGGAGGCCATTTCGATCGCAGCGAAAAATCACCCGACCTCTGACGACATTATCTCCTGCAAGCTGGCTGTCACGGAGGGCGAACAGCGCTACTGCGTGTCCGATCCGGAACTGCATACAACGCCTATTCCGGAGGGAACAGTCGCGCTGACAATGAAGCAGGCGAAAAAGCTGGGACTGTCCGCGGGCGATAAGGTTTACTGGAAAACGACAACCGGCAGTGAATGGAATGAAAGCAAAATCGGTCTGATTTCACGTCATCCGAATATCACCGGCATCACCATGCTGCGGGATGATTATGAAGCAGCCGGAATGACATTCCGGCCGGTCATGCTCGTATCGAATAACAACTGCGAATCCCTTGCAGATAAAGACTGCGTTTCCGCCGTACACAGCATGACAGACCTGATTGCAGCCTTTGACAAGATGATGGAAATCATGAATCTGCTTGTGTATTTCATGGTGGTGTTCGCGGTTTTGCTGATTGTCATTGTGCTGTATAATTCCGGCAATCTGTCATTCAATGAGCGCGAAAAGGAATTTGCGACGCTGAGAGTGCTCGGTTTCAAGAGCAGCGCAATCCGCAGACTGCTTTCCACGCAGAACCTCTGGCTGTCCGTACTCGGTGTGATCTGCGGACTGCCGCTCGGGCGTGTTCCGCTGCAGGCGATGATGGATTCCAACGGCGACGCAGTTGACTGGCCGTGCTGTATTGCGCCGTCCACATATCTGATCGCTGCTGTTTTCGTCATGACGGTGTCGGTGCTCGTCAGCTTTCTGTTTTCACGCAGAATCCGGAAAATCGACATGGTCGAAGTGCTCAAAGGCATGGAATAATCTGTCCGTAAATGATAAAAAGCAGACTGCGTAAAAATACACAGTCTGCTTTTTCTTCACCGGTATTCTGTTAATCCTCCGGAGGTTCCGCTCCGTGCTCGGCCATATATCCCTTTAACCGCAGATAGGTTTCCTCGCTGATAATATGCTCAACCTTGCAGGCGTCCTTTTCGGCTGTCACCGGATTGACCCCGAGAAACTCTGCAAAGAACTGCGTAATCAGCGTGTGCCGCTCATAGACAGCAGCAGCGCGCTTCGCCCCTGCCTTCGTCAGCTTCAAAGCGCCGTCATCGGATACGGTGATCATGCCTTCCTCACGCAGAATCTTCATCGCACGGGAAATACTCGGCTTGCTGTAACCCAGTTCATTTGCGACATCAATACTCCGTACATAGGGGCTTTTCTTCGACAGTAAATAGATTGTTTCCAGATAGTCTTCCCCGGACTCATGCAGTGCCATAAATCATGCTCCTTTCATTGTGCGGATATATGATATTATAGCACATTTTACCTATTTATGTCAACTGCGGGACAATTCCGGAACCGGCAGATTTGTCATGCTTTTCAGCCCGATTGCCAGTGTGGAAGCATTGTGCAGCAGCGCAGAGGTTGCAGGCGGAAGAATTCCGGCAGCACCGAGCAGAATCAGCCCCAGGTTAAAGCCGATGATCGCGCGGTAATTCCAATGAATCCGCTGCATCAGCGCATCACTGATCCGTTTCAGATCAATCAGCGCATAGAGATCATTGGCAGAAATCGTAATATCCGCGATTTCTCTTGCGATTGCCGCGCCTGTGCTGATTGCAATGCCCGCATCGGATTCGCTGAGCGCAGGAGAATCGTTCACGCCGTCCCCGATCATGATGACGCGCCTGCCCGCTTCATGCTCTGCGCGGATGAATGCCGCCTTATCCTCCGGCAGAACCTCCGAATAGTAAGTATCAACACCAACCTTTTCTGCAACGGATTTTGCGGTCCGTTCATTGTCACCGGTCATCATCACAATACCGGACAGCCCGAGCGCATGCAGCGTCTGAATGACAGCTTCCGCCTCATCGCGCAGCGGATCCTCGATGCAGATTACCGCTGCGATTTCGCCGCCGATTCCCAGATAGAGATGTGAATATTCTTTCGGCAGATGCCGGAAAATGCGCTCGTCCGGGATTTTGCAGGCTTCGTCCTCCACCACGAAATGATAGCTGCCGATCACCACACGCACGCCGTCAATCATGCTGGAAATGCCGTGCGCAACAACATATTCGACCTTGGAATGCCGCTCCTCATGCAGCAGACCGCGGCGCTCCGCCTCCCAAACGACCGCGTTTGCGATAGAATGCGGATAATGCTCCTCCAGGCAGGCCGCAAGCCGCAGCATTTCCGCTTCGTCACGCCCGCCGAACGGAATGATCTGCGCGACACGCGGCTGCGAATGCGTCAGCGTACCTGTTTTATCAAACACGATGGTGTCCGCTTCTGCGACCGCTTCGAGAAATTTGCCGCCCTTGACCGTGATGCCCGCTTCGGCGCACTGCCGCATCGCCGACAGCACCGAAATCGGCATTGCGAGCTTCAACGCGCAGGAAAAATCAACCATCAGAATGGAAACAGCCTTTGTTGCATTGCGCGTCAGCAGCCAGGTCAGCAATGTGCCGCCCAGGCACCACGGAACCAGCTTGTCCGCCAGATGTGCAGCCTTGCTCTCTGCCGAGGATTTCATCTGCTCCGATTCTTCGATCATTTTCACGATGCGGTCATACCGTCCGCTGCCTGCGGTGTTCTCGACCTGCACGGTGCATTCGCCGTCCTCAACGACCGTTCCGGCGTATACATACGCGCCCTCGGATTTGTGAACAGGCACGGATTCGCCTGTCATCGACGCCTGATTGACCATCGCGTCACCGGAGATCACCTTGCCATCCAGCGGGATCATGGAACCGGTACGGACGATCACACAGTCACCTTTCTGAATCTGTGATACCGGAACAAGCAGCTCCTGACCGTCTGCGCTCTGCATCCAGACCTGTTCCACGCCGAGCGACATCGTTCTGGCCAGATCATCGACCGATTTCTTATGCGTCCATTCATCGAGAATATCTCCGATTTTCAGCAGAAACATCACGCTTCCGGCTGTGTTGAAATCGCCGCGCAGCATCGACACCGTGATCGCAACCGCATCCAGCACCTCCACTTCGAGCTTGCCGCGCATCAGGCATTGCAGTCCTCTGCGCAGGTATTTCAGCGCCTTAATCCATGAGATCAGGCGGCGGAACGGCAACGGCAGCAGAAATTTATGCAGCACGCGCCGCATGATAGCCGCTTCGAGCTTTTCCTCATATTCACGGTTCAGCGCTCTGCCGGTCTGCTCCGGCACAAGGGCCTCGGCCTCCGGACTGTAACAGAAACGGGCAAGTGCGGACAAAACAGCCTTGCGTTCACAGCGATAAGTCAGAACCACATCGCAGGTGCGGTCGAACACCTGCACTTTTATAATGCCGCTGACCGCAGACAGCGCATACTCTGCTGTATCCGCCTGGTGCAGCGTCATGTGCTTCTGACAGAAATGCACGCGGATACGCCCTTTTGATTCATGTAAAATCTTGCATTTCATATGCTTGCTCCTTAACAAAACAGACCGCCGAAGCGGTCTGCTTATGAAGATTATTCGGTCGGTTTGATTTCGTCAGCAGCTTCTGCGGCGTCTTCAATGACAGCTTCTGCTGCATCCGCAATGACAGCCTCCGCATCTGCCGCGACACGCTCTGCGTTGATTTCCTTTGCATCACTGAGAATATCATCGCAGTTTTCACGCACGGTTGTAACGGTTTCCATAACGCTGTCCTTTGCGCGAAGGACAGCTGCGGTCGCGTTCGTATAGCACTTTTTCGCATCCTGACTGCTCAGAATTTTGATGCCCGCAGTACCGAACAGCACACCGCCCGCAAAAAGCCCCAGCTTTCCCCAGGGTAAACGGCTCATACAGATCACCTCTTTTGAAATTCCGGAGCAATGCTCCTTTTTTTCTATTATAGCATAAGCAATCTGCTTTTTCTACTCCGAACGGACATTTTGACGGTATTCCTTCGGTGAATATCCCATCACATCCCGAAAAGCAGCGGAAAACTTGCTCGCATTGTCATATCCGCAGGCTTCTGCGATATCCAGCACGCGGCTGTCGGATGCGGCTAACTTCCGGGCAGCAGCGTGCATCTTCTCCGCACGGATGTATGCAAACAGCGGTGCGCCGTATACACGCCGGAAGCTGGTTTTCAGCTTCGTCGGTGAGATACCGGCACGCACTGCCAGAAACTGAATCGTAAAATGCTCCTGCATATGCTCCATGCAAAATGCCAGCGTTTCCTCTGCAATTTCACGTTCAGCCTGTGTCACGGTTTCCGTCATAAAAGCCCCCTCTTATCGTTTGATTCTGTATAGCAAAAGCTGTGTACACAGCCCGGTGAATGCACCGGCAAGCGAGCCGGTCACGAGCAGAATCGGGAGATACGCAATCACCCCGCAGCTCTGCATGAGAATGACCGCTGCCGTAATCTGCCCGATATTGTGAAACATTGCGCCGATCACACTGCACAGCCAGATCTGCTTTTCCGGCAGAGAACGGCGCAGCAGCAGCATTCCGCACAGACAGGCAATCGCACCGGCCGCCGAATACAGCAATGCGGACGGATTGCCGCTGAACATTGCACCGAGCAGCAGCCGGACAGTGACGATCATTGCCGTTTCGGACGGGCGATACCGGAACACCGCATAGACCGTCACGATATTGGCAAGCCCCAGCTTGACGCCGGGAATCGGAAACGGATTCGGAATCCGCAGCTCGATTACAAAAATGATAAGCGCAACCGATGAGAGCAGCGCAAGCTCCGTCAGCCGCCGAATGTTCATGATGCATCCTCCGCAAACCGCACAATCAGCTTATGCGGCAGGCATACAATCGGCAGATAATCGGATTGCAGCGTTCCCATTTTCACGCAGGTCTGATCGGGGCAGTCTGCCTCTGCAATACAAACCGTGCCGTTCTGAATCTGCACAAGATTATAACCGCCGTCCGGCGCAGAAATGCGGATGATCTGATCCTGCGTATCGTTCAGATCAAAGGTATACAGCACCGTTCCGTTCTGCACAATCTCAACGGTCTGTTGATCGGAATGCCGCAAAATGAACACAGATAGGCAAGCAGATACAAGAAAAATCAAGAGGACTGCAATCAGAATTTTACGGCTTTTCATCACGCTGCACCACCCTGCAAGGCATATCCTTTTTTGCGGTGTAATCTGCTGCGATGCCCTCACTCATCAGCAAATCGCCGTCCGATGTGACGAGGATCATCTCAAAATCCCCGCTTCTGCGCCAATGCTGCACCGCCGGTTCCGTTCCTTCCGCAAACAGCGCAGTGGAAAGCGCATCACACTGCGCACCGCTGTCACCGATTACCGTAACGGACACCAGCCCGTTGTCCGCCGGACATCCCGTTTCCGGATCAAGAATATGCCAGTATTTCTGCCCGTCGTCACCGGTGAAATACCGCTCATAATTGCCGGATGTGATGACCGCTTTGTCCGTCACGCGGACTGTTCCGATCATCGAATCCGGTGCAAACGGATCGGTGATGCCGACCGTCCATGCGCTGCCGTCCGGCTTGCAGCCAAGCGCCTGCACATTGCCGCCGAGATTGATCATTGCTGATGAAATATGATGTTCCCGCAGGATTTCCATGACCGCATCCCCGGTATACCCTTTTGCGACTGCACCGAGGTCGATTGCAGAATGCTCCGGAATCCGCACTCCCCCGCCCTGAACGGAAATCTTTGTATCATCGCAGTTTTGCAGCAGATTTGCAATCTCACTGTCCGTCGGGATGCGGTATTCGCCGGTCGTAAATCCCCACGCCCGCAGCACCGGATACAGCGAAATGCAGAACGCACCGCCGGATTCCGTATGCATCTGCCGTGCTGTCTGCAAAACGGAAATTGTGTCCGCTGAAACAGACACAGCCTCTCCGGCCGCATGGTTGATTTGCCAGATATCGCTCGCCTCATCTGTGACAGAGAAGGTCTGTTCCAGTTCATATATCCGGGCTTCAGCTTCTGCGACCGCCGCTTCCGCATCCCTGCCGTATGCCTTGAGGTTCATATAGGTGTCCATTGCGAAAAAATCTGCGGATTTGACCGTATCTGCGGGATTTCCGCAGGCAGTCAAAAGCGGCATCATACAGATACCGCTCATGATGACTGAAATTGCTTTCCTCATATTCCTGCTTGCTCCAATGCCGTGCGAACCGCTGCCATGATACCGTTTGAACTGTATGTCGCACCGGAACAGGCGTCCACATCCGCCGCCTGACTGCGGATGATTGCCGAAATCACAGCACTTTTCGCATCAAGAAAATAGGAATCGTCGCTTTCTTCTGTTTCGGCAGTGATGTCTGTGATTGTGTCATTCTGAATTGTCACATGTACGGTGATGTCGCCGTCGTAGCCATAGGCCTTTGCAGTGAAGGTGCCGTCCTGATACCGGCGGGCTGACTGCGGATCTGCCGCCTGCGGAACCTCCTCTGCGGCCTCCGGCTGCGATGACTGCTCTGTTTCTGCGGTGCTGTCCGCAGGTTCTTCTGCATCCGCCGGTTCCTCTGCGGGAGCCGCAGTCGTTGCCGCGACTTCCGTTGTGACTGTTTCCGTGCGGATGGGTGCTGTATCGGTTTCGTCCGTCAGCGAAGCCGACACGGCTTCTGTCACGGGAGCGTCCGTCACTGTATTCTGTGAGGATTCCTCCTGCACCGCTGGCTCAGCGTACTGCACGGTTTGAATCTGCTCCTGCGGGAATGCCGCGGCTGTAAACACCGCAATCCCCGCCAGAAAAGCAGCCCATAAGGCAAACTTCATCCCGATCAGCCGTTCCGGCTTCTTTTTCAGCAGATACCACTTGTATACTCTGCAAACGGCATAACCGAGAAATACAGCCAGATACAGCATCAGGCTCAGCAGCACATCCTTTCTGCCGCTGCGCGCCTTTACAATATTCAGTGCGATGACATGAACCGGAATCAGCGCATAGAACAGATACGCCCAGCGCTGCACCGATTTCCAGGTTTTCGCTTTCATCTTCCGCCGGATTTTCTGCACGGAGATAACCGTCAGCGGCAGCATAATCAGCATCAGGACGATACAGACCGTCAGATTCAGTGCATCAGCCTTTTTGAGCCAGCGCGGGAACATGGAAATCCCCAGACCGGCGGCATGACCGAGCGTCAGAATCGCCGCGAAGATCGAAAGCTGACCGCGCTGCGGCATCAGCTTTTTCATCAGGGATGAACCGTTCGGCAATGCGCCCGTCCACATCACAACTGCCCAGAAGGCCGCTGCAAGAATGCCCTTTGTGAACAGTGCTATGACATTCTGCTGCACAAATGCAGGCATGGAAATGCGCGTATTTGCAAGAATCACAGTGCCGGTGCTCAGCACTGCTGCCGTCAGATAAAACGGCGCGGGATGCTTGCGGAGCGCCTTTCCGCAGAATACTGAAAAGGCGCCCGCAATCAGGAGAGAGATGGCAAACAGCATATCAGCTGCTGCACTTTCTGCTTGTCAGGACGGCAGCCGCAGCAGCAGCCGATGCCAGAGCTGCAAATACGCCGACGCCTGCGTCACCGGTTTTCGGTGCGGCGGTGCTGTTCTTTGCAGCTGTCGCAGTTGTGGATTTTGCAGTTGTCTGCGAAGAAGCCGTTGTCTGTGCGGATGCCGCAGTCGTCTGAACCGGAACCGTCGTTTCAGCAGCCTGCGGAGCAATCTCAACTGTCAGCGCATTGCGGTATCCGGTCGAGGAGATTTTCAGCGTGTATGTTCCGTTTGCGCCGTCCGCGAAAATCTTGCCGTTCCGGGATTCCGCATCAAAATTGATTGCACCGGTTTCATCAAAAATCTTCACAGCGCCTCTGCCGGATGCATTGTATGCGGTTTCGCCGACTTCGACCTTTGCAAGATTCCGGATGAAGTTTTCAGCATCAGCATCTGTCGCATCGTCAGCCTTTACGAGCTTGCCGTCCTTGAACTGTACCGGCAGTGCATCCGTTTCCAGCATGAAGGACGTGCTGATGTCGGCATATTTCCCGCTCTCATCGGAAACAGTCAGCTTGTAGCTGCCGGGCTTGGCGTCTGTATAGCTGATTCTGCCGTCCTCCGCGGTAAAGCCGTCCGCAACAGCGTATTTCTTCTGATAATCCGCCGGAATCCCCTCCGCGGTGAATGCGGTGCTGCCGGTTCCGGCATCGCCGTTTTCGACTGTCAGCGTGCCCGCAAACTTGACGGGAATATATGTATCGGTATTGACCGTGACATAGCCCGCTTTCGTAATCAGAACGATCTCTTTGACAGTGCTGCCCATCAGGCTCTCATACATTTTGTAGTCGAGCTTGTTGCCGTGCGGCTCCTCTGTTTTGATACCGGACGACCATGCAATTTCGCCGCGCCAGATATTCTGCTCATGGCGCATCGCATATGCTTTTCCGTCTGCGGTTTTCAGCAGCGCCCCGCGGTATTTTGTATCAAATCCCTCCGGCTGGCCGGTCAGGTCGATCAAGTAATCGCCCCACGCTGTTTCCGTGGACAGCTTCACGCCGAGATCCAGTTTCTCCGGTGCGGCATCCTGAACCGCGGAAAAGTGCGCTTTTCCGTCTGATACGGTTACATTCTTGTATGCTTCCGGCACACCGTCCAGCTTGGAAAAGCCGTAGTTGTTTTCACCGAGCTTGTCCAGATCCGCCTGCGGAACCGCAACCGGATACACAACGCCGAGAATGGTGTCCTCACCGTTGTTGTATGAGCCCTCAAACATCTGACCCTCGCCGTTCATCAGCACCTTGTTCTTGGTCGCAGAGGTCACGGCGTCAACCTCACCGGCAGAATTGCCCATTTCAGCCGCATAGAATTCGGTGTACGGAATATTCATTGTACCGTAAATGACCGTTTCCTCTGCGGATACGGAAAGCGGCATCGCCGCAGTCATGACTGCGAGTGCAGCCGCCGGAATCATTGCAAGTTTTTTCATTCAAATTCTCCTTTGGTTAGATTAGGCTAACTCGGATTCAAAACATAAGAGCGAAGTGTACTCGCTCTTATGCAGTTACCATTCGCTAACCATGTATAGTATAACACAGAATACCGTGTTTGTCAAGCGGTTTTCTCTTTCGGTTACAGGAATACCGCTGATGCGTTATTATGATTCAGTCCCGCTGAATCATCCGCTGAAGCGTATGCTCCGGAATTTCAGAAAGCAATGCAAGGATTGCGTTTTCGCTCTCATCAAGCTCCGGAAAGCATTTCTGCATCATGGCCTCCAGCTTTGTATAATACTGCTGATAGCGCAGGGCTGTTAAAGCGCCTTTTTCCGTCAGATAAATGATATTGTCATCATCTTTGGTAATCATTCCGATTGAAACCAGATATTTCAGCATAGAGTGAATACTGGACTTTTTGTAGTGTAGGCTTTCTGCAAGATAGATGTTGCGAATCTGTCTGCCTGCATCCGCAAATGTCTTCATCGTCAGCAGATAGCGGATATTAGCAGGGGTCAGCTTCTGTGTTTCTTCCATCGTATTCTCCTATCGTGCAGGCGGCACAGGTTTGATATGCCGCCTGCCTGTTTCAATGCTTGCAACGGCACGCGCCGCAATGTGCGCAGTCGCACCCGCAGGACGATTTCCCTTTCTTCTTATCCCTGACCATCGAAATCACGATTGCTGCAACAACTGCAATCAAAATCAAAGTAATGACGATTGTTCCGAGGTTATCGGTCAGCCATGCAAGCATATGAATCAACTCCCCTGTGTACGCAGCTTTTCAGTCAGCGTGGTGGATTCGTGATACTTCTTGATAAACAGCATATAGAGCATCACGCCGAGCACGGCGATGGCAAAGATCAGTCCGACCGGATTGACATTGCCTGTAAACAGATTGCCGAACTGATTGATCATCAGCGAGATTGCATACGCAAAGCCGCACTGGTAGAGAATTGCAAACCATGTCCATTTTGCATTGTTCATTTCCCGCTTGATTGCGCCGATGGCCGCAAAGCACGGTGCGCAGAGCAGATTGAACACGAGGAACGAGAAGCCGGTCACAGTTGTGAATGCCGCAGCCAGCGTCTGCCAGACGGTCTGATCGCCGCCGCCGTAGAGAATACCCATTGTGCCGACAATGTTTTCCTTTGCGACCAGTCCCGTGAACGACGCGACTGCCGCCTGCCAGTTGCCCCAGCCGAGCGGTGCAAATACCCAGGCGATGCCGCTTCCGATCTTTGCGAGAATCGAAAGGTCAAGCTCATCCTCTGAGAGCATCCGGAAGCCCTCGTCCGTAACGCCGAAGTATGTGGTGAACCAGACAAAGATCGTCGAAAGCAGAATGATCGTGCCCGCCTTTTTGATGAACGACCAGCCGCGCTCCCACATCGAGCGGAGCACATTGCCGAGCGTCGGCATATGGTATGCAGGCAGCTCCATAACAAACGGCGCAGGCTCACCGGCGAACAGCTTTGTCTTTTTCAGCATGATACCGGAAATGATAATTGCAGCCATGCCGATGAAATAAGAAGATACCGCAAGCCACGGAGAACCGCCTAAAATCGCGCCGGAAACCATCGCAATAAACGGCAGCTTTGCGCCGCAGGGAATGAACGTGGTCGTGATGATCGTCATGCGGCGGTCGCGCTCGTTTTCAATCGTGCGGCTTGCCATGATGCCCGGAACGCCGCAGCCCGTGCCAACCAGCATCGGGATGAACGACTTGCCGGAGAGTCCGAATTTGCGGAACACACGGTCAAGCACGAATGCGATACGCGCCATATAGCCGCATGCCTCCAGAAATGCCAGCAGCAGGAAAAGAACAAGCATCTGCGGGACAAAGCCCAGCACCGCGCCGACACCGGCAACAATGCCGTCGAGAATCAGACCTTTCAGCCAGTCCGCTGCACCGACGGCATCCAGACCGCTTTCGACCAGCGCCGGAATGCTCGGGACAAACACACCGTAATCCGCCGGATCCGGTTCTTCGCCGATTTCCGCAACCGTTTTCAGCGCATCCTGATAGTCCGCGAGGGAGGCTGTTTCTTCAATCGTTTCCAGCGTTTCCTCGTCCTCGACAACGTAAGTGTATTCGCCGGCCGGCTCACTGCCGTTTTCCTCCGTATACGCATCATAGCCGTCGATAATCTGCTGTGCCTCTGCATATCGGTCGGCAACGTCGGAATAATCCGCGAAACCGATGCCGAGCAGGTGGAATCCGTCGCCGAACAGATTGTCATTTGTCCAGTCGGTCGCCCATGCACCCGGTCCCATCATCGCAATCAGATACACAAGGAACATGATCACCGCAAAAATCGGCAGACCGAGCACGCGGTTCGTTACAATTCTGTCGATTTTATCCGAAGAAGTGAGCTTTCCGGCATTGTGCTTTTTGTAGCACGCCTTGATGATCGACGCAATGTAAACATACCGCTCATTCGTGATAATGCTTTCCGCATCATCATCGAGTTCCTCCTCGGCAGCCTTGATGTCCTGCTCCACATGGTTAAGCGTCGTTTCGGGAATGTCCAGCTTTTCGAGCACCTTGTCATCGCGCTCAAAAATCTTGATCGCATACCAGCGCTGCTGCTCCTCCGGCAGATCGTGAACAACGGCCTCTTCAATGTGTGCGATTGCGTGCTCAACCGGACCGCTGAATGTGTGCTGCGGAATCGTTTTGGTATCCTTTGCTGCCTTGATTGCCGCTTCGGCTGCTTCCTGCACGCCCGTGCCTTTCAGTGCGGAGATTTCGATGATCTCACAGCCAAGCTGACGGCTAAGTTCTTTTGTGTTGATTTTGTCACCGTTCTTTTTGACGACATCCATCATATTGATCGCAATCACGACCGGAATGCCGAGCTCGACGAGCTGCGTGGTCAGATAGAGGTTGCGCTCCAGATTCGTACCGTCGATGATGTTGAGGATCGCGTCGGGGCGCTCGCCGATCAGATAATTTCGGGCGACAACCTCCTCCAGCGTATACGGCGAGAGCGAGTAGATGCCCGGCAGGTCGGTGATTGTCACGCCGTCGTGGTTTTTGAGCTTGCCCTCTTTCTTTTCAACGGTAACGCCCGGCCAGTTTCCGACAAACTGATTCGAGCCGGTCAGTGCGTTGAACAGAGTGGTCTTGCCGGAGTTGGGGTTTCCGGCAAGCGCGATGCGGATATCCATATTTATGCTTCCTTTCTGTGGTTAGGTATACCTAACTCATACTGATAAAGAATTATTCCACTTCGATCAGTTCAGCGTCCGCCTTGCGAAGTGATAACTCATAGCCGCGCACATTCAGCTCAATCGGATCGCCGAGCGGTGCGACCTTGCGCACATAGATCTCTGTGCCGCGGGTAATGCCCATGTCCATAATGCGGCGCTTGATTGCGCCCTCGCCGTGCAGCTTCACGACCTTTGCCTTGCCTCCGATCGGGACCTGCCTGAGTGTTTTCATACCGATTTCCTCCTCACACCATAATTTTTCTTGCCATGTCCGCGCCGATTGCAACGCGGGATTCCTTGACCTTGACAATCACATTCTCGCCGAGATTGCTGATGAGCGTGACCGTTTCGCCGACGGTAAAGCCAAGATTTTCGAGATGCTGTTTAAGCGCCGGATTCCCGCCGATTTTCCGGATGGTCAGCGGCGTATTCGCATCTGCAAGACTGAGCGGCATCATACATTCCTCGCTTCCTGTTAGGTATAGCTAACATCATCACATAAGAAATGGTTAGATTTTGCTAACCGGATATATTGTAGCACTTCCGGTTTGATTTGTCAAGACGTTCAGAAGTCAAACATGCATTTTCGTGTGATTTCATAACGGTTTGCATATGCTTACTGCCATTTTTGTACCGTTTGACAATTTCCGGCAGCATGTCCGAACCGTCATGCCTGCTCTTGTGAAGCATTTTCCTGACGCGCCTGCTGAGAACCGGACAATTTATATGTCCGGATGATCCGGCATCTGTTTCAGCAACAACGAACTGCTATGCCCGGCAGCGTTCCACTTGATTGTCGATAATGCACAAAAAACTCAGATGTAAACGCTGTTTACTCTACTTGACATTTTCGCCGGTCTGTTGTATAATAATCCCGGAAGTAAACACTGTTTACAGATCGGAGGTGATACCGGTGCCAAGAACGGATATCACGCAAAACATCGTAGATGCTGCATTTCAGGAGTTCCTTGAGTACGGATACGAAAAGGCTTCCATGCGCAGGATTGCCGGTGCCGTCGGCATTACGGCTGCTGCGCTGTACCGGCATTTCAAGGACAAGGAGGATATGTTCTCTGCACTTGTCGAGCCGACTGTTGCAGAATTCCGGCAGACCTATGAAGCGATGCAGAACGCAGCTTTTGCACAGCTGCCGAAGGTCGGCATCAGCGAAATCTGGAAGGATTACGGCGGCGATGCAAAAATCTTCATGCAGTTTATCTATGCGCATTTCAATGTGTTCAAGCTGATTGTCTGCTGTTCACACGGAACAAGATATGATTCGTTTATCCATGATGTCGCTGTCATGGAGGAACAGACCACGCAGATGTTCATAGACCGCTGCATCGAACTGGGGACAAGGATCAATCCGGTTTCCGAAAAGGAGCTGCATCTGCTGGTGACTGCCAATGTATCCGCACTTTTTGAAGCGGTGATCCACGATTTTACCGAAGCCGAGGCGATGCATTATGCCGACACGATTGACGTGTTTTTCTCGGCGGGCTGGAAACGATTATTCGGCATCTGATGCCGAATATCTTTTGCTTATCAGTTAGCTATAACTAACTATTTGAGGAGGAACAATATGGAAACACAGCAGAAAAAAAGGCCGGCCCTGAGCTGGGTGGTCGAGTTCGCAGGACAAAAACGGCTGAATTATATTTTCAGCATCCTGCTGGCAGCCGCAAAGGTGCTGTGCGGCATCGTGCCGTATATGTATCTCGCGGACATTGTAAAGCGGCTGCTGAACGGCGAAACGGATTTGCATGTCTACGGGAAAAGCTGCCTGATGATGGCGCTGTTCTGGATACTGTGCCGCATTTGTCATTCAATTTCGACATCGCTTTCTCACGCGGCGACCTTTGCGGTGCTTGCAAATATCCGCCGCAGGCTGACGGTCAAGCTGTCGAAGATCCCGCTCGGTTCCGTGCTGTCGCAGTCCAGCGGCACCTATAAAAATATCATCTGCGAGCGTGTGGACTCCATTGAAACGACGCTTGCGCACATCATTCCCGAAGTGCTTTCAGGCGCACTCGTCCCGGTCGTGCTGATTATCTATATGATGACAATCAGCGTGAAGCTCACATTGCTGTCCCTGCTCTGTGTCCCGGTCGGTGCAATATTCTTTGCACTGATGATGCGCGGCAGTCAGGAAAGCTATGAGAACACCGTCGTCAAAACCAAGGCACTCAACGATACCGCTGTTGAGTATATCAACGGCATCGAGGTCATCAAGGCGTTCGGCAAGGCGAAAACCTCATACGACAAATTTGTCATTGCCGCAAAAGAAGGCGCGGACTGCTTTGTGGAATGGATGCGGCGCTGCAATGTGTATCAGAATCTCGCAATGATTCTGATGCCGTCGTTTCTGCTCGGTCTGCTGCCGTTCGGCGCGCTTGATTTCATGCACGGCAATATCAGTGGCGCGGATTTCCTCATGCTGATCATTCTTTCCCTCGGTCTGGTTGCGCCGATCACGACCGTTGCATCCTATATGGATGATGTATCGAAAATGGGAACAATCATCGGAGAGGCAACGGAGATTCTGGAACGCAAAGAGCTGATTCGTCCCGAAACGCTTTCCGAACAGCCGCACGGAACAGAAATCGCGCTGAAAAAAGTGTATTTCGGCTACAAGGACACGGAGATTCTGCACGGCATCGACCTTGTGATCAAACAGGGAACGGTCAATGCGCTGGTCGGCCCCTCCGGTTCGGGCAAATCCACGATTGCAAAGCTGATTGCGTCCTTCTGGGACGTGGACAGCGGCAGCGTCAGCTTCGGCGGCGTGAATATCAAAAATATCCCGCTGGAATGGTATCACCGGAACATCGCCTATGTTTCGCAGGACAACTACCTGTTTGACGAAACGATCATGGAGAATATCCGCATGGGAAATCCGGATGCGACCGATGAAGATGTCATCAATGCGGCAATGCAGTGCGGCTGCCATGCGTTTATCATGCAGCTTGAACACGGTTATGATACGGTGGTCGGCGGTGCGGGCGGACATCTCTCCGGCGGCGAACGGCAGCGCATCTCCATTGCAAGAGCCATGCTGAAAAATGCACCGGTCATCATTCTGGACGAAGCAACCGCCTATACCGATCCGGAAAACGAAGCGCTTGTGCAGTCCTCAGTCGCAAAGCTGGTGCAGGGAAAAACGCTGCTTGTCATCGCGCACAGACTGTCCACGATTGCAACGGCAGACCAGATTATTCTCATCAATCACGGACAAGTGGAAGCAGCCGGCACACAGGAGGAGCTGCTTGCAAAATCGCCGCTGTATGCGCAGATGTGGAATGCACACATGGCAGTAAAGGAGGGTGCGTAATGTTTTCGGCACTGAAACGTTTTTTCAGATTCTGCAATCAAACTGACCGCAGAAAACTGTATCAGGCAATCGGTCTTGGTGTCATCAAGGCGATTTTCGCGGCGCTCCGCATCACGGCGATTGCAGTCATCACCAAAGGCATCATTGAAGGCGAAATGAAACGCGAATATATCATTGCAGCGCTTGCGATCCTTGGCGTTTCCATTCTCGGACAGTTCTGCATCAGCCTGAAAACAACCATGCTCCAGTGCGAAGCGGGCTATCATTCCTGCTGCAACAAGCGCATTGAAATTGCAGAGCATATGCGCTATCTGCCGATGGGCTATTTCAATGACAACAGCCTCGGACATATCACCAGCGTAACCACGAACACAATGGAAGCGCTTGCGGACATTGCAACCAGAGTCGTCATGGTGACCACGCAGGGCATCATCACAACGCTTGTCATTACGGGATTTGTATTTGCCTTTGACCGGCGCATCGGTCTGATTCTGCTTGCAGGCATCGGTGTCTATACCGCCGTCAATACCGCCATGCAGTACAAGACGCGCAAAGGCGCGCCGCTTCAGCAGAAAGCGAACCGGGCGCTTGTCGCGGCTGTCATAGAGTTTATTCAGGGCATCGCGGAAGTCAAGAACTACAATCTCACAAAAAGCCGCGCAAAAAAGCTCGAACAGGCAATCTCCGCAAAGCAGTACGGCGATACGCACCTTGAATTCGATGTGATTCCGTACATCACCTTGCAGGAAATCGTCACAAAACTGACCGGCGTTCTGATGTGCGCAGCATCGGTTTATTTCTATGTGCAGGGCAGTATGCAGCTGCTGTACTGCATTATGATGACAATCAGCGCGTTTATGATCTATGAAAGTCTGGACGTCATGGCAGGCTTTTCTGCGCTGATCCGCAGCGTCAGCATCTGCGTCGATCAGGCAAATGAAATTCTCTCCATTCCGGAAATGGATATCGAGGGCGAGAATATCACGCCGAAGAATCATGATATCGAAATGAAGCATGTCACCTTTGCGTATGAGAATAAAACAATCATCAACGGCATTGATCTGAAAATCCCGGAGAAAACCACGACGGCAATCGTCGGGCCGTCCGGCGGCGGAAAGACCACGCTGACCAGCCTGATGGCGCGGTTCTGGGATGTGAAAAGCGGCGCGGTCACACTCGGCGGGCGAAACGTGAAGGATTACAGTTTCGACAGCCTGATGCAGAATTTCAGCTTTGTATTTCAAAAGGTATATCTGTTTGAGGATACCGTTGCGAACAATATCCGCTTCGGCGAACCGGATGCACCGATGGAAAAGGTCATAAATGCGGCGAAAAAAGCCTGCTGCCACGATTTTATCATGAATCTGCCGGACGGATATGATACGGTAATCGGCGAAGGCGGTGCAAGTCTTTCCGGCGGAGAGAAGCAGCGTATTTCCATTGCAAGAGCAATCATGAAGGATGCGCCGGTCATTATTCTTGATGAAGCAACTGCAAATGTCGATCCCGAAAACGAAGCGGAGCTGACAAAGGCAATCGAGGCGCTGACAAAGGAAAAGACGATTATCATGATCGCACACAGGCTGAAAACCGTCGAGCACGCCGATCAGATCGTTGTCATCGACGGCGGACAAATCGTGCAGCAGGGCACGCACAGCGAGCTGATGCATACGGACGGTATCTACCGCAGCTTTGTGGAAAGCCGCAGACAGGCGGCATCCTGGAAAATCAGCGGATAACGGCGTAACCGGCCGGACGGAACGGATACCGCGCGTGTGCGATATCCGTTCCCTGAACAGGCGGAATAAACAACGGGCATGATTCTGTACAGTGGAATCATGCCCGTATTCTGATACCCAAGCGGCTGCATTTTGATACAGCCGCTTGTTTCTTATGCCAGCTTTGCGCCGATTGCTTTCAGCTTTGCAAGGTCATCGTCAGACGGTGCTTCGTTGACAGTATAGCCCCCATCCCCGACCAGCGCTGCGCCCGCTGCCGTGACACGCTCCTGCCAGTTCCGCATCCATTCGCCATCGCCCCAGCCGTAGGAACCGAACAGAAACACCTTTTTGCCGCTGAGCTTGCTCTCGATCCCGGTGAAGAACGGCTCAAATTCGTCCTCCTCCAGCACCTCTGCACCCATCGCCGGGCAGCCGAATGCCAGTGCGTCAAATTCCTCAACATTGCCGGAAAAATCCGATACGGCCGTCGCCGCAACGCCTGCGCCCTCTGCTACCGCATTGGCCATTGCTTCGGTATTGCCCGTGCCGCTCCAATAAATCACCGCTGTTTTCATCATAGTTCCTCCTTAGAAAGTTCCAGAGCGCGGAAAAACTCGCAGCCCTGCTGTAATTTATCGCACAGAATCTCTCTGCACCGATCATAGTTTGCAAATGTCCGCCGCGCAGATTCCGGATCGCTGTACACCTTCCAGCAGCCGCACAGCAGGCAGTTTTTGCCGTGATTAAGAATAAATCCCTGCACATCCGCAAGCGGATAGCCGAGAAAAACCCCGATCTCATGCGGAAAATGACCGCACTGCATCCGCTGCGCAAGATATGAGAGCATTTCCGGAACTGTCATATCGTTCCGGTAGCCGTACTGTGCAAGAAAGCGCCGGATCTCCGGCTGACTGAGCTGCATTCTGAGCAGCATCTCATGATAAACATAGAGCAGCCGTCGATCATGACATTTACATAATACACGCATTTGCAGTCCGCTCCGGCTTTCAAACTCGTGCCGGTAATCGCACATGTCGTTTGCTTCTATTGCAACGGAGATTAGATTCGCACATTTGATGCCGAGCAGCGTCGGCGCGGAATGCACTGCAAGTGTATGCTCAAGGCTCTGCCGTTCAAGTTCCGACATCCGGCTTCACCTCGTAACATTCCAGCAGCTTTTTCAGGGCGCTGACGCTGGCACTGTGAACATGCTTCACCGGAATGCCGCGCTTCTCCGAACGGTTTTTCACACCGGCAAGCATTTTATGCGAACAGGTGCTTGTGAACACGACCAGCAGATCAGGCTCGCCGATCTTGTTTTCAAAGTCGGCCGGAAGCTGCGTAAAAACTTTGGATTTCCATTTGTACTGCTTACAGATATCCTGATATCTGGTTGCCATGCGGTCATTGCCGCCTACGATTACAACGCTCATACTGACCTCTTTTCTAGCTATTAGCAGCCGCTAACTCTCGGATTTGAGTTTTGCGAATGCTGAATCCCCTGTCAAAAGGCGATTAGCATTCGCTAACTGTGGCTCTATTATATCACTTGTTTGTCCTTTTGTCAAGGGGTTTGCGCAGATTATTTTAGTTTTCTGGCAACACAGTGCAGCCGAAAGCCCGGTCTGACCTCAAAAAGCTCCATGTGCAGTCCTGCTTTGCAGCAAAGCTGCTGTACGTCCTCTCTGCCGTAAATGCGAACATCGCCCTTTCCGGCCAGATGTGCCAGCGGCATTTCAATATGATTGCAGATCCAGCGTTTCACAGGTGATTTCATTGTCATATCCTGCAGAATCAGTCTGCCGCCCGGTCTGAGAACACGGTATACACTGTTAAAGAATTCCTGCACATTTGGATAATGATGAAAGCTCTGACAGCAAATCACAACGTCAAAGGCGTTTTCAGCAAACGGCAGATTTTCACAGTCGCCGACAATCAGTTCAACATTTTTCATCTTTTTTGCTTTTGCAATTTCGATCATTTTGGGAGTCAGGTCAATGCCTGTATAATGCTTGTCCGGATATTTTTCATGCAGCAGCGTCAGCATCGGCGCAGTTCCGCAGCCGCAGTCCAGCAGATCTGTGAACGGTTCTTTTTCCAGTTCCGCCAGTACGTCGGGATAATCCTTTTTGCAGATCTTGTAGATACCGGCACGGTCGGATTCATATATCTCAGCCGCTTTTGTAAATTCTCTGACAGACAGGTCTTTATATTCTTTGCTTGTCATAAACAAACTCCTTTCATCTGCGATTTCAAGAACGCTCCTCTGACTTATTTACGGCTGAAAAGCCCTTTTTTCTGATAGGGTTCGCAAGTGACATTCATTACGGTATACCCTGAGCCGCTTAAGGCAGCCGTTATCGTTTCTTTTGTCAGCGCATTCTCGCTGATGATGACCGTTTCCCCTTTTTTGTGCGAGGAGCTGACCTTTTTGACGGGCAGCTTTGCACGGATTGCATCATTGACATGGGATTCGCACATCCCGCACATCATGCCGTCGATTTTTACTGTTGTCTGATACATAGATATCTCCCCTTTCCAGTCTGTTCTCCGGGAAAGAATGCCCGAGCTTCCATTCCCGAAACCGGTTACCGCCTGAAAGTCGCCCATCGGTCATTCATGTCCGGCAGCAGCAATGCAAAGAGCTTCGCACGGATACTGTATTTTTCATTTCCGCATTGAAGCTGTGTTTCATTTGCCTTGACCGCAAGCGGAATCAGCGCATTCGTGCGGACATCGCCTGATTTCAGTTTCACGGCAGAACGTCCTGCTATTTATCGTTCAGTTAGCACACCACAACCATATTATAGCATAAGCTAACTCAAATTGCAAGCCATCTGTGAAAAAAAGCCGTCCGGTGCTGAACGACTCTTTGCTGCGATTTCTGTGCGAAATACGGCCGTTTATTTTGAAGCACATCAAACATCATGCGCCGAATTTGGTAATAATGACGAATTTATCATCAGAGCATTGACATTTTTCCTCATCCGATGTATGATAACAGCGTTAGGTAACACTGTTATGAACGGAGGTGACACCATGGAACAGGAAAATGAAGCACGGGAACGCCTGATCGAATGCGCGAAAAAAGAGTTTCTGGAGAAAGGATTTGCTAAAGCGTCCCTGCGGTCAATCAGCGCTGCGGCAGGCATGACAACCGGCGCGGTCTATTTCTTCTGCAATGATAAAAACGGGCTGTTCGGCGCGGTCGTCGGGGCGCCGCTGCAAAGAATCATGCAGGCGATTGCGCAGCATTTTTCTTCGGATCTGCACGCTGACCCCGCCGCATTTCAGCATGAAACGGGCGACCATGACGACTTTGCAGACATGCTGATTTCGCTGCTGTACGCCGACCGCGATGCCATGCTGATTCTGCTGGAAAAGTCCGCAGGTTCAAGCTATGAGAACATCATTGACCGCTTTGTGGAAATGATTGAGCAGCATAATCTCGCGCTCGCACAGAAATATGCCGCGCTCTGTCCGGGCAAGCGCATCAATCAGTATTTTCTGCACTGGTTTTCTCATGTTTCCATCAATGCCTTTGTGCACCTGGTGACGCATGAGGAGAACAGGGAGCGCGCGCTGAAAGAGATCAAACCGGTCATGGACATGCTGATTGAGGGCTGGATGGCGCATATGTTAGAGGACGACGGATAAGGGAAAACGCATTCCCTTATATCCGCAAGTTAGACAAAGCTAACAAGGAGGACGAATATGTATTTACAGGTGAAGGACGTCAAAAAAAGCTACGGCAAGGACACCAGCTATGTGCAGGTGCTCAAGGGCATCAGCACAGGACTGGAACGCGGGCAGATGTGTGTGATTCAGGGAACGAGCGGTTCCGGCAAGTCTACCCTGCTCAACTGCATCGGCGGGCTGGATACCATGGATTCCGGTTCGATCACGGTGGACGGAAAGGAGATTTTCGGGCTGAAGCCTGCGGCGCTCTCGGATTACCGCCGCGACAATCTCGGCTTCATTTTTCAGTTTTACAACCTCGTGCCGAATCTGACCGTGCGCGAGAATATCCAGATTTGTCAGCACATTGCGGAGCATCCGCTGGATATGGACGAACTGTTGGAAACGCTCGGACTGACAGAGCATCAGAACAAGTTTCCGGCGCAGCTTTCGGGCGGTCAGCAGCAGAGATGCGCGATTGCGCGGGCGCTCATCAAGAATCCGAAGCTGCTGCTCTGCGACGAGCCGACCGGTGCGCTCGATTCCAAAACAAGCCGCGATATTCTGATTTTGCTTGAAGAAATCAACGTCAAATACGGCACGACCATGCTGATTGTCACACACAACAATTCGATCAAAAATATGGTGCACAAGGTCATCATCATCAAGGACGGACTGGTGAAGAAGGAATACATGAATGAAACCAGAACGCCCGCGGCCGAACTGGAGGACTTATAATGAACAAGGTACTCAGAAAGCGGCTGCTGCGCGATCTGCGGACGAATTTCGGGCGGTATCTGGCGCTGTTTCTGCTGTTTGTAATGGGTATTTATCTGGTTGTTTCAATCGTCGGTTCGTCGGAAATGATCATTCAGGGAACGGAGCACCAGAAAGCGAAAAACCTGGTCGAGGACGGACAGTTTTCGGTGTTTCTGCCGCTCAGCGATGCGGATTTGTCCGGACTGACCGCGGACGGCACAATCATTGAACCCATTTTTTCCTTCGACCTGAAAACAGATGAAAATGCGACATTGCGGCTGTTTCAGAACCGGAACAGCATTGACCTGATTCAGCTTGACGAGGGAACCCTCGCAGAGAAAACCGGAGAAGCCGTCATCGAAAAGGGCTATGCCGACGCGCATGCCGTTCACATCGGTGATACCGTCAGAGCGGGCGGAACGGATTTCAGAATCACGGGCATCGGTTCCGTGCCGGATTATGATATGTGCATTGCAAAATTCAGCGATACGGCCGTTGAGCGGAGCATCTTCGGGCTGCTGTTCGTAACTGCGGAGCAGTATGATGCGATCAGGGAAAGCGGCACGCAGAATGCAGAGGAATTCACCTACGCATACCGCCTCGGCAATACCGCGGATGAAGCGCTGAGAGAGAAAATCAAGGCAATCAAAATTGAACCGGAGCAGATCGAAGACAAGTATTTCCGCGAAACGGTTGACGACATTTTGCAGGAGCGCTATGAGATCGAAGACGGCATCCGGGATCTGAAAGACGGTGCGGATGAACTCGCGGACGGACTCGATGAACTGACCGGACACAGCAAAGATCTGCGTGATGCTGCGGATGCGCTGTTTGCGCAGTATCTTGCACAGGCGAATCAGACACTTGCAAAGCAGCATATAGCGCTGACGGAGGAAAACTACGCAGATACACTGGAAACGGTCATTGCTGCAACACATTCCGCAGAGCTTGCAGAGCTGAAAAGCAGTCTGGATGCGCTGGCGGAATTCCGGCAGGGCATCTATGATTATACGGACGGAACGGCGGATGCGGCAGACGGTTCTACAGCGCTTGCGGACGGTGTGACGGAATTGCAGGATAACACAGGCGAACTGCTGGACGAGGTCTTTGAGATCGACATTGAAAATCTGACATCATTCGTGAAAGCGGAGGACAATATCCGCATTGCCGCTGCGGCAGGCGATGTCATCATGGACAAAAACGCCGGACTGGTCGCGGGCATCATCATTCTCGCGCTGTTTGCGTATGTGATTTCGGTATTTGTCGTGCATCAGATCGAACAGGAGCAGAGTGTGATCGGCGCGCTCTATGCGCTCGGCGTAAAGAAGAAAGACCTCATGCGGCATTACATCACCATGCCGACGCTTGTGGCATTTTTCGCTGCACTGACCGGCGCGGCACTCGGATTTTCCTTCGGTGTGGAATCGCAGGCGCAGGATTCGTATGCGTATTTCTCGCTGCCGGTTTTCGATGTCATTTATCCGCCGTATCTTATCATTTACGCGCTGATTCTGCCGCCGCTGATTTCGGCGATTGTCAACGCGGCTGTCATCAACAAGAAGCTCTCCCGCACAGCGCTCTCTTTGATGAAAAACGAGCAGTCGGCCGGCAGCTACCGACAGTTTTCGCTGAAAACACAGCGTTTTCCGCTGCTGTTCGCAATCCGGCAGCTGGTGCGCGAATCGCGCTCTGCCATTGCGATGATGCTTGGCATGTTCGTGTCGGTCATGGTCGTCATCATGGGACTGGACTGCTATGTCATGTGCGAAGCGGTACAGCGGGATACGGTCAGCGATACGAAATACGAATACCAGTATCTTTATAAATATCCGGAGAAAACGCCGCCGAAGGACGGGGAGGCTGCCTATCTTGAAACGCTCAGCACAGACTGCACGGGCTGTACACTGGACGTGGCGGTCATCGGCATCGGCAGCAGCAACAAGTATTTCGATGCAAAGCCGGAAAAAGGCAGGAATAAAGCAGTCATCAATTCTTCGCTGGCGGAACGGTTCGGATATGAGATCGGTGACCGTGTGATTTTTACCGATTATGCCGCAGATACGGATTACAGCTTTACCGTGACCGGCATCAGCAATTACTCAGTCGGCTTTACGGTTTTCATGGACATTGACAGTATGCGAGAGCTGTTCGGGCAGGAGGATGATTATTACAATGCGGTCTACTCCGACAAGGCGCTCGGTATCGACGACGGCAGGCTGTATTCGGTGACAACAAAAGAGGACATTGCACGCGGTTCCAGTGTGTATGTCAAGCTGATGCTCCCGCTGGTTACAACGCTGATTACAGCAGGTTCGGTGATTTTCTGCGTGGTGATGTATCTGATGATGGGCGTGATGATCGACCGCGCCGCATCGGGCATCTCACTGATCAAGATATTCGGCTACCGTCCGCGGGAGATCCGGGCGCTGTATCTGAACGGCAATCTGCTGGTCGTTGCGGTCGGTGCATTGCTTGCAGTGCCGCTCGCAAAAGCTGTCATGGATGCGATCTATCCGAGCTTTATCTGCAATGTCGCCTGCTCGATGAAGCTCACATTTCCGTGGTATCTGTTTGCGATCCTGTTCGCGGCGGTCATTCTTGTCTATTTCGTCATCAACCGTCTGCTGATCGGGAAAATCAACCGCATTTCGCCCGCAGAAATTTTGAAGAACCGTGAGTAACGGAAAGGAGAATGATCATGTTCTGGGACAGGGTTTCCCCGCTGTATGATTTCTTTGAAACAGTCTATAACCGCCGCGTTTATATGAACACCGGAAAGCGTGTAGCTTCATACATTTCAGAGCAGGATACCGTTCTGGAATGCGCCTGCGGAACAGGCGCGATCAGCGAACCTGTCGCAAAAAAATGCCGGTTGCTGATTGCAACGGATATGGCAGAGGGGATGCTGCGGCAGACTTACAAAAAATGCAGCAAATACGGAAATGTCAGGGTGCGCCGCGCCGATCTGACGCACCTGAAATGCAGAGATAACCGCTTTGACAAGGTCGTTGCAGGCAATGTCATTCATCTGCTGGATGATCCGGAGGCGGCACTCAGGGAGCTTCTGCGCGTCTGCAAGCCGGGCGGAAAGGTCATCATCCCGACCTATATCAACAATGAAGGAACTGAGCAAAGAAAAATTGTGAAGCTGCTGGAGAAAATGGACGCGAGCTTTAAGCGGCAGTTTGATCTTGCATCATACAGGCAGTTCTTTGCAGATGCCGGATACCCGGACGCAGAATTCAGCGTGGTGGAGGGCCGAATGCCCTGCGCGATTGCGGTGCTGCAAAAATCATAATCAAGAGGGCGCCCTGCTGCATAGGGCGCCCTCTTTCTGTGATGATTCGGTTATTGTCTGAGAAGCATCCGCTTCAGCAGCGTCAGGTCAACGGCATTGATCACCTGATTGCCATCGAGATCAGCCTGCTTAGCCTGCTCCTGATCGAGCTGCTGCATACAGTGCAGATACAACTTCAGCGGGATGGTGTCATCATAAGACACTCTGCCGTCCCGGTTGATATCTCCGCCGGATGCCTGTCCGCCGACTGCCGTGAATGTAATCTTGTCAATATTGAATCCGCCCTGCTGTGCGTTCAGCTTCAGATCGGATTCGCCGGCAGGGAGTTCCAGCGTCACCTTGAACTGCTGCCAGTTCTGCCAGCCGCCGGTCGCCGGAATATCGAGCGTACCGAGCGTATTGCCGCCGCAGGAGAATACGATCTGTCCCCCGCCGTTTTCAGATGCAGCATCCAGCGTCAACTCATATTTCATTGCCTGCGGCACAGAGATCGCATAGCTCATCCAATCGCCAGCTTCAATATATCCGACATTCTTTCCGCCCTGTGCGCAGTCCTCCAGCTCCACGCCGCTCATGGAAGCATAGTTTTCAGCTTCCAGTACCGTATTGCCGGAACCGGACAGAGAGAGCCGCCCAACACTCTGCGTTTGCGGCGTGCCCGTTGTTGTCTGCGGTTCGGGCTCGGTATTCTGCGGATCCGGCTCTGTTGTCTGCGGTTCGGGATCGGTGCCGCTCTTCGGAACCGTACGCCATACTGCATTCTCCGCATGTGCATTCAGGATCTTTTTGAGGTAGTTGCCGGCTTCTGTCAGCGAACTGCCGTCCCCGCCGAAAATACTGGAACCCTCTGCCTTGCTGCTGATCGCCCAGTTGCACCAGGAGAGTTTGTTGGAATCCATCCATGATAGCCACTGTTCTGTCGATCCGACATTGACGGAACCGTCACCGTCTGCATTGACCGTGCCCCATTCGGATACAAAGACTGCTGCATTTTTGTTGAGCGCCGCATCGCCCTTTCCGCGCAGATCGCCGCCGTGCGTGCCGGCATAAAAATGCAGAACGTATGCAACATTGCTGTCATTGATCGGATCATTTGCGGCTGCATCGACATCCTGCGACCATGTCGGTGTGCCGACGAGGATCAGATTGTCCGAGTACTTGCGGATCTCCGGAATCACCTGCTCGGCATAGCCTTTCACGGTGGACCAGGAAACCATTGTCGGTTCATTGTAAAGCTCAAAGATCACATTGTCATATTTTCCGTAATCACGCGCAATCTCGGAGAAAAAACTTTTTGCCGCATTCGTGTTATTGTGTGCGCCGTGCGAATGCCAGTCCACGATCACGTAGATATCCTTTGCGATCGCCGCATCCATGACGGAGCGCAGCGCGCCGACATCTCCGCCGTTGTAGATCGAGCCCTGATCGTCAACACCGAGCGAGCAGCGCAGGATCTCACACTTGAATTCCTCAACCATACGGTCAACGGTGCCGCTGTTCCAGTACTGCCCCTGCCAGTTACTCCAGAAAAAGCTCATTCCCTTGACCTGCACCGGTTCCGTGTAAGAGGAACCGATGATCCTGTTTCCGCTGGTCTGAAGCTGACCGTAATAACTGACCGGTCCGCTCTCTGCCGCTGATACCTGCGATAGTTCAGGTACAAGCAAGACCCGCGGAAGGAGTACAGCTGACATCACAAATGCGCAGACTGCACTGAACGCTTTTTGAATTTTCATAAAGTTTGCCCCTCTCAAAATTATTTCGATTTATGCATTTTACAATGCATCAATCACAGTGTCATGCGCATCAGTCCGTCTGTGTTTCTGTTCGCCTGATCCGGAAGCGTTCCTTTCTCTCATTGTGAATCTAAAAAAGTATGGGATATCTATTTGTTATTATAACATTTTTTGGGCAGTTAGACAAGGCAACCGCAATTATTTGATATAAGACTGTCGATGTGAATATATATATTCAACAAATATTATACCCAACAGTGCAATTATCCGAGCAAATCGCGGCTGTATTCATCAAGCGGTGTTTATTCCAATTCACACGGTTCCTTCATTTGTTCTGTTCACTTTCTGTCGTGCGTTCCAAAGCTGCTCTGCTTCATTCGATATCTATGTTAGATCACACCCTGATTACAGCCCCAGTCCGTATCCTGCCCCGATGCCGATCACCGCTGACAGCAGAATAATCCTGATCGGGTGGACCTTTTTGAATGCAAGCACAGCGGTCACGGCGAATAAAGCGAGGAATACCCAGAATCCCGCAGTGGAAAAAACTGCTGCGCTGATACCTGACGAAAAGAACACAGTCCTCGCAACCGACAGGAATGCCGCCGCAATCAGACCGACCACCGCAGGCTTCAAGCCTGACATGATACCGCCGACCGCCTTGCTTTTCCTGTACTTCTCAAAACACTTTGCGATGATGAGTATAATGATAAAAGACGGCAGAACGATGCCGAGTGTTGCGATGATCGCACCGGGAATACCGCCGGTTCTCATTCCGACAAATGTAGCCATATTAACGGCAAGCGGCCCAGGCGTGCTCTCACTCAGCGCTACAAAATCGACAAGTTCTTCCGGTGTCAGCCAGCCGTGACGCTCCGCTTCCGCCTGTATCATAGCAATCATCGCGTATCCGCCGCCGAATGTAAACGCCCCGATTTTCAGGAAGGCAAGAAACAACTCAATCAGTACCATTGTTTTGCTCCTTCCTGTGCAGCATCGACCACAGCAGACCGAACAAGCCGCAGCCGATGATGACAAAGACTGCATCTATTTTCAGAAAAGCTGTCAGAACAAGGGAGATTCCCATAATGATGTAAGATATGACTTTTTTCTTTGTTGATTTGAACATCATCCACATGGCTTTCAGAATCAGTGCAAGTACGGCTGCTCTGATACCCATAAAAGCGTACCGAACTGCTTTGACGCTCTGAAACTGTGTCAACACCAGAGAAATCAGCGAAATAATAAGGAACGAGGGCAAAACAACGCCGAGTGTTGCCATACATGCACCGGAAAAACCTGCTGTCTGATAGCCGACAAATGTCGCCGCGTTGATTGCAATCGGTCCGGGCGTTGACTCGGAAATTGCAACGATATCGGAAATCTCCTTTTCATTCAGCCATTTTTTGTTTTCGCATACTTCCTTCTGAATCAGCGGAATCATCGCGTATCCGCCGCCGAAGGTAAATGCCCCGATCTTCATGAAGGTCAGGAACAGTTCAAGATTTTTATGCACAGTATCACCTCTTTAGAGAAATTATACCAAATGATGCAATTTCCGTCAATATCCGAAAACGCCAAGAATATACTTGACATAAGTCGATATATATGTTATAATTGACATAGGTCAGAAAGGAGATGCTGCTATGCCAAGGCCGCAGAAAGCACGCCGTATCTGCTGTTATCCCGATTACTGGAGCTTTGCGCCCGATCTGGATGCGGCAAATGATACGGTCACATTGTCGCTTGACGAGTTTGAAACAATACGCCTGATCGATTATCATTCAAAGACGCAGGAACAATGCGCACAGGAGATGAACGTGGCAAGAACAACGGTCACGGCGATCTATGACACCGCAAGAAAAAAGCTTGCACAGGCTCTGGTTGAGGGCAGACGCATCATCATTTCCGGCGGAAACTATACTCTGGATAACACGGTCTCAGAGGAGATCACAAGGAAAGGAAGCACGATCATGAGAATCGCAGTTACCTATGAAAACGGTCAGATCTTTCAGCATTTCGGCAGAACCGAGCAGTTCAAGCTGTACGATGTTGCTGACGGCAAAATCATAAAGGAACAGGTTGTCGGCACGAACGGCGCAGGACACGGCGCGCTTGCCGGATTTCTGAAAAACGCAGAGGCGGATGTGCTGATCTGCGGCGGGATCGGCGGCGGTGCGCAAATGGCAATGCAGGAAGCAGACATTGCGCTTTACGGCGGAAATGCCGGCAGCGCAGATGAAGCGGTTGCAGCTTATCTTGCGCAGACACTGGTGCAGAACGAAAACCCGACCTGCGATCATCATCACGGTCACGGCGAAGGTCACGCCTGCGGCACTCATAAATGCGGGGAACACTGATGAAATACGATCATTCTGAAAAAGCAGTCAGGCTCTTTTCGGAAGGACTGAACTGCGCACAAGCAATATTTACGGCATTTGCAGATGTGACAGGCATGGATGAAGAACTTGCCAAACGGCTTTCATCCTCATTCGGCGGCGGAATGGGACGGATGCGCGAGGTCTGCGGCACCTGCTCCGGCATGTTTATGGTTGCGGGAATCCTCTACGGGCAGGGCACCGAATCTGACGACAAGCTGAAAGCTGCGCATTATCAGCGCATTCAGTTTCTTGCAGAGGAATTCCGCAAGGCACATGAAACGATCATCTGCCGTGACCTTTTGAAAGGACTGGCGGTCACAAGCACACCGACACCCGAAAAACGCACCGAGCAATACTACAAAGTCAGACCTTGCGCGAAGTTCGTCAGAACAGCCGCCGAGATTCTGGACAGATATCTTGAAGAAAATCCGCCGACGAGGTAAGCGCCGATGAAGATCATCACGCTTGTAGAAAACTCCTGCGGGCATGAAAAATGTATCGCAGAGCATGGTCTTTCGCTGTATATTGAAACCAAACAGCACAGGCTCCTGCTAGATACAGGACAGACCGATGCGATTGTGAAAAACGCGGAAGTGCTCGGCATTGATCTGGCCGCAGTTAATACGGTGATACTCAGTCACGGACACTATGACCATTCCGGCGGGATTCTGCCGTTTTCGCAGATCAACCGCACCGCACAGATCATCATGCAGAGGAAAGCCGCCGAGCCGCACTACAACGGTGAGCGCTATATCGGCATAGATCAGGCAATCCTTGACCTGCCGAATGTGCGGCTGATTGACGGCGATTTGCAGCTTGACGATGAACTGTTCCTGTTCAGCGGCATCACAGGCAGACGTTGCTATCCGCAAGGCAACCGCAGGCTCTCCCGAATGATGAACGGCGAGCAGATCCCTGATGATTTCGCACATGAGCAATGTCTTGTAATTCAACAGAACGGGAAACGCTGGCTGCTGTCCGGCTGTGCACATAACGGCATTCTCAATATCCTTGACCGGTACAAGGAGATTTTCGGGAACGCGCCCGATTATGTGATCACCGGATTTCACATGATGAAGAAGGACGGAGAGCATACCGAAGAAGAACAGGCGGTCATTATTCAGACAGCGCAGGAACTATCACAGTTTGATACTGTCTTTTATAGCGGACACTGTACCGGAATTCCTGCATTTGAGATGATGAAGGAGATCATGGGGGATCAGTTGATCGCGCTGCACAGCGGAGAAGTCATAAGATGATAAAATCTGTCTGATTGGACACCTGAAACACACCGCCGTCTGCGTCAAAACAGGCGGCGGTTTTCGGTTGATTCATTTGCGGATGTACCGTTCCTTCACAAATTTCAGAAAACATATTGACATTTCTCAATATATGTGCTATAATATAGAAAATCTTCAATGTGAGGTGAGGACATGGCGCTTTCAAACAAGCAGATCACAGTGATATTCAAAGCCCTGTGCGATGAAAACAGAGTGCAGATAATCAGAATTCTGCAAAACGGCGAGTTATGTGCCTGTCACCTTCTTGAGGAGCTTCACCTGAGTCAGCCGACACTCTCCCACCACATGAAGATTCTCTGCGACAGCGGACTGGTGCTCGGCAGAAAAGAGGGAAAGTGGATGCACTACTCGATTTCAGCAGAGGGCGCAAAAGTTGCTATGGACTGCCTGAAAGAGATCACGGCAGTGACCGAAACCGGTTGTCAATGCTGTAATAAATAAGCCGTATTCCGATACGGCTTAAACTATCGCAAACAAATAGACACATCTAAATATAACTATCGGAGGAAAAGAAAATGGATCATGTTATGAAAGCGGTACAGTATTTTGAGAAAGGGTATATGTGCTCACAGGCGGTATTTGCCGCATTTGCGGAACAGTTCGGCATAACCGAAAAGCAGGCCCTTCAGATCGGCGCCTGCTTCGGCGGCGGCATGAACAAAGGTGAAGTCTGCGGCGCGTGCACCGGTGCGCTGATGGTTCTGGGTATGAAATACGGTCAGTTTGACATTCTTGATACCGAGAGCCGCACAAAAGGCGGCGCAATGGCAGTGCGATTCCTTGATGAATTTGCAAAGCGCAAGGGTTCATACATTTGCCGCGATATCCTCGGCTGCGATCTCCGGACAGAGGAAGGCAGAACCTATGCAAGGGCAAACGGCCTGTTCGGTACGTTGTGTCCTGAAATGGTCAGGACGGCGTCAGAGATACTGACAGAAATGCTCGGAGAGGAGAACTAAGCGTGTGGGAATTTATTCAGGACGAGGTATTCGGCATGAAATGGCTGAACAGGCTGATCGGTTCCCTGTTGAATGCCTGCGGTCTTGATACCGAAAGCAAGCTCGGCGGCAGTCTGCAATTTTTCATCTATGACACGATCAAAATAATGCTGCTGCTCGGCTTTCTGATTTTTGTGATCACGTTTATCCAGAGCTATTTCCCGCCCGAACGGACAAAAAAGATTCTCGGACGATTTCACGGGATCGGCGCGAACTGTATCGCCGCTTTGCTCGGAACTGTTACGCCATTCTGCTCCTGTTCTTCAATACCGCTGTTTATGGGCTTTACAAGCGCAGGACTTCCGCTTGGCGTGACGTTCTCGTTTTTGATCTCATCGCCGATGGTGGACTTGGGTTCACTCGTTCTGCTGATGAGCATATTCGGCTGGAAGGTCGCTGTGATCTATGTGATTGTCGGACTTGTGATTGCGGTTGCCGGCGGTACACTGATTGAAAAGCTGCATCTGGAAGATCAGGTCGAGGACTTTATCCGGAACGGCAAGAGTATTGACACTCCGCAAAACGAGCTGACAAAGCGCGACCGTCTGAAATACGCATGGGAGCAGGTTGCGGGAACGGCAAAAAAGGTCTTGCCTTATGTCATTGTCGGCGTGG
>JAEEIA010000007.1 GCA_016281125.1 Oscillospiraceae bacterium | reverse complement strand
TCCAAGAGGTGATGCTATGAACACAGTGACAAAGCGGATCGTCCGGAAAAGCGCGTTTCTGTTTCTGATGCTGACGGTCAGCATCGCGGGGATTCACCGGATTATGATGCAGACACCGGAAATGCCCTTCGCCCGGAAAACCGCCGCAGAACAGACGCCGGTCATCGTATTGGATGCCGGGCACGGCGGCATAGACGGCGGATGCTCCACCGCAGACGGCGTGCCGGAAAAGGGCATCAATCTGGCGGTGATGCTGGAGCTCCGCGAGCTGCTGACGCTCTCCGGTTACGAGGTGCGCGTGACACGGGACACCGACCGCTCCGTGCATGATAAAGGCGTGGAGGGGATTGCCGCACAGAAAAGCTCCGACATGGACAATCGCCTTGCGATGATGAACGAGCCGGAAAACGCGGTCTGTCTGTCCGTCCACCAGAACCAGTTTACCGATCCGAAGTTCAGCGGCGCACAGATGTTTTATGCCGATACCAATGACCGCAGCGAATCGCTGGCAGAGGCACTCCAGGCGGCGTTCCGGGAGCAGCTCCAGCCGGACAACACCCGGGAGATCAAGCGCTGCGGCAAGGAGCTGTTTCTCTGTTATTATTGCAAGCACCCGACGGTCATGGCAGAATGCGGCTTTCTGTCCAACCCGGAGGAGGCTGCCCGACTAACTGATCCCGGTTATCAGAAACAGGTCGCGTTTACGCTGTTTGCGGGACTCACAGGCTGGCTCGCCGCGCAGGAGCAGCATGCTGTGTGATCTGCCGCGGAATTTCCTGCATGCTGCACTTGCTTTTTTTGAAAAACTGTGCTATAATATAAAAGTATGCATCGAGAGGGACATGATGCGAATATAAAACCGGAGGAATGATACCAATGAAACAGATCCGTCAGTATGCTGCGATGGTGTTTGCAGCTGCACTTACATGTACTGCCGCGTTTTCGATGACCGGCTGCAAAAGCAATCCCGCGCCGAAGGCTGAAGAGGAAGCCTATGAGAGCGTCTATACGCCGGAGGTGCCGGAAAACCCGATCAACGAGGACATTCCTGGCAGCGAGCAGACTGCAAAGATCGGTGAAACCGTCAATTACGACAACAAGTTGACGGTCACGCTTGACCGCGCCATCGAGATTGATGATGTCAACAAGGTGGAATACCGCGTCATTCTCTGCGAGATGACCGTTGTGAACAACACCGACAAGAAAATCGACTGCCAGACGCTGACGCACTTCAAGATGAAGATTGACGGCGAACTCACTGTCAATCCTGTCCGCGATGTTTCCGCGGCTGTCGTTGCGCGCAAGTATTACTCCAAGATCGGCTCCGACCTCAAGAGCTTCAACCAGGAGGTCAAGCCGGGCGAAACCGTCAAAGGCTATGTGTATATCTACGCGCCGACGAAGTGGGATGAGATGAAGCTCATCTACACGCCGTACCGCTACTACTCCAACGACACCATCGAGTTCGATCTGCCGGAGGAGCAGCTGACGCATTACAGCGAGAAGATCGGCTGATGCAGTGATAAAACAGCAGTATGAAAGCCCGGAGGCACTGTGCTTCCGGGCTTTTTGCATATCCTGTTACAGCTTTTTCATCATCCAGTATGCGTCCGCATGGCTGCCGTCTGCATACCGGACGTTGTCAGGCATTCTGCCGTATTTCACGAACCCAAGCGATTCGTACAGCGCAATCGCATGTTCGTTGTCCGCGATGACCTCCAGCTCGGCCTGTTCGTAGCCGAGCTGTTTTGCTGTTTGCAGCACGGCTTCCAGCATGGCGCGGCCGATGCCTCTGCCGCAGTGTGACTGATACAGTGCGATTGCGATGCCGCAGCGGTGATGGCATCTGCGGCAGCCGGAAATCTCCATCAGTGCGCAGTTTCCGATGTGCTGCCCGTCCGAAACGGCAATCAGCAGGAGTTCGCGTTCGGCATCGCGCTTTTCTGTGATAAAGCGTTCCTCCTGTTCAAGGCTGAGCGTGATCTCCTCCGCCTCCCGGACGAGATACGGTGTTTCGGCCGCAGTGGCTTTCAGATACCGCAGCAGATCCTGCGCGTCTGAAGGTTCGGCGCTCCGGAGCGTGACGGGACGGCCTGTTTTGTCTGTGATGATTTGCGGCTTGTATCGCATTGCAGCCTCCGATCATATGTGCGGGCAGCCGCTTATGCGGTCGTGCCCCAGAGATAGAATATGTATTCCGATGCGGTTTCGAGCAGCATATAGACCTCGTTCCACTGCGGCCGGACGAGATGCACGGCGGAGAGAACCGGATCATGCAGCACGGAGATTTTCTCATTCATCGCGGCGAAACGCGCCTGCAATTCGCTGATGTCCTCTGACGATGCAGGCGTATCGCATCTCCTCTGGCGGATTTCGTCCCAGTCATCGCGGAAATCGTCGTCGGTATTGAGAAACGCGAATGCTTTGGTCAGAAAGTCATCCGCCGACGAATATCCGGTTTTCGGCGCAATGACAAGGGTGATAAACTGCTCGGATGCCGGATAATTGAAACTGCCGTGCCCGAAGGATAACGCAAACATACCGTGCTCCTTTTTCTGTTTTTTTCTTATGATACAGCCGATGCGCTGTTTTGTCAATAGAAGTGCGGGGGAGGGGCGCGCGGCTGATCGGGGCTTTAAAAAAGTATCCGCTTTACCGGCTTCTGAGTGCCTGTGCGACTGCCCGGATAAAGTCCCGCGCAGGATCCTTGTCCGTCAGCTGATAGAGCATCCGGCAGCCGACCGCGTCCTCAATCTCCCCGAGCAGATAGCTGCCGTCGCTGCGCTTCAGAATATCCACGCCCGCGAAATCCAGCGGCATGATGCGCTGCACCTGCGCGACCAGTTCACGCATTTCCGCGTCCGGCTCAATAACTTCCGCATGTCCGCCCAGCGAAAAATTGCTGCGGAAATCCACCGCCGAAGTGCGCAGAACCGCCGCATAAATCTCCCCGGAAAGCACATAAACACGCACATCCCAGCCCGGAACAACCGGCTCCTGCACCAGAAACGGATATGTCGGCTCCAGATGCGCCGCATTGAATTCTGCACGGTATGCTTCGAGCTGTTCTGCATTTTCAATCCATGCCACGCCTTCACCGCCGTGACCGTTCTGCGGCTTTGCGACCAGCGGATAGGTCAGCTCCGGCAGCGGCTTGTGCATGCTGATCTGCTGGGTCTTCGCCATCGGAACGCCGTGATCGCAGTGCAGTTCAAGGTAGGTCATGTATTTGAAATTGGTAATGCCGGTGACATATCTACTGTTGAAGCAGGGGATATGCAGCCTGTTTTCTGCATAATCGCTGATTCCGCCGAACCGGCTGCGGTTGATGAGAAATGCAGCCTCCGGATGCTGCCGGAACGGAACGAACGGATTGCCGTTCTCAACAAGACAGAGGCGGAGAGATAGTCCCTCCGCCTCTGCATATGCACAAAGCTGCTCAATAAACCAGCGGTTGCGTTCGGCATCCTTCGGCGTATAAAGCAGAAGCCCTGTTTTTCTGCTCATTCTGCGCCGACCTTGATCTGGCTGCGGATATGCCACATGATATTCGTGGCGGGATTGATGCCGCAGGTGTCGATCGTGCTCTGAAGCTGCGGATTGGAATTGACCTCGCAGATATAGCGCTCGTTTTCGTCCCGTCCGTAGAGAATATCCACGCCTGCGAAATCGAGGCCGAGTGCGTTTGCCGCATCGACGGCGAGCTTTTCCTCCAGCGGGGTCAGTGCCTTTGCCGAGGCCGTTCCGCCCGCGCCGATGTTGGAGCGGAATTCCTGGGTGGAGGCGGACTGACGCTCCATGGCGCAGATGGCCTTGCCGCCGACGACCGTCACGCGGAGATCACGGCCGGAGCTGATCTTGATAAAGCGCTGGAACAGGCAGTCATGCTCCCCGATATGCGCGAGGATTTTTGCGGCCTCGTCCTTGTTGTTTGCAAGATAGACCTGTGCGCCGAAGCTGCCTTTGTTCTCCTTGATGACGAGCGGCCAGCCGAGGATGCGCGCAGCCTGCTCTGCGGAAGCCGGATTGCGGCGGCAGCCGGGGAAGCAGGTCGGGGCGGGAATCGTGTCCGGAATCGGGAGCCCGGCAGCAGCCAGTTTCAGGGCTGTTTCCATCTTGTCGTCTGCCAGCGCAATGCTCTCTGCGCTGTTGAACAGGCGAAGCCCGGAAAGCTCCATGGCCTTTGCCAGCTGGATGTCCTTATCCCAGAACAGCACAAAGCTCGGCTTCGGCTCCTTGGCGGCAGCGCCGACGACGGTCGGACGCGCTTCGGATGTCCATTTGGAGAAGTGCAGCCCGGCCTTTTCGGCGGATTCCTCCAGCACTCTGTAAAGCGAATTGAACTTCGCGGGGTTGTAGTAGCTGTTGACGATCAGCCAGCCATTGTAAATATCCATATGCAGTACCCTCCGGCATAAAAATATAGTTCGTTTCAGGTCATCCGACCTATCATTATTATTTTACAACATCAGTGAAAAAAAGTCAATATATCTGCAAGCACCTGCGCAATATTTTTTTACAGGGGAGCGGGCATTTCCGTTCGCATTTGTTTATGATACGGCCATGCAAAAAATGATTGGTGTCCGGCGGCAGCAGCGGGGTTTTCTGTTCCCCGTTTCGTTGGGAAAAGTGAAGTTTTGATCTCTCAATAATGTTAAACGGGGGCTTATTAAAAACTTTATGCATCATTCCTTTATCGTTTGTCCTGCGTTCATTTTCGCTGGGCGCGGGGCGCGAATCCTGAGAGGAAACCACAAGGGAGGAGAGAGATGCGCCGCCAGCGGCTTATTCTCTCCCCTCCCTTAAGGTTTCCTCTCAGACTCTCTTTCCTTATTCCTCTCCTCTCTTGTGCCGCGTTCTATCAGGCTGGGAGAAGCAGCATAACTGAAGCCGCGAATAGCGGCGTATCGGGCGAATGCTGGGAGAGCATCGTTCAATTTACCCGTAGGGATATGGCGGCGTGCTCTGCACGCCGCGGCTTGACGGATGCTGCGGAATATGATACAATGGAATTATCAGAATCACGGAGGTGTATACGATGTCTTTGAAGCTGTTATATACGGATCTGACACGGTTCCCGTGTGATGCGGCCGTGCTGGCGGCGGATGAAACCCTGCAAGCCGGAGGCAGCGTGTTCGGCGCATGCGGCAGTGCTGCGGGTTCCCCCCTGCGCGAAGCCCTGAAAGGACTCGGCGGCTGCGAAACCGGACAGGCCAAAAGCCTTGACCGGAACGATCAGCTTTCCGGGCTGCAATGCAGAACGCTGATTGTCACGGCAGCGCCGTTCTGGCAGGACGGGCAACACCGGGAAACAGAGCTGCTTGCAGAATGCTATCAGCACAGCCTGGACGAAGCCGTCCGGCTCGGGTGCAGAAAAATCGGCATCGGCCTGATCGACTCCGGCATCTACGGCTTTCCGCGGGAGATTGCGCAGGAAACAGCCGTGCAGGCGATCCTTGCGCATCCGCAGCTTGCGAAGCTGGACGTTTATCTGATCACCTTTGACTGGCGCAGCTACGGCAATCATGCAGAGCAGTTCGCCGGACTGGAGCACTATCTGAAACAGACGCTGGAGCCGGCGCCGTATGACAATGCTTCCCGGCCCGCAAAGAACTGGTTCGGACAGGCATTCCGCAGAAAGACCGCACGGGATGACTTTCACCTTGAATCTGCGCCTGCTGCGGCCTCGATCATGGCCTGTGAGGCAGCCGTACCGCTGGAAGAGCGCATCAAACAGCTCGATGAGGGCTTTTCTCAGATGCTCCTGCGCCTGATCGACGAATCCGGCATGAAGGACGCGGAGTGCTACAAAAAAGCGAATGTTTCGCGGCAGCATTTCTCCAAAATTCGCTCCAATCCGGATTACCGCCCGAAGAAGGAAACCGTCCTTGCGTTTGCACTTGCACTGCGGCTGAATCCGGACGATACGAACGCGCTGCTGCGGACAGCTGGGTTCTCGCTCTCGCACAGCAGCATCTTTGATATCATCGTGGAATATCACATCACTGAGAAAATCTATGACGTGGACAAAATCAATGCCGCGCTGTACCGGTACGATCAGCCTCTGCTCGGCACGGAATAAAATGTCGCCTGCCGGTTGACCATTTCCCTTTTGATTTGTGGTATGATAAGGATACAGAAAACAATCCGCCCGCAAACCAAAGGAGGAATTCACATGAAAAACAACACAACGGAAATGGTCTTTATTCTCGACCGCAGCGGCTCGATGAGCGGACTGGAGCCCGATACGATCGGCGGCTTCAATTCGATGATCGAAAAGCAGAAAAAACAGGACGGCGCAGCGTTTGTGACGACGGTGCTGTTCGATACGAAGCATGAGGTGCTGCACGACCGTCTGCCGCTTGCGCAGGTGCCCGCAATGACCGACCGGGATTACTGTGTCGGCGGCTGTACGGCACTGCTGGACGCTGTCGGCGCGGCCATCAGGCAGATTGAGATGATCCACAAATATGCGCGCCCGGAGGATGTTCCGGCACACACGCTGTTCATCATCACGACGGACGGTCAGGAGAATTCCAGCACCGAGTTCAGCTATGCCGACGTCAAGAAGATGATCTGTGCGGCACAGGAAAAAGGCTGGGAGTTCCTGTTCCTCGGTGCAAACATTGACGCTGCCGAAGAGGCTGCGCGCATCGGCATCCGCAGAGATCGCTCGGCCAATTACAAGGCGACGGCTCACGGCACAGCTGCTGCATTTGATGCGATGTGCTGCTCGGTGGAGGCTGTCCGCCGGGACGGCTGCATTCAGGAGAACTGGCAGGAGAAGCTGAAATAACAGCCGTGTTTCTGACGGGCAAATCAGAAAAGGGGACACCCTCTGTTGCAGGGCGTCCCCTCAGTTTGTGAATCAAGCGGTATTTCCGGTATCCACAGCCAACGCTTACAGCAGCGACGAAAGCGCACTGCCGATCACCGTCAGCAGGCCGGTATCCGGCGTGCTCCACTTCCGGAAATGTCCGAACAGCCCGAACGAGATCACCGCAGACGGTCTGCCGTCCCGCTCTGCAAGATACAGCACCGCACCGAGCAGATTTTCCGCCGTCATCCAGTGATAGACGTCGTCGGCAATCCCTTCCAGCGCATTCGCATTGTCAATGACGCAGATATGATCCTCCGTATAATGCTGCAAAAACGGCTCTGCGGTCAGCAGCGCCGCGGCGCCCGCGACGGGATGCCCCCAGCTGTACGCGGCCTTATAATCCGGCGCAGTGAAAATCTGGATGCCGTCCAGCCCGAACTGCGGCCCGATCCGCTGGAGCAGCGGCAGAATCTCCTGCTTCTCATGCAGCAGGCTGCGCACCAGCTCCGCGGTGAAGCCCGCATTCGTCCGGGCAGGCGCCGCCGCATAAAGATCCGACATTTCCCGCGTCCGGCTGACCTCAACCGCGCCGTGCTTCTTCACGTCGTAGATGATATAGCGGTTGCGGCCTTTTTCCTTTGCGATATACAGCGCCTTATCCGCCTGCCGGAACAGATCCTCGTAGGTTTTGGCATCCGCCGGATAACAGGCGGCACCCATAGAACATGTCACATGCAAAGGCCCCTTCTGCGCTGCATCGGCATCCGCAGCCCATTCAAATTTTGTACGGATTGCACGCAGAATGCTGCGGAGATCCGTTTCGTTCGCAATATGCTCCAGCACGAGCAGAAACATGCTGCCGCCGATGCGTCCCGCGGTGCCGCGCGTCCCGATTTCCGTTTTTAGAATATGCGAGAGCGTGAACAGCACCTCATCCCCGAACAGGTGTCCGAAGCGGTCGTTGATTTCACGGAAGCCGTCGATGGTCAGCAGCACAAGGCTGACCGTATCCTGCGGCTGTACCGCAAGCACGGCCTTGGCATGTGCGGTGATCGCGTTTTTGTTCAGCAGACCGGTTGCGGAATCGCGCGTGGTTTCAATCAGCCAGCCCGGCTCCTTGCTTTTATATTTCGCGTGCAGGAATCCCACCGTACCGAGCACGCGGCGCTGTCCGGGCGCGTCCGAACAGGTCACGCCCCGGAACGCACAGTATTCCGTCCGTTTGCCCAGGGAGCAGACGCTTGTTTCCAGCTCACACTGAAAGCGAACCGCACCGGATTCGATATCGGCGCAGAGCTTTTCAAATTTCGGGATATCCCGCTCGGCCACCATGCCGCCCGCAATCGCCTGCTGCTTCCAGTCCGCAAGACGCATGTCCGCGATTACATTCTCGCGGCAGACGTCAAAGGCCGTCAGCCGGATGTGCTGCGTCTGAAACGAGTAGCTGAACGAGAGGTCGCGCATCAGGTTCAGATAAAAGCGGTATTCCGTATTTTTCGCAGCCAGTTCCAGGAGTGCCTGCTGCATCCCGCCCGCATCCGTGATGCGCAGCCGGAACTGCCGCTGCTCACCGTCGCCGTGCGCAGTCACCGCCGCGAGCATCCAGCGCCAGCCTGCGGTATTTCCGCGCATTCTGAGGGCTGTGTGCTCAGTCTGGCCGTCACGCAGTCCGGCCGAAAGCGCCAGCAGGCGCTCCGTATCCGCCTCATGCACTGTCCGCAGGATCGAATAAATCACATCGTCGCCGAAATAGTGAAAATAATCCGCATCCGCGTACAGCATATGAAAATGCGCGTCCGTTGTGACATTGCCGATGATCGCCGCAGCTTCGTTCATTTCCGCATCCTGCCTTTCCGTTCTTTGTCACCATTATATCAAAAAAGACGGGTGCTGTCAATCCGGTTTCAGCAATCGAAAAAAATCCGCAATTTCCTCTTGACAAATCCGTCTTTATGTGCTATAATATCTCTTGCAGTGCCGGTACGAAACCGAACTGACCGCACTGGCTATGCCGATGCGAGTGTAGTTCAATGGTAGAATTCCAGCCTTCCAAGCTGGTTACGTGGGTTCGATTCCCATCACTCGCTTTTGTCACATTACTGTGACGTCTGCGCCTTTAACTCAGCTGGATAGAGTAACTGCCTTCTAAGCAGTAAGTCAAAGGTTCGAATCCTTTAAGGCGCGTCACTGCGCTGCATGTGCAGTAAAAATTGAATATGGTGGGTATGGCTTAGCTGGTTAAAGCGTCGGATTGTGGATCCGAAGATCGTGGGTTCGAATCCCACTACCCACCTGCCGAGAAAAGCATCGAAAGCGTTGATTCGTTTCCGATGCTTTTCTTTTTTATTTCATTCCGCGTGCCAGCGCGGCAGGCCGATATTTCTGTTCGCCTGCCTGCGCATCCAGATATGTGAAGAATTCCGTGAAGTCCTGTTTTCCGGTATACGGTTTCAGATGCTGCCTCCGTATTTCAGCAAAAGAGCGGCAGCAGCGTCTGCGTCTGCACATCCGCAAGCCCGAACGTTGTCATTTTGATTGCGGGAATCACCGTCAGCGAAACAAACGCCATATTCATGAACGGCGAAATGTTCTCCGGCACGCCGAGCGCCCGCACAGCTTCATTCAGCGCGCGGTTCTGCGCCGCGACGGTTTCCGCATCCGCATCGCTCATCAGTCCCGCGACCGGCAGCGGCAATTCCGCCAGAATCTGTCCGTCCGCGGCCGCCGCACACCCGCCGCCGCATGCCCGGATCCGGTTGGCCGCAGCCGCCATATCCGCATCATTTGTGCCGATCACAATGAGATTATGCGCATCATGCGACACCGATGCAGCGATTGCACCGCGTTTGAGCCCGATGCCGCTGATATAGCCGAGCCCTCTGTGGCCGGTGCCGCGGTGGCGTTCAATCACCGCGAGCTTCAGAATATCCCGCGCGGTGTCAATCCCGTTATTCTTCGTAAAATCGAGCGCTTCGATGCGTTCCTCCGTCAGAAGCTGCCCTGGGATCACGCCGATCACGCGGCATTTGTCGCCCTGCGGCGCAATCCGGAAATCATCCGGCGAAAGCGCATCCATATGGAACGAATGCAGCACCGGCGCCCATTTTTCCGCACGGAAATCCGGGACGGAAAACGGCTTGCATACGCCGTTTTCCACGACGCACACACCGCTGCTGTACACGTCCCGCACCGCCATACTGTCAAGATTGGTCAGCACAAGAATATCCGCGCGGTAACCCGGCGCAATCGCACCGACACGCTGTAACCGGAAGCACTGCGCCGCCTGGATCGTCGCCATCTGAATGCAGGTGACGGCAGATTTTCCCGTTTTCACCGCCAGCCGGATAATGTTATCGATGTGGCCATCCGCGAGCAGATCCGCGGGGTGACGGTCATCCGTGACGAGCAGGCAGCGGCGGCAGTACGGCTCCGCAAACAGCGGGAGCAGCGCCTCCAGATTCCGCGCCGCGGTTCCCTGCCGGATCATCAGCCACTGCCCCTTGCGCACACGCTCCAGGCCCTCTGCGGCAGTGGAGCATTCGTGGTCGCTCTGGATACCCGCTGCGATATAGCGGTCAAGATCACGCCCGGTCAGGAGCGGTGCGTGCCCGTCGATCACCTTGTCCGCCGCTTTGGCCGCTTTCAGCTTGTCCATGACATAATCCGCGCCCGCGAGCACACCGGGATAGTTCATCATCTCCGCAAGGCCGACAACCCGCGGATGCGAAAAATACGGCGCGAGCTCTGCCGCGGAAAGCGACGCCCCCGATTCGTCCAGCGGCATTGCGGGGACGCAGGACGGCGCCGTCAGATAGACATGCAGCGGCAGATTCCCGCTCATTTCCAGCATGAAGTCAATGCCGCGCGTGCCGCAGACATTTGCGATTTCGTGCGGATCTGCGACGATTGCGGTGGTGCCGTGCGGCAGAACGGTACGCGCCAGCTCACCGGGGGTCAGCATCGTGCTTTCGATGTGGATATGCCCGTCGATCAGGCCGGGGCAGAGAATACAGCCGGTGACGTCGCGGACAGTATCGGCATCAGCGTCGGTATAATCGCCGGTACCGAGAACGATGTCATCCGCGAGCAGAACATTTTCGCGCACCAGCTCGCCGGTAAAGACATTCAGAACGGTACCGTTTTTCAGCAGGGTTTTCATGCAGGATCCCTCCTCGGTTTTGTATAGCTTTATTATAGCATATTTATTCGTAGGAATTGTATACAAAAATGCCGGAATGAATTTGGGCAAAACAACGGGGAGCCCGCTCCTCCCTTGTGGTTTCCTCTCAGGAATCGCGCCCCGCGCCCAGCGAAAATGAACGCAGGACATAACGATCAAAAGAGTATGCATCAAAGCACACCCGCACACAGCACATTTTGCTTATAAAGCAAATGCGCGCATTTTCACGCCTTTGCAAGTTCCCCGGAAAAATTTTTTGTTTTCCCCTTGACAAAATGTGTATAAGGTGATATAATGTGTATATCGTATATATACATATTAGGCGGAGAAGCGGATCCGGAACCGCTTTGCAGCCTGCCGAACCATAAGGAGTGCACACCGAATGGATATTATTATCAGCAACGCATCCGGCGAACCGATTTATACCCAGATCGTCAGCCAGATCAAAACGATGATTATGGACGGGACGCTCAGGGAGGGGGACGCCCTGCCCTCGATGCGGAATCTCGCCATGCAGCTGCGGATCAGCGTCATCACTACAAAGCGCGCCTACGAGGAGCTGGAACGGGACGGATTTATCGAATCCTACACCGGAAAGGGCTCGTTCGTCAAGGCGCAGAATATGGAGCTTTTCCGCGAGGAACAGTTCAAGAACATTGAGTCCCTGCTGTCCGAGGCCGCCGGCAAAGCCAGACAGTGCGGCATCCCGCTTGCGGAAATGCAGGAGATTCTGGAACTCGTGTACGGAGGCGACGAGTTATGAGCGATTACACAAATGCAATCGAAATCAAAGGCGTAACCAAGAAATATGACGGTTTCACGCTCGACAATATCAGCTTTGATGTTCCGAAAGGCAGCATCATGGGCTTTATCGGGCAGAACGGCGCGGGCAAGACCACGACCATTCACGGCATCCTCAATATCATCCCGCTGAATGCCGGTACCGTCAGCATCCTCGGCATGGATCACATCAAGGACGAGCAGGCGATCAAGGAGCGCATCGCCGTCGTGTTCGACGAGATGCCGTTTCATGATCTGTTCACCGCAGCCGATATGGGGCGCATCTTCAAGGGGCTGTATCCGCGCTGGGATGACGCAGCCTATCAGCAGAATCTGGATCGGTTCCAGCTGCCGCAGAAAAAGAAGATCGGGCAGTTTTCCAAGGGTATGAAAATGAAGCTGCAAATTGCCTGCGCGCTCTCGCACGGGGCAGATCTTCTGATTATGGATGAGGCGACGACCGGCCTTGACCCGGTCATCCGCAATGAGATTCTGGACATGTTCCTGGAATATTTGCAGGACGAGGGACACAGCATCCTGATGTCCTCGCATATTACATCCGATCTGGAAAAAATCGCGGACAGCGTGACTTTTATCGACCGCGGAAAGATTCTGCTGTCGGGCTACAAGGACGATGTGCTCGCTTCGCACGGCATCATCAAATGCACGAAGTCGGACTATAAAGACCTCGATCCCGCCGACCTTGTCAGCACGCGCCTGACCGATTTCGGCGCAGAGGCGATGGTTTCCGACCGCGCCGCTGCTGCCCGCAAATACAGCGGCCTCGTCATTGACCCCGCTGCGCTGGACGAGATCATGGTCTACTATGTCAACCGGAAAAAGAAGGAGTGGTCATAATGCGCACGGAACGGATGAAGGCGCTGCTCTGGCGGGAATGGAAGCTCAGCAGAAAATTCTATCTTTCCAGCTGGGCTGCCCTGCTGGGAATGATGCTCGTTTATGTTCTGTTTGAGATGAGTATGCGGTTCGGCAATCTGAAATCGCTCGATACCGATGAGCTGACTGCTGTCCGGACGACAATCTCGATTCTGGCGATCTCGTTTGCTGCCTACGGCCCGATTGCGGCTGCCGGAAGTGATAACGGCATGCATAAAAAGGACATTCAGGCAAACTGGCTCCGATATTCCTACGCGCTGCCGGTCACGCCGAACGAGCGTGCCGCAGCCCGGATGATTCTGCTGGTCATGATGCAGGCAGTCGGATTTCTGCTGTCTGTGTTCGGGCTTGCATTTGCCCTGCGGATGGTCAACTGGCAATTCAGCCTTTATGCGGTTCTGATCCTGCTGGTGATTCTGGATATCAGTCTGCTCGTGATTCTAGTGCAGTATGCACTTGTTCTTCGCGCAAGAGATATGAAAACGTATGCTTTACAGAACACGAAGTATGTTTCAGGCATAATCGGTGCAGGTGTGGTGGTCGGTCTGCTGGCTGCAAGGAAAATGTCGCATTTCGCATCGCCGGACGGAACGGTAAGCCCTGCATTGCAGGAAGCTGTTTCTCAGTTTGAAAAAAAGCTGGGAACCAGTCCGGACAGCATCAAATTGATCGATCTTGTAAATCTGATGACGATGGGACACGGGGCGCAGTTCATTGAAACCGCAAAGCATCTGCTTCCGCTGACAATTCCGCTGACAGTCGTGCTCTATGTGCTGCTGTATCTTGTGATCCGCAGCAACCTGAAAGGAGCGTGGAAACATGACAGGTCTGCTTTATAAGGAACTGCGGCAGAACCGGCTGATTCTGCTCGGCGCCGTTCTGATTCCGGTCATGCTCGCCTTTGTCACTGTGATTTCCGTGGCCGGGGATGCGCATTCGCTGCAAAATGCGCTGAACGTCCTGAGCGGAAACATCGGAACGGTGACACGCCTGTTCATGATGCTGCTCGGCATGATCCTGCTTGCGCTTCTGACGAGTATCATATTCAGCATGGACGAATCAAAGAAATGGGCGTATTTTACCGCCTCGCACCCGCAGGGATACCGCGGACAGCTTTACATGAAATATGTGGTGCTGTTCATGGTGCTCGGGCTGTACTTTGTTTCCATGTACTATATGGATGCGCTGCTGCAAATGCTGGTGTATCAGGTGACCGGTGCAGAGCTCACGGGCTTTACAAATCTGTATGTGATCGTATTCTTTCTCCAGATCTTCGTCAATGCGTGGAACATTCCGTTCATGGTGCGGTTCGGTGTCAAAAACAGCGCCTATGCACGGTGCATTGCGCTTTTGGTACTGGTCGTCATTCTGCTCGTTTATCTGCTGTTCGGCCCGCTGCCCGGCGGCTGGGACAGCTATGTCAGAATGGTGACAGATTTCCTCGATCAGCTGCTGAAAGGGGAGCTGAACGGCATCATTTCCGTGATTTTCGGTGCATTCCCGCTTGCTGCTGTCGGGCTGTATCTGCTCTCTTACCGCATTTCCTGCAAACTCTTTATGAAAGGAGCGGCGGAATATGTCAAATGAGAAAAAGCTCTGCGCAAAGCGGCTTGTAATATATCTGCTGTTCGCCTTCGGGCTTGCATGGATCCCGTGGATCATCCTGAACAAAACGGTCGGCTATGAAGAATGGTTCACGACCAATCACTATGCACTGTTCGCCATTCCGACGCTCTATGCACCGGCGCTTGCGAATCTGCTGACGCGCCTGATTACCAGAGAGGGCTTTTCCGATATGAAGCTGCATCTGCGGCTGAAAAGACATTGGAAATATTACCTTGCGGCATGGCTGCTGCGCCCACTGCTCAGTGTCCTCAGCATCGTGCTCTTCAACTGCGTTTACGGTTACTGGAACTGGGCGGAAATCCGCGAACGCATGACCTTTGCAGAGGGGCTGGCCGTCGTGCTCTCCGTGCTTGGCACCGGACCGATCGGCGCGTTCAATACCATCGGTGAGGAATTCGGCTGGCGCGCCTATATGAATCAGAAAATGGAGCCGCTGCTCGGTACTGTCGGAACGGTGCTCGCCGGCGGAATCCTCTGGGGCGTCTGGCATGCACCGCTGACCGTGGAGGGGCATAACTTCGGCAAGGATTACCCCGGATACCCCTATGTCGGCATCCTTCTGATGTCCATCAGCTGCATTCTGTCCGGCGCAATTCTGATGTGGCTGACCAAGCGTACCGATTCTGTCTATCCCGCTGCGGTGTACCATTCGATGAACAACAACGGCGGTGCAGCACTCGGCGTTTTGCTGCTGGTAAACAGCATCGGGGATCCGGAAACATTTATGCCGGATACTGTGCAGTTTATCGTGCTCCTGATTCCGACCGCCATCGCCGCAGCCATCACACTCGCGCTCATGCTGCGGGAGCGGAAAAAAGTGCCTCCGGCGGATTCATAACGGGGACGCTGCCGCCTTTACGGATACAAAAAGGACGCTGACCAAGAAAATCAGCGTCCTTTTTTCATATTCAGATGCAATTTCGGCAAGGTGCAGAATGATGAAAGCCGAACAGGCGAAAGGAAGCAGGGAATGCGGCAGCGCCCTATTCTGAATCCATCGGAGATACCTTATGATTCGGTTTCATCTTCCGGTATGCCGTCAGGCTGTTCCTGTGTATCGTCCTGCGGTGCCTGTGCAGGATCATCTTCCGTTTCCGCAGCGGAATCCGATTCGGAGCCGCTCTGCCCGATGTTCTCCGGAGCAGGCCGTGAAACCGCCGGTGCGCCCTCCTGCGAAAAATCGCGGAAGCAGAGGTTCAGATCCACCTTGCCCTCAATGCCCGCGACCGTTCCGTCGCAGCTGTACTGCCACATGTCGTAATCATAGACATAGGTCGGGCCGTCGCCGTATTCCGCAAGCCAGAACGGATAGTCCTTCAGCCGCGGCATATCGAGCTTGAACAGCGTCGTGCGCTTGTTCTGATAGATCATAGTTTTGTAGCCGAACGATTCCAGATTCTGGCAGTACGCCAGCACGCTGTCCGTCAGTGTATCGACCGGCACATTGTCCGTGCGTGCGCCGTCCTTGTCGTGGAAAATCAGCTCCCAGTCAAATGCGACCGGAAAATCAAGCTCGCAGCCTTCCAGCATCTCTGCCGTCAGAATCGCCTCCTCGACGGCCTCCTCCTCTGTAATCGCCTGCGAGAAGAAGTACGCGCCGACGAGCAGTCCGGCGTCCTTGGCCGCGTGGTAATACTGCCGGAACTTGTCGTCCTTGTACAGCTTGCCCGTGCCGACGCCGTAGGCGCGGTATCCCGCGCGCAGCATGACAAAGTCAATGCCGTCCGCTTTGATCGCATTCCAGTCCGTGACGTTGTTGTGTGCGGAGATATCAATGCCGGTCAGGGCGTTCAGATTGCCGCTGTCGTCCAGCGAAATCATGCGGCCGTTCCCGAGCATCTGCATTTTGTCCAGCGGATGCGTGGAGAGCGGGACGTCCGAGAGCACCGGCAGCCAGATCTGCCCGAATGTATCATCGGAAAGCAGGATCTTCTGTCCCGCGCGCTCATAGAAATGATCGACCGGCACCGGGTCGTAATGGATTGGCTCGACATGGATGTTGTCGGGATCCGCCCCCTGCTCGGTGATGTAGCGCCGCAGATCGGCGACAGTATTGCTGCTGCGGTGCAGTGAAAGCGTCAGCGCACCGATCACGCCAAGCATCCCGAGCATCGGCAGTGCAGCCGCAATGACATATTTGAAACGCATAGGTTCACCTCGTATCAAATCAGACAGGATTCGACTTTTTTCGTATTCATGTCTGTATTATAACATATTCGGTAGCGCTGTGCAAGGATATTTGCAGGAATTCAGGAATTTCTAAGAATTGCTTTAGAAATTTCAGGTTCCGCGGGGAGCGGACTATTCGCGGTTTTTATATACAGCACGGCGCGCCGCGCCCAAAATTTGAAAAAAGGGCTTGACAATCCGGTTTCTTTTGTGTATAATATAATTGAGCTCAATCTATTGAACTCAATCAAATTGGACATGAAGCAACGGGAAAAGGAGAAAAGAACATGAAGCATGATTATAAAACGCAGTCGGTCTGCGCACAGCTGATCACATTTGACCTCAACGGCGATGTCGTCACCAACATCAAATTCCTCGGCGGCTGCAACGGCAATCTGAAAGCCATCTCCAAGCTGGTGGACGGCTGGACAGTCGGGCAGATCGAAGAAAAGCTGAGAGGCAACACCTGCGGCATGCGCCCGACCTCCTGTGCGGATCAGCTTGCAAGAGCCGTGCGGCAGGCCTATGACCAAACGCAGAATGCCTGACCGGCACCCCGGAGCGTGATGATATGCAGGACAAATCTCAGAACGCACCGCGGCTTGAGGATCAGCTCTGTTTTCCGCTGTACGCCTGCTCCCGCGAGGTCATCAAGCGGTACCGCCCGCACCTCGATGCCATCGGGCTGACCTATACGCAGTATGTGGCGATGCAGGTCTGCTGGGAGAAACAGGCGGTTTCCGTCAAGGAGCTGGGACAGCGGCTGCATCTGGATTCCGGCACGCTGACGCCGGTGCTGAAAAGTCTGGAGCAAAAGGGATATATCACCAGGCGCCGCAGCGAAACCGATGAACGCGTGCTGATTGCCGCGCTGACGGAGGCCGGTGCCGCACTGCGCGAAACCGCCGAAACCATTCCGCAGCAGCTCTGTGCGTGCATGCTGCTGGAACCGGCAGAAGCCAGACAGCTTTCGCAGCTGTTATTGAAGCTGCTGCAAACCATGGAATAAGCAGCGGCATTCACGATCATGCGAGATCCGCTCCGGCGGATTACAGTCAGACGAAAGGAAGTGACTGTCTTGACTACGCAGCAGCTGACCTATGTGATTGCGGTCGCAGAGTGTCAGAGCATTTCAAAGGCGGCGGAAAAGCTGTATGTGACACAGCCTTCGCTCAGCCAGTATATTCACGGTCTGGAAAAGCAGCTCGGAATCAAACTGTTCGACCGCTCCGTCACGCCGATCAAGCTGACGGACGCGGGCATGCTCTATGTCGAATGGGGACGAAAGCTGCTCGCCATGGAGGAGAGCATGAACAATGCCCTCTCCGACCTCATGGGACTGGAAACAGGCTCTGTGCGCATCGGCGCATCCTCATTCCGGGTGCGCTGTCTGCTTGCGCGGAGCATTGCGGCATTCCATGCAAAATATCCCGGCATCCACCTCTCGATTCAGGAGGCGGATATGAAGCAGCTGCGCGATAAGCTGACCGCGGGTGAGATTGACTTTGCAATCGGCTCGGGCGAGTTCGACGAAAAAACCTTCCATATGGAAACGCTTGCGGACGAACGCTTTTATCTGGCTGTTGCTCCGTCGAATCCGCTGACGGAAAGTCTGCCGGAGCCGCTTTCGGCCTCGGACATCATTCAGGCGACGCCGAAATTCCTGCGGCAGCCGCCGATTGACCTTTCTCTCGTGAAGGATGAGGCATTCGTTGCGGCAAATGCGGGCGAATACGACCGCGAAACGCTCTACGCCGTGTGCCGGGAGTGCGGCTTTACGCCGGATATCGAATACAGCGTGCAGACCATCGAAACGGTGTTCTCGTTTGTCTGCTCGAATATGGGTATTGCGCTGCTGCCGGATTCGCTGATTTATTACGGCAATTTCTCGCAGCATCCGAATTATTACCCGCTGCCGGACGAACTCGGTCTGTGCAGCATTTCGCTGATCTCGCGCCGAAATGCATTTCTTTCCAAGGCGTCACAGGCCTATGCGCTGCTTTTAAAGCAGCTCGTGGACGTCGGAACCTGGCGCATGATGGGCGGCGCATAATCAGGATTTGAGGGGTGAGGGGACAGTCTATGATTTCGGAATCGCTTTTCAAGCAGCTTGCATCCGAGGCACTCAGCTCGACCGGGAGCGGGATCCAGTGGCGGACACTTCTGGAAAAAAAGCATCTGACGGTCGGCTTTATGGGCGGCTCGGTGACACAGGGCTATGCAAACCTGGAGATTCGCCGCGGCGCCTATCCGGAGCTGGTCACAAACGCACTCTGCGCACAGGGATATGATGCGGAATGCTGCATTCTGGCAGAGGCCGGCATGGGGACAATGCAGGGCAATCTGCTTTCGGATGAATTTATTCTCGCAAAAAAGCCGGACATTGTGTTTCTGGAATTTGCAATCAACGAAACGACGCTCCGGCCGAGCGTCATCTCCTTTGAAAGTATGCTGCGCAAGCTGCTGACCGCACCGGAGCCGCCGGTTGTCTGTCTGCTGATGCTGCGCAGTATGCAGGGGTATTCCTGCGAATCGTTCATGGTGCCGGTTGCGGAGCATTACGGTCTGCCGCAGATCAGCCTGAACCGGGCCATCGCACCGGCGATGGAGCGCGGAGATCTGACCTGGGCGGATTACGGCGACGAGGAGAGCCATCCGAACCCGGACGGCCACCGTTTGCTCGCGGAGATGGTGCTGCATCTGCTGGAAACGGCAAAGCTGCTGCCGGACAGCGCGCCTGTTCCGCTGCCTGCGCCCTGGCTTGACGCACCGTTTACGGATCTTGCATTTCTGGAGGCGGCAACGGACACCGCGGGCGTCGAAACGGCCTGTGAGCTTGTTCCGCGGCCGTATCAGGTCTATTTCCGTTCCGCATGGAAGCTGTGCAGGGCAGGCGGCCCGCTGAAGCTGACGGTTCGCTGCCGCGTATTGCAGGTTTACTACGAAACGCACCGCCTGCCGGAATTCGGCTCCTGCCGGATCAGCGTGGACGGCGAGCCGATGAAGCAGCCGCTGATTCACAGCAATTCGATCTACGGCTGGGGCAATGCCAAATTCGTGACGGCGGTTTCTGCGGCAGAACCGGCAGAGCATACGCTGCTGCTGGAGCCGGAGGAGGAGAATGTGTATGTTCTCGGCTTCGGCATCTGCTGCGGGCAGTGAACGCGGCGGAATCCGCATCAGGAAGATGAAAACCGAAAAAGCCCGAACGCGGTCAGTTGATCGCCTTCGGGCTTTTTTGTATGTGCTTATTTGCCGACTGCTGCTCTGAGCGCGTCAGCCTTGTCGGTGCGCTCCCATGCGGGCTTCAGATCCTCTCTGCCCATATGGCCGTAAGCGGCCAGCTTGCGGTACTGCGGCTTGCGGAGCTCCAGTGTTTCGATGATGCCGATGGGGCGGAGATCGAACACCTGCGAAACCGCATTTGCGAGCGTTTCTTCATCAACGATGCCGGTGCCGAAGGTTTCGACAAACACGGAAACCGGCTTCGCCACGCCGATGGCATATGCAAGCTGCACCTCTGCGCGCTTTGCAAGACCTGCCGCGACAATGTTCTTTGCGATGTAGCGCGTCATGTACGCAGCGGAACGGTCAACCTTGGTCGGATCCTTGCCGGAGAATGCGCCGCCGCCGTGGCGGGAATAGCCGCCGTAGGTATCGACGATAATCTTTCTGCCGGTCAGGCCGGAGTCGCCCTGCGGGCCGCCGATGACGAAGCGGCCGGTCGGGTTGATAAAGATCTTGGTGTCCTTGTCGATCAGCGCAGCCGGAACGGTCGGCTTGATGACGAGATCCACGAGATCCTCACGGATCTGGTCGAGCTCAACCGATGCCGCGTGCTGCGTGGAAATGACGATGGTATCCACACGGACAGGCTTGTCGTCGTCGTATTCGACGGTGACCTGCGTTTTGCCGTCCGGGCGCAGATAGCGGAGCGTGCCGTCCTTGCGGACAGCGGTCAGGCGGAGCGCCAGCTTGTGTGCCAGCGAGATCGGCAGCGGCATCAGCTCCGGTGTTTCGTCGCAGGCAAAGCCGAACATCATGCCCTGATCGCCTGCGCCGGTTTCATCCTCATTGTCACCGGAATCAAATGCGGAATCAACGCCCTGTGCAATGTCGCAGGACTGCTGGTCAATCGACGTCATAATCGCGCAGGTGTAGCCGTCAAAGCCGTACTTTGCGCGGTCATAGCCGATGTCTACAATGACCTCTCTCGCAATCGCGGGAATATCGACCTGTGCAGATGTGGAAATCTCGCCCATGATCATGACAAGGCCGGTTGTGGTCACGGTTTCGCAGGCGACTCTGCCCATCGGATCCTTTTCGAGGATCGCGTCGAGCACCGCATCAGAGATCTGGTCGCAGATCTTGTCGGGATGGCCTTCCGTGACGGATTCGGATGTGAAAAAGCGTTTCATATTAAACCTCCGTAGTGTTTTTCGGTTCAGCCGGGATTTCAGGCTGGTTTTCGGTGGATTGTGACCATGTTTCTGCCCACATACCGCAGATTTCGCGGCGCATGGATTTCCGGATCAGGAAGAATCCGAACACGGCCAGTGCGATGCATGGCAGCATCATGAGGATATCAGAGGGCGTTGCCTCATCCGAGAGGATCGCGCTGACCTCATCGGCATTCTGGAAGGAAAGCATCAGAACGTCATGCGCCGAATGCAGCAGAATCGGGACAAGCAGATTGCCGCCGCGCATCAGAAGCGCGCCGAAGAAGATGCCGATACAGCTTGCGCTGACAGCCTGTACGAGGCTTGCGCTGAGCGAAGCGCCGAGGATCATATTGGTGAGATGGAACATGCCGAAGAAGACGCCGGTGACGGTGACAATCAGCGGAATCTGCTTTTCGGAACGGAGCTGCCGTTTCAGATAGGAGAGCGGGAAGCCTCGGAAGATGACCTCCTCCGAAAAACCGGCGATCAGCGCAGTCGAAAAGACCGTCAGATTGAAGGTCTTTGGGAAGTTGCCGTCGAGGAATTCGGGCAGACAGATCAGCAGCCAGTAAGGCAGAATCACCGGACAGAGCTTCAGCGTTCTGGCGAAGCCCCGGAACAGGATGCCGCGGTATTCCGGCCGGAACCAGAGCTTGTAGATCAGCAGTGCAAGACATGCCATGCCTGCGATGCCGACAAAGAGGTAATCATTGGGATGGAAGCCCGGCAGAATAAAGCCGGCGATCAGGAAAACGATTGTCGTGGGAACTGTCACAAAGATATACGCAAGGATAATCAGTACAATCGTGCCGAGAACGGTGTGTCTGTCAAAAAAAGGATGCTGTCGCGGTGTGCGGATTTGTGTTTCCATGTTTTGATAATTCCTTTCTGCTGCAAAAAGAAAGCGGCATACAGAACGTATGCCGCCTATCGTTGCATTCGTTCCTCATCTTTCGGCTTGCGCCGCAGGATTTGGCACCATACGCTTCTGCGCGGTTGCCGCGGCATCACAGGACCTGGTTCCTCCGCCGCTCATGATAAGGCTGTATTACATTATAGCAGATGATTTCCGATTTGTCAAGAGCAGATTCTGATTTTTTTCATATATCAGCATCCGGACGCATATAATACAGAAAAAGGCGGTGATATGATGCTTGCATTTTTATCGGGACTGTTCGGGCAGATGACCTTTTTTCTGCTGCATGTCGATCATGCGGCGGCCTTTCCGCCGGCGCTGACCAGAGCCGAGGAGGAGGAATGCCTGAAACGGCTTGCGGAAGGCGACGACGCTGCGCGGCAGAAGCTGATCTCGCACAATCTGCGGCTGGTCGCGCACATGACCAAAAAGTTTTACGCGCCCGACCGGGAACAGGATGAGCTCATCTCCATCGGGACGCTCGGGCTGATCAAGGCGGTGTCCTCGTTTAAGGCGGAAAAGGGCGCGCGCTTTGCGACATATGCTTCACGGTGCATTGAAAATCTTATTCAAAGCTAATGTATACAGCAATGAATGGTCAAATAAATGTTACCGACTGAAACAGAAGCTTTCGGATTTCATGATTTTGCTTTATAACTACGAAAATGGCGAGGTTTCGCATAAATTACTCTATACTCATGTAGCAAATATCAATAAAAGAAAATGTGATGATAACAACTGTGATTTCCTTTTGGCGTACCCTGATGTTAGCAGTTTGCAAACGGTTGGTGAGAAATTGAAATGGTATCGGCTAAAGCATGATCTGATGCAAAAAGAATGTGCCTCTGTCATGCAGATTGACAGAAGCACATATTCTGCTTACGAAGATAACGCAGTAGATGCTTATCCGCTGGACAAGCTTCAAAAGATCGCTGAATATTATCACATTGATATTACGAAGCTACTGGATGACTACAATCTCTTTTTGTTGAACGATCAAGGTCGGCAAGTTAGAGCACTTCGCCAGGAAATGCACATGACACGAAACGCATTTGCAGAGCATTATCACATTCCTGTGGATACTATTAAAAACTGGGAGATGAATCGTACAAGGATGTCGAAACAGTCTTTTGTGAAGCTGTTTGAGCAAATTGTGGCTGCTGAGCTTTGATTCTAAGAGCATTTATCACCCTATCCATAATCTCCTTCCTTTTCTCTTTGGAAAGATTCATGCTATTGAGCTTATCGATGATAAGCTGGCAATGAACTGCCGCAATTCTCTGTTGTAGTGTTTGCGGTTCTTCAACATTATGTATTGTTGCCTGTTGCCCAATATCCAAATTATTCTGCCCCCTTCATTTGTAACATCCTATGTCCTAAGTGCTTGAGATATACCGTTTTTAATCTGCACATATCACTTATTATCCGTTTCCATGAGTGTCGTCTCAGTATTGACGACTCGCTTCAAAACGAAATAGGCATGAAATACCGGAACATGCTCTCCTTGTATTTCTGTTGTAGTTTGAAACTTGCCAAATCCGCCAATTTCTACGGAATCCCCTTGTGACAATACGAGGCGCAGAGTATCCATTACAGCAATTATTGCTTGATAAGCTTGGGGCTGTTTCAGATGGTTCTGTTTTGCGACCTCCTTCACAAATTCAGTCTTTTTCATCCTCTGCCTCCTTTTTGAAATGCTTGTCCATATACGGTTCCAGCTTCCTGCGGTAAAATGTGATGTAGCGTTTTCTGGTGCTGCCGATACGCTTCTGCGGACGGTAGCGAACCTCACCGCTCAGAATCCAGTGTACCTTGATGAAGTCCGCTGCGAACAGTTCCCGCAGGATTTGCAGCATATCTGCTTCATAGTCCGGAAATGCAACCGCCCGAAACATCGGGATCACCATTTCCGGTCTGACATAACAGTACACATCATCATAATAGCCGAGCGGCAGCTTGCTTCCGGTCTCCTTGTCAAAATCGCTGACAGCAATCAGGCAGCCGGGATTTACTTTCAGATAACAGCAGAGCAGATAGAGAAACTCTGCTGTCTGCTTGTTATGACTCATGTTTCATTCCTCCGTTCAGATCGCTTTGCGCTTCACAGTTGATTTGGCGGCGGTCAGCTGCTTCATACGCTCTGCGAGCTTGCTCAGTGTTTCATGCTCTGTCAGATACAGCCTCCGCTTCTCGGCATCAGTTCCGAACCTGATCTGTTCATAAAGGTATCGGTACTGTTCCATTTTTGTGAGACTCTCCACAAAATACGGGTGCTGTTCTTCACCGGGCGTTTTCGGGGCATAATACCTTTGCCACCGGCACAGCATATTCAGATAATCATTAAGGATACGCTCTGCGCTGTGCAGCCAGTTCCGATAGGCGACTTCAGGGCTGACTGTTTGCTTTACCGGAACGGACGGTGCCTGTTTTGCAAGCCCTAATCCGAAATCCGCGTTCAGCTTCCGAGCGGCATCGTATTGAGAGATGCTGAACAACCTGGCTGTGAAATCCGTTACATCACCGTGCGCGCCGCAGCCGAAACAATAATAGTGATCCTCATAGATTTTCAGACTCGATGTTTTGTCAGGATGAAACGGACAGGCGGCGAAACCTGCTCTGTTGATCTCCAGACCGTAAAACCGTGCAGCATCCGGCATGAGGATTTTGCTCCGCAGCTCCTCATAGATATTGTTCAGCGCTCTCACCCCTTTCGTATTTAATGCGAAAGGGGCTTCCGGTTTTAGGCGAAGTGCAGCGCGGATTGGCGAGATCCGGCTGCCGGCTGATTGCCCCTTTCACTTCTTACCTCAATACTCAGGACTTTTTTTCGATAAACCGGCTATATTCCAAAAGATTCTCTGTTTTATACAAATCAGGGTATTGTGAATCGTGCAAAATATAGATTGATTCCGAATCTGGCAGGATACAGAAAAAATCAGGGGCTTTGTGAGGTAGTTTTCGGAGGGGATTATGACAACTGCGGATCGCCGCCGCAGGCGTTGGATTTGGAGGGGTACGCCCAATCGGGCGAAAACCGTGTTTTTTGCAGTATCCGTATACTTTGGAGTTTGACGGAATAGCAAGCCACAGAAAGTATCGTATACTTTCGGATATTACGGTTTTCGCAGACTGTACCGCTGCAAAAATCCAGTTTAGGGAACCTGAGCCCTAAACCAATCTCCCTCCAAATATAAGTTGCCGCAACGAAGAAAAGGAAAACAGAATGGAGGAAAACTGTATGAGAAAGTATAAGCAGGTGAAACGCAAGGAGGTCGTATTTGACCTGAACGAATGGGCAGAGGTGGAACGCCGCGCCGCTGAAGCCAATCTGAAAATCGGAACCTATATCAAGAAGATCGCTGTCAATGGGCAGCTGACCTATTATGATATGCAGGCGGCAGCACCGCTGGTCAATGCAATGCGCACGATTTCCAACAACATAAATCAGGTGGCGAGAAAAGCAAATGAAACGCACAGCATCTATGCGGAGGATATTGAGATTCTGAAAGGAGGTCTCACAGAGGTATGCCGTATGTTAAATCAATTCCTGTCCGATCTACCGTCAACAAAACGCTGAGCTATATTCTGAACCCGGATAAGACTGAGGGATTACTTTATACATCCTCATTGAACTGTATGACTTCCGCACGGGACGCTTATCTGGAAATGAAGTCTGTTTATGAGTGCTATTCGACGGAACGGTTTGACACACCGCCGCCGTTGGAAGGCAAGGGCAGCGTGAAAGCGATTCACTATATCCAGTCATTTGATCCGAAGGATAACATCTCACCGGAACTGGCACATCGTATCGCAAAAGCATTTGCACGCAAGACCTTCGGTGATGATTGTCAGGTCGTAATAGCAACACATACTGACCGTAGACATATCCACAGCCATATTCTTGTAAACACTTATACGATGACAGGCAGGAAGCTGAATGACAATCAGAAAACGCTGAACCATGTAAAAGAATATTCAGACAGAGTGTGCCTTGCTTTCGGTATCCAGCCGTATGACAAAAGCAGAGGAAAAGGGAAAGCAATCGGTCATTATGAATGGGAGAACCGGCGGCGCGGTACATCATGGAAGCAGAAGCTGCAAACAGAAATTGACAGCTTGATCGGTTCGGTCCAGAATATGGATGAACTGCTTTATGAACTGGAACTGCGTGGATATGATGTCAAAAAGGGCAAGTATATCTCCCTCAAAGCGCCGGGACAGCAGCGTTTTATCCGCACGAAAACACTGGGGGAAGAATATACGGCGGAAAGCCTTGCATCCAAAATCCTATGGAATGATGCAGACAGCGGCGCGGCGTTGACTGATGAACCGTCACCCCTGCGCGAATGCTATGAAGTCATCATCGGACAAGTTATTCAGCTTGCAGCAGAAAAAAGAAAAGTGCAGCGCCGGCGTGACTGGACTGCACCATATTCTCTGCAAAATGATTTGGATGTGCATCGGCTTTCAGCACAGCTCAGGATCATCAACCGCGATCATATTCATTCTATCGGTGAGGTGGAGGGAAAGATCGAAGCGGTAAAAACCGATTATGAGCAAGCGCGTCAGGAACTGAACTTGCTGACGGCGGAGCATGATCGGTTGACCTCACTGATTCAACAGGCAGAAACATACTTTTCATTGTCAGACAAGATGAATTTGACTGAAATAGAACACTTGCGGCTGACAGTCAGCCGGCAAAGTATACTGAACAATAGCATTGCAGAAAAAGCTGATCTCAGCTGTTTGCAGGCAAAATTGAGTGAAACCGAAAAACAGATTTTTTCGCTGAAAGATCGCTTCAAGCAATGTCAGCAGATGTATATGGTATATTCAGACATAGCGCAAACATATCGCGAAATCTCGCAGGGAAATTATATTTCTCAGCTTGTCGCTGAAGAACGTAAAAGAAAAGAACACGAAAAAAGGCGATAGAAAATTAAACTCTATTTGACAATTAGCTGTTCTTTCTCGATGCATTAATACCTACTCCAATACGCAGAAATAAGCTAATCCCCAACCACACGATTGGTTTCAACCTTGTGGTCGGGGATTAGCTATATTATGATCATTATTGTTATCCTATGGAACCTTTTATTTTTGATACAATCAGCATCTGTTCAGCTATTCGTTTAAAATAATGTTAGTGCATTTATTAAGCCAGATCATCAGCATTAAGCTTTTTGGCAATTCCAAGCTCTTTCAGTTCCTGGATTTTTGCATACATTTTGATTCCTTTCATGCTCTGTACCGCCTCCTCCATGGTTTGCTTCTATTATACCATGGATCGGGTCATTGTACAGTTCGTGGCGAATTTCTGTATGTTTTTATTGGCTGATTCTGTATGTTTTATTATACCACTTACAGTGCATCATATTGATCTTTCTTTTTCATGATAGAGTTTCTCATTTTTCTGAACGAATCGGAATTTTAGCTTGAGATACCATTATCTGCTCAAACAGTATACATCGTATCATAATTAATAATGATATGGAACATATATTTATTGCTCCGAGATGTTTCAGGTTCTCAATTCCTGATAATGAGCCATATAGGGAAAACGATGTGCACAGCGTCCCCACTCCGATCAGTATTGCAAATACAGCAATCGTAGCAATCTCTCTCCGCAATAATTTTGCAAGCAGACAGATTTCCCATGCCACAGCCCACATTGTCAAAAGACGGATGACTTCTGCGATAAGCAGTCCGCCCATGACAGAACAGTGCAGTCCGCAGGTTTCATAACCGGTAATGCTTTGTAATGGAACGGTCAGTGTTCCGAAATCCCATCGCAATGCGAACATCGTAAATTCCAGCAGAGTACAAAGTAGCGTGACTCCGATGCTGATAAAAGCGGCTGTCAGTAGCTTTGACTGTAAGATCTTTCGCATCCCGATATAGCTGGCATTCAGAATCTGCGCCATACCACAAGAGGAATCACGCAGCATAAGCATTGGCATCAGCAGCGCAATACAGATGAGCGATGACCAGTTCACTCCAAATCGCCGCAGATAATCTATTAGTTCCAGATCATAAGTAAGTTCCGGATGCAAGTCCTGAATATCCTTGTATACAGCATATTTTTGCGAAATCGCCTGCAAAACCGCCGCATCCTCCTGTGCAAAGGCAAGCTGTCTTGATCGTTCAAGTAAATTATCGCTGCCGTTCTGCGGACGCCGGCTGTATGCCGAAATCCGCGCTTGTGCGGCATCCATTGAGGATTGAATACGCCGCTCTGTTTCTGCTCTGTATGCACCGGTATATTCAGAAACAGTCTGCTGATACAGTTCGGTATCGAAATTGTATTGCTGTAAATGCGGCTTTGCGGTCAGACAAAGAACGATCTGAAACAGCAGTGCGGCCAGTATAATAAGCCATCCCTTATCACTGATGAGCAGCTTCCGCAGCTCATATTTCATACAAATCGCAAGCTGTTTCATTGATTTTGTTCCTCAAACATATACAGATAGACATCCTCCAGCACACCGGTTCGCGCCTCTGCCTGTGGATGCGGTTTGCTATCATGAACGATGCGAACGGCGGTCTGCGCGCCGCTGTTTACCAGATTGGAACGAGGATACCGATCCAATAAATGCTCAATTTCATCGGCATCCGCCGTAACCTCCCAGACCTTGCCGTTGATCTCCGCAAGCAAATGCGGCACAGTTGCCTTGCGCAGCAGTTTTCCGTGATGCAGCAACAGCACCTCTTTTGCAATGGTTTCAATATCGGAAACAATATGCGTACAGAAAATAACCGTCTTTTCCGCTGCAAGTCTCCGAATCAGATTCCGGAATCGCACGCGCTCTTTGGGATCCAGTCCGGCAGTCGGTTCATCGAGAATCAAAATATCCGGTGTTCCGAGCAAAGCCTGTGCCAGACCGAGCCGCTGCCGCATTCCGCCGGAAAAGGTTTTAATGCGGTCGCGGCGTTTCTCATAGAGATTCACTGCACGCAGCAGATTGTTACACTGTGAAACAGCTTCTTTACGGGGAATCCCCTTCATATCCGCCATGTAGCGCATCAGCTCCCATGCCGTGAAATCCGGATAGAACCCTGGATACTGCGGCATATAGCCGATCTGCTTTCGGAAATCGGCATCAAGTTCCTCAATGCGCTTGCCGTTGTAGGAAATGCTGCCGGCGGTCGGCGTCAGCAATCCGGCTAATAGATGCATCATTGTACTCTTTCCTGCACCGTTTGGACCGAGCAGTGCATAGATGCCGTGCTCCAGTTCAAAAGAAACATGATCGAGTGCGGTGCATTTCCCGTAGCACTTGGTCAGTCCGTCAAATATCAGCATGATGCATCACCTGCCTTCCCTTGTGTATAGCGTGTATGCCGCTGTTATCAGCAGTATTGTCAGTACCAGTGTTCCGGCGACAGATAAGGTAATCTGTGCGACCGGATAGCCCAGCACATTCACTGTATCGTACTGTTCCAGATAGTCATTGAGAAACAGCAGCCGCAGCAGACCGAGCTGCTTTGCAATACGCTGAACAGCGGGCTGATCTGCAAGAGGCGGCAAAAGAATCAGTGCCGTGATTCCGGCGGTTCCGGCAAAGACTGTCAGTGATCTTTTGCTAAAACATGAGAATACTGTGGAAACGCCCAACATCAACCAGCCGCAAATCAAATGCATCCCTGTGTGCAGAAAAATATACTGCCAAATATTCAGAAGATACGGACATTTGGCAAGTGCATCCGTACATTGCACCGGTGCATGAAGCATTTGGACACTCAACCCATACCGATATAATTGCACTGCATACAGCATTGCCGTGAAAAGCACTGTAAAAACAGTAACAGTGATCATACCGCAAATGATCTTTCTCCGGAACAGTCCTGCGCATCCTCGCTTTGATGCAAATAATATCTGATACATCCCGTTTTCGTATTCGCACGAAAAAAGCGGTGCCGTCAGGACGCAGACAAGCAGAAGATACAATCCAGAAAAGAGTAAGGTGCGGTGATTTGAAAATCGGCTGCCTCCGGTTTCAGAAAGAACCATATTTAGCTCGATTCGGTTACAAAGCATATCCTGAATCGGTCGGTTATAGAGGCGGTATGCAAGTTCAGCATCCCGCCTCTGGTAATCCGTGCTGTTTGAAATGGACAAAATCTTCTGCAATAGCTGTGCTTTTTGTTCGTCACGCTCCATGTATCTGTCAATGCTGTAATATAGTCCCTCGACTACACATCGCTCATAATACCGTGGTGAACCCTCCGTTTCTCCGCTAAGTGCATCTAACTCTGCTGCAAGCTGTTCCCTTGCCTCCAGCAGCGAAATTCCGGCATATTGCGCCGCTTTTTCCCGGTAGTGCTTCGCCATTTCTGGCACAACATAATCCACCCCGCGATATGCGGCCACAGCAGCACCAATTAGCATAAGCAGCAGGACAATCTGCAATTCTCTGCACAGCAACAGTTTTTTTATTTCGTGTTTCATGGATTCACCGCCTTGCCGTTCAGATCGTATCGTGTAAATGGTTGTGCCGTATCATTGTTCCGGAAATTCCGTACAAGAATCAGGCCCTTCGTTTCAATATCAGGAATTTGGGGCAAGTCAGGAAGTGCTTTCTCCTCGCCGGTATCCAGATTCCTGCATACTATAATGTCATCGCTTCTGTAATATAGGTGTGCGCCGCATCCATACAGTGCCGGTTCAGGTGTGTCCTTCGCGGATGAATCTGTCTGTGTGAGTTCAGTACATGAGTCTGCGTCAGGACGGTAGGCATAAATATGGTTATCTCTTGCAAAATAATATACACCGTCATAGCTGAATGATTCGCGCATCGCATAGGGCATATCTGGAAATATATCAGAGCGGAGTGTTTCGGCATTCAGATCATAGCAATAGGTGCAGCCGTAATAATCCTGCCACATCAGCGAGTCACCGACCGCACAGAACGGTAAATTTGCCGAGCCAATCGGAATCTGCGTGATTTCACGAAAATTGTTATCGTAAATGTAAATGACATTCGTGCAGCAAACCGCAAAATACGCCCTGTTTAGCCGCATCACCTTATCGAGAACACCGTCTAACTTTGTTGTCAGACCGCGTTCATCCCGAATCTCCTGATAAGCAGGATAATCAGTGATATGCTTGCGGCAATTTGAGAGCGGTTCCCATTGCCAAAGCTGTAATTTTTCGCCCTTTTGCACAGCATAATACAGCAGATTGTCAGCGACACAATAACGCTGGTTTACGGTGGACAAAGGTTGATTATTATAGCGGACAAGATCATACAGTGGACACGCAGGTGTATTGTGAGAACATGCAACACGCTTACAGACCGATTCAGTATGCCCATTTTTGAGTGAATAGGCGTAGAGTACAGCAAAACCGTCTGTTGATGAGTATTCAGTGTAATACAGGTTCTCATTATCACAAAAATACTGTGCGTTTAACTGCGTATTGTCTGCATTCAGTAATCTAATTTGGCCTGTACCGCCAAGTGCATTTTTATTTGAATCAAGGGTTTCTGATGATAGAATACCGACAGCTGCTGATATTATGAAAGCACTCACCAAAACAATAAAAAAAAGAGCGCAATATAAAATAATTCTTTTCATATTCATTCTGTTATATAAAATAATTCACGTTGCATATATATCTGCGGCATAGATAGATCACAATGGTCAGCCTGTTCAAATAAAACAGCCGCAATATATGAATATTCATTATGGGGTAGATTGGTCTTTATTGGGATTTTCCAGGAAATATCTTTTTCTGAAATATCTATTTTCAATAACGTAGTACTATCGTTCCATGCATTTATAGCCTCACCATTTCGAAAAACAATACAGAATCCTGAAAAATTACGCGGATTTCCATTATATGAATTTATATAAGTTAGATTTAATGGTGTACGCGATGAGATTTCGAAACATTTTGGGCTCTGAAAACATGACTGTATGTATTTCTGCTCTACCAATCCTGTGGAACTATTCTTTATTGCGTTGATTTCTAAATCATCTTTTCCTAAAACATTGCTTTTAATAATGTCAGTAATATCATTATCGACACTATATATAGCGTTTTTTCCAAGGTGATTATTTGATGCAATGAAACTGTCTGTATCTGATAAACAATAGTAATTCCCAATTTGTGGAACATAAATCACACCATATACGGAAATGCTATTTTGTCCTTTAATTGTGTTGATATAATTAAGTTCAATTGTTAAAGCTGTATTTTCTCCAATTGATGCAACTGTTTGAAGTATTCCATTTTTGCTTTTTTCATTGTCTATCGAAAAATCAACCGGTTCTCCATTTATTGTTACAAATAGAGTTAAAATGTAATTACCTAGAATGATATTGTTATCTGTAATAAAAAATGACTTTAAACAAAAAGACACTTTTCCATCTTTACATGAGCTAGTGTCTTGTTTTATGGGGAGCAGTTTTCCATTTGAATCAATTCCAGATCCAATTCCTAAAGCCATAGAGGCATTACATTGAACTTCGCCATAATTTGACCAATCAGGTTTAAGAGCCGTATATTTCTTAGAGTCATGCCCGTTATTATTCTCTAAATTCGATTGAACAGAATACAGATCAGTTGATGGAGAAGTATTCATTGAACATCCATATGCAAATAAACAATTCAGAAGCATCAGGCAAATATAATATCTTTTACGCATTGTTCATTACCTTATAATCTTATATAAAAGCAGTGCTGCTATGATCTGAGCCATAGCAGCACATTCCGAAAGACCATGCTTTAACTATAGTAGCAGTATTGATGTGTCAATAGATTGCATTCGTCCCATGCTGATTTAGAAAAATAGTATACTTCGCCTTTTATAGAATTATTTGTGACTTCATTATTAGCGTGATTATTATCCAACCATCCTTGACTGTAGCCACTGGGTGTTCCTGCATACCATGAACCGCCGTTTTTCTTATACACATAAGAATCCATAGCATATTCTGCATTTCCAGAGACTCGTGTCATTTCGGTTCTAAGATAGAATGTAGCTCCGACAACAGAGGTTTCATATCTTAAATTAAAGCACGATCCATCTCCCCATATATTATTCCATTGATTGCTAGTAGCGCTGGCCGAAATTGCACCAATTGTACTAGAAGCGATAGCGCATGAAATCAACGTGACAATGATTTTCTTAACCATGAATATCCTCCTTACAATAAGCAGTGTTTATGGACAATCCCTTCATTATTATAAAAAACGAACGCTGTTGCTTTTAATCCAGCCAAATATCAAGAGCATTCCGATACATCCCATTGACATTGTCATGCAACACACCATATTTACGAAACTTAAGCTTTGGCATATTGCAAT
>JAEEIA010000062.1 GCA_016281125.1 Oscillospiraceae bacterium | reverse complement strand
GGCATCCACAAGCGTGACCTGCGTGAAATCGAAGTTCATCTGCATTCCGGCAGTGCCTTCGTCGCCCTGGACAACCCAGTCAACCGTGATGCTCTCGCCCGGAGTTGCCGTGTAAGCGTTGTAAGCCTTTCCGGTGGAAGAAGCTGCTTCATAGCTCTTGCCGCTCGGAATCAGATCGTAGATCGGCTTATCACCGGTCGCGGGCGGCGGATTCGTTCCGCCTCCGCCGTTGCCGACCACAATATCCAGACCGTGGAATGTAAATGTGTAGGGACTGTTCTCATCAACCGGAACAACCTTATTCACATCGCTTTTGCTCAGACCGACCGAATAAGTACCGTTACCGGCAGGAACATTGACCTTGAAGCTGTAAATAACCGCGTCATCCTGCGCTTTCAGTGCATTGGACTGTGCCCATGTATAGACACATTCGCCTTCTTTGAGCTGCTTTGCAATCGTGTGATCGCTGAACGTCGGGGAAACACGGTAGGCGCTTCCTTTTTCGGCTTCCACAAGCTTGACCTGCGTGAAGTCGAAATTCATCTGCATACCGGCAGTACCCTGATCGCCCTTGACAATCCAGTCGATTGTCAGCTGCTCATTGCCGCTGGATTTGTAAATATTATTGGCCTTGCCGGACGTCGCAGCTGATTCATACTCTTTTCCGCTCGGGATCAGATCGTATACCAGCTGGTCTGCCGCTTTTGCTGTCACTGCGTTCGTCACCTCAAACGCAGGAAATGCCCCGATCAAGGATGTCGCTGCAAGACACAGAGAGGAAATTGCAGATATGAGCTTTTTCATCTTTTTTCCTTTCTGGATTTAGTGCGCAGAGGGAGTCCCCCTGCGCACCAGCATCCTTATCTTAATTTGACGGATTCTGACCGTTCGGTTCTCAGGAGGACTTCTTGCCCAGCTCGTCCTGCTTGATCAGAAGTGCAAGGAACTTCTTGATCTTGACAGCGTCCTTGGAATCAATCTTGTCATCCTTTTCGCAGTTTGCATTGCGCAGACCCTGCTCAGTCACAGTTGCGTTCTTAGCAAGGTATCTGTTCAGCAGAACAACGTCGCCGATACGAACCTGGCCGTCGCAGTTGACGTCGCCGTAGAGCGTATTGGCATCCTGCGGATCCGTGGTAACATTGCCCTCGGTGGTCACAGGAGCAGTCGTGGTGGTTGCACCCGGAACAGTCGTTTCAGCCGGAGCTGTGGTTTCAGCCGGAACAGTGGTGGTTTCGGTCGGAACATCACCGACGACGATCTCCAGGCCGTGGAACTCGAACTCATACGGGTTATCCTGATGTCTGGGAACAACCTTGTTGACATCATTCTGATCCTTGCTCAGGCCGATAGTGTATCTGCCGTCCGCATTCGGAACATTAATGAAGAAGGTGTAGATGATGCTGTCGTCAGCAGCCTTGAGCTCAGTGGACTGTGCCCATGTGTAGACGATCTCGCCTTCCTTCAGACCCTGGGTGTTCTTGTTGTCGCTGAATGTCGGAGCAACTCTGTAAGCTTCGCCGCGTGTACCGCCTGTATAGGTCACCTCAGAGAAGTCGAAGTTCATCTGGATGCCGGCAGTACCCATATCGTTCTTGACGGTCCAGTTAATGCGGAGGAATTCGCCGGCCTTACCGACATAAACATTGTTCGTGCGGTCGCCCTCAGCAGCCGGAGTGTATTCCTTGCCGCCCGGAACGAGGTTATAGATGATCTTGCCAGTCTTCGGAGCCTCAGTCGTTGCAGTCGGATTCGTCGTGGTAGCCGGAGCCGTTGTTTCAGCAGGCTGAGCACCTGTCGTCAGCAGAACCTCAGGCGTGGTTACAACGGTCGTCGTAGCTGCAACCGTAGTAGTAGCAGGTGCCGGAGTGGTTTCTGCAACAGTGGTCGCAGCAACCGTCGTAGCAGCAGCCGTTGTGGTGGCAACCGGTGCCGGAGTGGTTTCAGCAACTGTCGTCGCAGCAACAGTAGTTTCAGCAGCAGTCGTGGTCACACCAACCGCCGTAGTGGTTTCAGCAACCGTCGTCGTAGCAACAGTGGTTTCCGCCGGAACAGTGGTTTCAGTGGTTTCACCCTCTACGTTGATATCGAGGCCGTAGAAAACAAATGCGTGCGGTGCATCCTGATTCTTCGGAACAACCTTGTTGACGTCTTCTGCGCTGCCCTCGCGGGTACCGACAGTGTACTTGCCGGGCGTTTCCGGAACCTGGATGTTGAAGGAGTAGATCACTCTGTCGTCCTGTGCTGTGAGCTCATTGGACTGTGCCCAGGTGTAGATGACCTGGCCTTCCTTCAGGCCCTTACCGGTGGTGTGATCGCTGTAAGTCGGGGAAACTCTGTAAGCGTTGCCCTTTTCAGCGTCGATCAGCTTCACCTGCGTGAAGTCGAAGTTCATCTGGAGGCCTGCGGTACCCTGGTCGTTCTTGATCGTCCAGTCAACCGTCATCTTCTCACCCGGCTTCGCGCTGCAGATATTGTTGACATAGCCCTTTTCCTGCGCGGAGATATACTCCTTGCCGTTCGGAATCAGGTTGTAGATGATTGCATTCTCTGCCGGAGCAGTCATCGTTGCAATCGGCTCAGTGGTTGCAGCAACTGCCGGAGTGGTCACAACAGGGGCTTCCGTGGTTGCAGCCAGAGTTGTCGTGGCCGGAGCCGGAGCCTCAGTCGTGACAACAGGTGCTTCAGTGGTTGCAGCCGGAGTCGTTGTCGTTGCCGGGGCATCGCCGACGTGAATGGTCAGCTTCTCAACGCTGAACGGCTTTTTGCCGTCCGGGCTGTTGAAGTTGGAAGTGACCTTGCCCTTCTTGTCATCCGGGAACTCAACATTGTCATCGCTGAACAGCGAGGTCGGATGCGTGTTGACAAACTCCTTTTCATAGACGGAGAACTCGTATGTACCGTCAGCCAGATCAGTCGGGAGCTCAAGGTCAAATCTCAGGAATTCATATTTGTATGCCCAGGATTCATCCTTTGTCCAGGTGGTAACCGGGGTGTAGTTCGCATAATCGAACTTTCCTTCCGGAACGCCGCCTGCTGCTTCCCACGCTGCAAAGGAATCGACCAGCTGACCGGCCTTGATTTCCTTATCAGCCTGATACAGAACGCTCCAGGACTCCGGGTTCACCATCGAAATTGCGGTGAAAACAACGTCGCCTGCGTACATAGAGTCGCCCTTGCCGTTGCCTTCCAGACGGCCGCTCTCGAGGCAGTTCGGATACACGAAATCGGTCGCTGTGCCGCCGATCTCATCGCCCTTCGGCACCATCTTGATGCCGTAGTTGCCAAACGAATCCTTGTGATTCTCAATCTTGGTGCCCTTACGGTCAATAACATAGCCCTGACCGATGGTTTCATCGTAATTGCCGTCTTTGCCGATTGCGAACTTCAGCTGAAGAGAATAGAAGCCGCTGGACTGCGGGATGTACACAGACACAGGCACCTTAGCGCCTGCCTTGGCTGTGATTTCCGATTTGCCGTCAGAGCGAATCGCAACAATGGTTTCATCCACCTTACCGTTTGTCGCAGCATCGGTCGTGATCACCATGCTGCTGCCCATCGCTGTTGCTGCAATCACAACAGACGAAAGGGCTGAAATAAATTTCTTCATGACAACTGTTTCCTTTCTGGTTTGTATATCGGGCCGCCGCACGCCCGTACCAAACGCATTTGGTATATTTTTGAATTGTGCCGGAACCTGAACTGCGGCATTCCCGGCATTTTGCAGGCAGCATATGCACGCGGCATATGTCATGCTGTATTCATCCCATCAGCGGATCCGTTCCCGGAAAGCGAACCTTCTGTCAATGATGCGTGCCACGGCATCAGCAGCGGAACACAGCCGTCCCCTCTCGCAGGACATGCGCTGCATCCGCGTGCCCGTATTGCACGCGCCGGCATCCTCATTCCCTCCTCCTTTACGCCAAATGTTTCGCGTATCCGCAAGGATTCATATAAAATCCAAGCTGATACATGCTTTCCCGTTTCTGGATCCGTCGCAATGATCCGAATACATTTCCGCTATTCTACATTATAGCACATAAAACAAAAAATGACAAGTATTTTTCGCAACAAAATATGCACAAAACACATCTTTTCGAAGCAAACCGCGTCAGAATCCATGAAAGCGGCGGATTTCTTGACATTTCCATTCCCTTGTGCTATAATATAGAGTGGTTTGTAATGTATTCTTTCGATCCGTTCAGAACGGATCGCACGCAACGGAGGAAATCATGCAGCAGGAAATCAGCCGGACAGAATCCATCGTCCGGGTCAGCTACCGCGGCATCGGCGTCAATCTGCTTCTGGTGACAGCCAAGGCAACCGTCGGGCTGTATGCGCATTCCATCGCTGTCATTCTGGACGCAGTCAACAATCTGAGTGACGCGCTCTCTTCACTGATTACGATTATCGGCGCAAAGCTGGCAAATAAGGCTGCCGACCGCAAGCATCCGTACGGTCACGGCCGCATCGAATATATCTCCGCATCGCTGATTGCGGTGCTCGTTCTGGTCGCCGGACTGACTTCGCTCAGGGAATCGGTCGTCAAGCTGATACATCCGGTTGAACCGAACTACAATGCGGTGTCGCTTATGATTCTTGCAGCCGGTGTCGCTGCAAAGATTCTGCTTGGGCGATACTATCAAAATAGGGGCAAAGCGCTCAACTCCGGATCGCTCACCGCTTCCGGCACAGACGCGCTCTTTGATGCCGTCATCGGCTTTGCGACGCTTATATCAGCGGCAATCTCCCTGACGGCGGGCTGGAATATCGAGGCATGGCTCGGTATCGTCATTTCGTTCTTTATCCTGAAAGCAGGGTTCGATATCATGCGCGATACCATGAATCACATCATCGGCATCCGCGCAGACGATACGCTCACCGCACAGATCCGCGAACGAATCTGCATGAATCCGAATGTCCGCGGCGCTTATGACCTGATTCTGCACAATTACGGCCCTGACAAATACTTCGGGACAGTGCATGTGGAGATCGACGACCACATGACCGCACGGGAAATCGACGCGCTGAGCCGTTCCATTGTTCCGCAGATCTATCAGGAATTCGGCGTGTTGCTCACCATCGGCATCTATGCGACCAACACGCACAGCGAAACGGCGCAGCAGATCCGCGAGGCCGTGCGCCACATCGTCAGTCAGTATCCCGAAATTCTTCAAATGCACGGCTTTTATACAGAGGAGGCTGTACGCGCAGTTTCCTTTGACATCATGCTGGACTATGACACTGATAATTCCGACAGTATCACCGAGGAAATCCGCAGCGAACTGACAGAGCGTTTCCCCGACTACCAGTTCTTTATCAATATCGACCGCGACTTCAGCGATTGAATATCAAATCTCACTGAACAGGAGGCTGCAAATGGTATTCAGCAGCTTTGCATTCTTATTCTGGTTCCTGCCGTTCTGTCTGATCGTGTACCTGCTGGCAAGGAAGAATACAAAAAATCTGGTACTGCTGTTTTTCAGCATCGTATTCTATTACCACGGGGCACGCGAAACACCTGCCTATCTCTATCTGATTCTGCTTTCTGTCGTGATCAACTGGATCATCGGCATGTGCATCGGGCGGAATGACAGACGCAAAAAGCTATGGCTGATTCTCGGCCTGATCTGGGATTTCGGCAACCTGTTTGTATTCAAGTACACAGACTTCTTCATCCGGAATCTGAATCTGGTTCCCGGTGTGAACCTGCCGCTGACCAATCTGATTCTGCCGCTCGGCATCAGCTTCTTTACGTTTCAGATTGCGTCCTATCTGCTCGACGTCTACCGCGGAGATGTCAAGGTTGAATACAACCTGATTGACCTCGGCACGTATATTCTGCTGTTCCCGCAGCTGATTGCAGGCCCGATTGTCCGCTTTTCGGATGTTCAGAAGGAACTGCATGCCAGAACAGTGACACAAACGGAATTTGTTGAAGGCATTCAGATTTTCCTGATCGGCCTCGGCAAAAAGGTGCTGCTGGCGAACCGCCTCGGCGGTCTGTGGAGCGATTTACAGGCTGTCGGCTATGACGCCATTTCCGGAAATGCCGCATGGCTCGGCATTATTGCATACAGTATGCAGCTCTATTTTGATTTCTCAGGTTATTCGCAGATGGCAATCGGCATGGGCAAAATGCTCGGGTTTCACTTCCCGCAGAACTTTAATCACCCGTATCTCTCCGTCACCATGACGGATTTCTGGCGCCGCTGGCATATGACGCTCGGCACATGGTTCCGTGAGTACGTCTATATTCCGCTCGGCGGCAACCGCAAGGGCAAAAAGCGTATGTACATCAACATGCTGATTGTCTGGACACTGACCGGCTTCTGGCACGGCGCTGACTGGAACTTCATCCTCTGGGGCATGCTGCTGTTCTGCCTGCTCAGCGCAGAGAAAACCTGGTACGGAAAATACCTGGAAAAGCACAGAGCACTCGGTCACCTGTACATGCTGTTCTGGATTCCGATGTCCTGGCTGCTGTTTGCAATCACCGACATGAAGCAGTTCGGAATCTATTTCTCAAAGCTCTGGGGCTTCGGAGAAGCGGCACTGATGCCGACAGACTACCTCAAATATTTCGGCACCTACGGAAAATGGCTGATCATCGGCCTGATCTTCTGTACCGCACTGCCGGAAAACATCTATAAGATGATGCTGAACCGGCAGAAATACCAGTTTGCGCAATTCTTCTGGATGCTGGAATCCGTGCTGATTATTTTCGCTGCGTTTGCACTGAAAAAGTGGTGGATTCTTTTGCTGATCGTTCCGGTTGTGCTGCGTGAATACCTCTATGTGCAGATGCCGAAGCAGAGAAAACCGCAATTCAACAAGGTCTTTTGGGCACCGGAGCTCTTACTGATCTTTGGACTGTCAGTATACTGCATTTACCGCGGCATGAACGACCCGTTCCTGTATTTCCGATTCTGAGAAGGAGGCTTGCGATTTTATGATCAGACTCACACAAACGCAGCGCTCCGCAGCGGCTCTTGTGCTGACAGCCGCTTTTCTGATAACCGGAAAGCTGTTTATCTGGAAAACGGACAAGCCCACGACTGCGCAGACCGAAACGCCGCCGACCGCAGAGCTCTCTGTGCCGCCGGTCACAACTGCACCGCCCGCGCAGTCTGAAACCCTGCCGCTGACGGAGCTGACCTATGATACCGACAATACGCCGATTGTGCCGATTGAGCCGCATACGGATGAAGCGCCTGAAACAACGGCTGCTGACAGCGCGGCAATCTCATCAACAACGGATGCGGTAACCACGGCAACCGGCGCACAGTCGTCCGCATCTTCTTCGGATACGCTTCCTGTTACCACAGCCGCACCTGAAACGACTGCTGCCCCTGTTCCGGAAACGACGGCGGCATCTGCAGCCGCTGTCGATACTGATTATTTCAGCGATGCACTGTTCATCGGAGATTCCCGCACAGTCGGTCTGGCAGAGTACGCACCGATTGACGGCGCAACATATTTTGCAACGGTCGGCCTGAGCACCTACAAGGTTGACGCCGTCACGAGCGAAGTGCCCGGCACGAAGGGACAGAGCTTTGCACAGGTTCTTTCCGCAAAGCAGTACGGCAAAATCTACATCATGCTCGGCATCAACGAGCTCGGCAACGACTTCAACGCGACAATGAAGCATTACCGCGAGCTGATTGACCGCGTAAAGCAGGCGCATCCCAATGCGATTGTTATATTGCTCGGTAACCTGCACGTGGCATACAGCCGTTCGTCTACCGATGCAGTTGTCAACAATTCTGTCATCAACAATTTCAACGATGCGCTTTCCAACATGGCAAACGGCCAGAAGATTCATTATCTCGACGTCAACCCTGTTTTCGATGACGACAACGGCTGCCTGACAGCAGAATATACCAGCGACGGTACGCACCCGTATGCCAAATACTACCTGACATGGAAGGAATGGCTGATGAATCACACGATACCGACCTAACGGAGGGAAAAATCATGGCTTTCAATATTCCGAAGCTGCCGGAGCAGGACGGCATCGGCAAAGTTTCGTCTTTCATCCAGTTCGCAATGTTTCTCGTAATGTTTGTCGGAATCTATCTGCTGCTGCGGAAGCTGGTTCATGCGACGCTGCTCCGGATCCTGATTCTCGTGCTTGACTATTTCGTCGTCAGCCTGATCACCTATGTTGTGATCCGTCCGCTGGCTATGCGCGCAGAAGCAGCATTCAGAAAACGCAAATAACCAACGACCCGGAGCCGCTTTCTGCGGCTCCTTTTTGTAAAAAGGAGGATTGCTGTGAATAACATTCAGATTGCAAAGGAAAGCATCCGCATTACGGCAGAGGGCAAATACGAACGAAACGGCAAAACGGTGCTGCTGCCAAAGCACGATTATTCCGCAGTTACGCTCATTACGCCCGCTGACGGCGATTCGCTGCTGAAAAAAGCATTTCCGCCGCGCGATACCATGTGCGAATGCACAGTCACGACGGAATCCTCCTTCGGCGCGGCAAGCCGGTTTCAAAATCCGCTGGTCATGAATTATGCAAACGCGCATCACGCAGGCGGCGGCTTCATGCTCGGCGCAAATGCACAGGAGGAAGCGCTCTGCCGTTGCAGCACACTCTACGCCTCGATCAAATCGGACAGGGCTGCGGAGATGTACCGCTACAACAATACGCATCTGAGCAGCACGGAGTCCGATTATATGCTGCTGACTCAGAATGCCGCCGTATTCCGGGACGATCATCTGGAGTTGCTCACAGAACCGTTCCCGGTCGGTGTGATTACGGCACCCGCACCGAACAGACGCGGAGCCGCTGTGTTTGCGTCATCCAAAACGATTGAGGAAACTTTCCTGCGCAGAATCCGGATCATTCTCCGCATTGCCGCAGAATACGGCTATAAGGATCTGATTCTCGGCGCATGGGGCTGCGGCGCTTTCGGAAATAATCCTGTACTTGTTGCAAAGGCATTCCGAACGGCACTGAACGAGGATGGCATCGGTACGCTGTTCGACCATGCGGTTTTTGCCATCTACGGATCTGAAACCGGCAAAAACTATAAGGCGTTCCGCGAAGTCTTTTCCTGAAATAATCCTGTTATCAGAAACAGAAATCGCTGCAAATCATACGGATACCTGCTCCCGCACGTTCGTCCGCATGATGAATCAGCGTATTCAGACGGAGTGAATATGGAACAAAAAATGAATTTGAAGCAGCGCTTCTCCCTGCTGATTTTCGGTTTTCTCGCTGCATCGTTCGGCGGCTGGATCTATGAGGTCATCTGTGTCTTTTTGCTGTACCATCATTTTTATAACCGCGGCATGCTGCACCTCACAATCTGCCCGATCTACGGATTCGGCGCGTGGGGACTGTATCTTCTGCTGCGCAAAATCAAAAACAGCGGGCTGTTTTTTCTGCTGAGCGTACTCATTGCAAGCGCATTTGAATACGGCTGTGCGCTTCTGCTGGAAACCGTATTTCACAAAATCTACTGGACATATGAGGGCTGGCCGCTGAATATCCAAAACCGCATTTCGCTGATCAGCAGCCTGATCTTCGGCCTGCTGGCGCTGGTCTTTTCCAGAGGAATCGTTCCGCCGCTGAAAAAAGCAATCTCCCGCGGCAATCCGAACCGATGGTTTGCAGCAGCGGTTCTGGCCGTTCTGGTCATTCTGGCGGATTTTGCTCTTGTCCTGCATTCCATGCAAAGCTGATTGCACATTTCCTCTGATTTTTGGCGAACGCGTATATTTCCGGCTGAACAGTTGCATTTTTCCGTAGGATGATGTATAATAAGTACAACCGAATAACCGCCATGTACCAGAAAGGATGATCGTTTGATGTTAAAGGAGTATCCGTCAGAATGGGAAGGCTTCACTCGCGGCAGGTGGAGCGATTCGATCAACGTCCGGGATTTCATCCACAAGAATTTTACGCCGTATGACGGCGACGAGAGCTTTCTTGCCGGGCCGACCGATGCAACCAAAAAGCTCTGGGATCAGGTAATGGAGCTGTCCCGTCAGGAACGTGAGGCCGGCGGCGTGCTCGACATGGATACCAAAATCATTTCGACGATCACCTCACACGGCCCCGGGTATCTCGACAAAGCCCTCGAAAAAATCGTCGGCTTTCAGACGGATAAGCCGTTCAAGCGCGCGCTTCAGCCGTTCGGCGGCATCCGCATGGCGCAGCAGGCATGCCGCGAATACGGCTACGAGGTCGATCCTGAGGTTGTGGAAATCTTCACGAAATACCGCAAAACGCACAATCAGGGCGTGTTCGATGCCTATACACCGGAAATGCGCCTTGCCAGAAAGTCTGCCATTCTGACCGGCCTGCCGGATGCCTACGGCAGAGGCCGCATCATCGGCGACTACCGCCGCATCGCACTGTACGGCGTAGACAAGCTGATTGAAGACAAGGAGCATCAGAAGGCAACGCACTTTGTCCGCATGACATCCGAAAACATTCAGCTCCGCGAGGAGCTTTCCGAGCAGATCCGCGCCCTCAGCGAGCTGAAAGAGCTCGGCCGGATCTACGGCTTTGACATCTCGCACCCCGCCGCCAACGCACAGGAGGCTGTTCAGTGGCTGTATTTCGGCTATCTGGCTGCCGTCAAGGAGCAGAACGGCGCGGCGATGAGCCTCGGCAGAACCTCAACCTTCCTCGACATCTTTATTCAGCGTGACCTTGACCGCGGCATTCTGACAGAAGCGCAGGCGCAGGAGCTGATCGATCATTTCATTATGAAGCTCCGCCTTGTCAAGTTTGCACGCACGCCGGAATACAATTCCCTGTTTTCCGGGGATCCGACATGGGTCACGGAGTCAATCGGCGGCGTATCCGTCGAAGGTCAGCACATGGTGACCAAGACCTCATTCCGCTATCTCAACACGCTGAACAATCTCGGTACGGCACCGGAACCGAATATGACGGTGCTCTGGTCTGTCCGCCTGCCGCAGAATTTCAAACGCTTCTGCGCGAAAATGTCGATCCAAACCTCGTCTATCCAGTACGAAAACGACGATCTGATGCGCGTCACGCACGGCGATGACTATGCAATCGCCTGCTGCGTATCCTCAATGGTCGTCGGCAAGGAGATGCAGTTCTTCGGCGCACGCGCAAACCTCGCGAAATGTCTGCTGTACGCGATCAACGGCGGCGTTGACGAGGTGATGAAGGTGCAGGTCGGCCCGAAATACCGCCCGGTCGTCGGAGAATACCTTGATTTCGATGACGTCATGGACAAATACGATCAGATGATGGAGTGGCTCGCCGGACTGTATGTCAATACGCTGAACGTCATCCATTATATGCATGATAAATACAGCTACGAAAAGCTGCAAATGGCTCTGCATGACCGGGATGTCAAGCGCTACTTTGCAACCGGCATCGCAGGACTTTCCGTTGTTGCGGATTCGCTCAGCGCAATCAAATATGCAAAGGTCAAATGTATCCGTGATGAAAACGGCATCGTCGTTGATTACGAAGTTGAAGGCGACTTCCCGAAGTACGGCAATGATGATGACCGCGTAGACCGCATTGCTGTCGAAATCGTCAAGAGCTTCATGGACAAAATCCGCAAGCACCACACCTACCGCGGCGGCGTCCCGACCATGAGCATCCTGACGATCACCTCAAATGTCGTGTACGGCAAAAAGACCGGCAACACCCCGGACGGCAGAAAGCACGGTGTTCCGCTCGCGCCCGGCGCCAATCCGATGCACGGCCGCGATACGCACGGTGCAGTCGCATCGCTTTCCTCCGTATCCAAGATTCCGTTCAAGCATGCGCAGGACGGCATCTCCAACACCTTCTCCATTATCCCGGATGCACTCGGTAAGGATACCAAGATCTTCTCAGGTGACCTTGACCTGGATGCGCTCGCACAGGAGGCAGCGGATGATGAAGCATGATCCGGATCCGAACGAGCTGGCCGCGCTGATTGACAGTCTGGTCGAAAGCGGCACGCAGCATATCAACCTGGAAATCGGCGCACAGACCCGCGTACAGACCGTCAACAGCACGGAATGCAGCAGACCGGGTGCCTGTGCGATACCGAATATGCCCTATGAGGACGGTGCGGACAATCCCGCAGCGGAATAACAGAACGGAGGGTTCTCTATGGCAAACGAACAGCAGATTCAGAATCTCGTCGAGCTGCTTGACGGGTATGTGGAAAAAGGCGGACATCACCTGAATGTCAATGTATTTACCAGAGAAACACTGCTGGATGCGCAGGCACATCCGGAGAAGTATCCGCAGCTGACGGTGCGCGTTTCCGGCTATGCCGTCAACTTCATCAAGCTGACAAAGGAACAGCAGGATGATATCATCTCCCGCACGTTCCACGACAAAATCTGAAAGCAACACGAAAACAGCCCGCTGAATCATTCTCGTTCAGCGGGCTGATGCGTCAGGAGGAAAACGATGGACGGACGGATTCATTCAACGGAATCCTTCGGGACAGTGGACGGCCCCGGCATCCGCTTCGTGATTTTTTTTCAAGGTTGCCCGATGCGATGCCTTTACTGCCACAATCCGGATACATGGAACGCAGACGGCGGACAGCGCATGACGGCAGAAGCATTGCTGGAGCAATTTGAAAAGAACCGCGCGTTTTATAAAAACGGCGGGATTACCGCAACCGGCGGCGAGCCGATGATGCAGCTTTCGTTCCTGACAGAGCTGTTTTCCAAAGCAAAGGCACGCGGCATTCATACCTGTCTGGATACGTCCGGGATCTGTTACCAGCCCTGTAAGCCGGAACAATACGAACCGCTGCTTTCCGTCACAGATTTGGTCATGCTGGATATCAAGCATATTGACGCTGAGGCGCACAAAAAGCTGACCGGTCATTCCAATGCGAATATCCTCGCATTTGCGCAGAAAATCAGTGAGCGTGGTATCCCGCTGTGGATCCGGCATGTCATCGTGCCCGGCTGGACGGATTCCGCAGAGGAACAGCAGGCGCTCGGATATTTCATCGGCGGACTGCACACGCTCAAAGGACTGGATGTCCTCCCCTATCACGATCTTGGAAAACCGAAATATGATGCACTCGGTATTCCGTATCCGCTGGCTGATACGGATCCGGTGTCACCGGAAACCGCAGCTGATGCTCGGCAGCAAATCATGAACGGAATACGCAGACGGCTCAAAGAAGAACAAACAGATAAAACGAAGGCTTCCGGTCCATGACCGGAAGCCTTCCGTTCTCCATCCCAAATCCCCTGATTTACGCCGACAGACCGCAGCCGTCAGCGCGGTTCGCAAATCAGCTTCATCGCAGTGCGTTCTTCGCCGTCGATCTCAATGCTTGCGAAAGCAGGGATGCACACAAGATCAATGCCGATCGGTGCAAGATAGCCACGTGCGATTGCGATTGACTTGATCGCCTGGTTCGCCGCGCCTGCACCGACAGCCTGAACTTCTACGACATGCTGCTCCCGAATCACACCGGCGATCGCACCGGCAACAGAATTCGGTGTAGAATGCGAAGATACTTTCAATACTTCCATCGATTTACCTCCTAAAGTGTTTGTGTCATTAAATATACTGTAAACAGGAAATCTAATGCTGAGCTGCATAGTTTCGCTGAGTATATTATAATACATTTCACGAAAAAAGTCAATACGTTCGGGAATAGTTTGTAGAATCCCTCATAAATATACGTTCAATTTTGTTACATATGCCAGATTTGCTTTCAATTTCCAGAAAGACTGCGTTCAGATTGCAGGGCGCTGCGGCCTCCTCAAACTGAACCGGCAGCTTGAAGCGCTGCTTTTCAATGGCCAGCTCCGGTCTGACACCGAGCACAGATCTTGCGCCTCCGACCATGCCGACATCGGTCAGATACCCGGTCTTTCCGTCCAGGATTTCCTCGTCCGCGGTCTGTACATGTGTATGCGTCCCGATCAGTGCTGATACCTTTCCGGCCAGATACCAGCCCATTGCACGCTTTTCCGAGGTTGCCTCCGCATGAAAATCCACCAGAATACAGCGGCATTGCAGCCCGGAGAGAATCCGGTCAATCACCGCAAACGGATTGTCAAGCGCATCCATAAAGGCGGTTCCCATGAGATTGATGACAGCGAGCGAATGCGCACCGAGATCCAGCTCGATGACGCCGGTACCGGGTGCGCCCTCCGGATAATTGGCAGGGCGAAGAATCCGATCCCGCGCAAACAGACTTTCACATTTCCGGCGGAAACAGTGGTTTCCGGTGGTAATCACATCAGCGCCGCCGGAAAAGAGCATCTCTGCGGACAGCGGCGTGATGCCGTTTCCCTTCGCAGAGTTTTCGCCGTTGACGACAATCACATCTGCACGATAATCGCCTTTCAGCTTCGGTGCGTACCGGCAGAAGCAATCACAGCCCGCCTCTCCGACCACATCTCCGAACATCAGAATCCGCATACGGATCCCCCGTTATTCCGCGGGCGCCACAATAAAATACGGCGCATCGCTGTTCTCGGGGTATGTCTGATCGGGAGAAACCGCAATCACCGGCGGATCTGACGACACAGCTGCGGTCGTGACCGTCGTATCCCCGCCGTCCTGCGGAACAGCCTCCGGATCATTGACGGGCACCTGAATAATCTCGGTCACCACGCCCCCGTTTTCGTCGGTCACTGCGTACAGATCACCGTTCTCGTCAATGCCGGTCACAATCGCATAGCCCGGCTCTTTCGGCGGTGCTGTTGTCGCCTGCATTTCATGAAGCACATCCCAGATATCCGTCATCACAGGATCATCGGTTTCCGTGCTGGTATCCGGTGCATCAGAAGCATCCGGATCATCCGTTTTGCCGCGGATCGCAGACACAATAAAAATCAAAATAAACACGCCTGCGATTGCTGCAATCAGGCCGATGATTTCTTTTTTATCCATACTGAATATCCCAACTCCTTCTATTTATCTTTTTTCGATTCGTGCAGACGTTCTCCGGCCAGCGGGTTGCTGTCAATCGCATCCTGCCGCTGCTGACTGGAAAGATGTGTATAAATTTCTGTTGTGGCGATGGACTGATGCCCGAGAATCTCTTTCAGCGTCAGCGTATCCACATGCCCGTGCTGATACATGAGCGTTGCAGCAGTATGCCGCAGCTTATGCGTGGAAAGCCCGCGACCTGCAAGCCCGGATGCAGTCAGCGTATTTTCAACAATCTGCTGTACTCTTCTCCGGCTGATCCGACGGTGATTCCGGCTGAGAAACAGTGCATTCGGCTCCTCCGGCGGGTTTTCACGTTCCGCCAGATAGCTCTGAATGGCGGCCAGACATGCATCATTCAGATAGACGATGCGTTCCTTGCTGCCCTTGCCAAGCACACGGATCTGCCGGTTGAAAAAATCCACATCTCCGACATTCATGCCGACCAGCTCAGCCAGACGAAACCCGCAGTTCAGGAACAGCGTGACAATACAGTAATCGCGCAGCGTATCAAAGGACGGCGCTTCCTCCGCGCTCTCCAGCATCCGGCGGCTTTCCTCCAGCGTCAGGAACCGCGGCAGACTCTTTTTTACAGTCGGCAGCTCCAGATTCTGGCAGGGATCTGTTTTCAGCATTCCCTTGTTCTTGGTCAGATACTTAAACAGACTGCGCACCGCGCTCATCCGGCGGGATACGGAACGCTGCGTGTTCCCGCGTACGTCCCGGAGATAACGGATATAATCGTAAAGCTCCGCGACCGTGACACGCTCCATCTCAGAAACCGTCACATCACGGAGGTCAACCTCGGCACATTCGGAAACGGGCTTTTTTTGCAGCGTACAGTGCAGCCAGCGCAGAAACATAGCGATGTCATTGTAATATTCATTGACAGTGCGTTTCGCCTTGCCGCGGATCACATCGAGATACGTGAGATAGTCGCTGAAAAACAGCGGCAGCTGACTGCGGTCGATGTCCATGCACGCGCCTCCTCTCCGGTTAATACCGTATCTTATATTATACCCGATTCCCGCGGATTTTGCAACCCCCTGCGCAAAGATTTTTGCAAAAAACGGTCAGTCTGTTGATTCTTGACAATCCTGCGTGTTTATGATATAATCAGAGTGTAAAAGTCAACGAAAGCAGAGGTGAATGCAGGTGCAGCGCAAGGGCGGTTACCAGACAAAGCAGAAAACGCTGATTCTCTCCTATCTTGAAACACATCCTGACAGGCATATCACAGCAGCCGAGCTGCTGCATGTCCTGACTGAAAACGGAACGCCGATGGGTGCTGCAACAATCTACCGGCAGCTGGAAAAGCTGGAACAGGAGGGGCTTGTCCGGCGGTATTCGCTTGATGACCGCGGCAGTGCCTGCTGGCAGTACGGCGGTGCGGAGGCCAAAGCCGGAACCTGTCACCTGCATTTTCATCTGAAATGCACCGAATGCGGCTCTTTGATTCACTTAGACTGCGACCATCTCCGCGAAATCGCACACCATGTTGAGGAAGATCACGGCTTTTTTATCGACCCCTCCCGCACTGTCTTCTACGGCATCTGTGCAAAATGCCGCGGTACAGAGCCCGGCGCCGAAGCAGAGCAGCATGACTGCTGCTGCCATTCTCACGAATAATTTAAACCGCCGTTCACCAGAGCGGCGGTTTTCTGATACATAGACACTGCCTCTGACGCATATTCTGTTGCAGAAAGGGAGTGTGCAGATATGCAGGGACTGACAGATGCAGAGGTACAAAAACGGCAGCAGGAATTCGGCCTGAATACGCTGGCAGAACAGCCGCGGGCGCATCCGCTCCGGATTCTGCTTTCGCAGTTTCGTGACATCATGGTTCTGATTCTGCTTGCAGCAGCAGGCATATCCTGGATACTTGGTGCTTATGCCGATGCAGGAACAATCGCAGTGATTGTTGTTCTGAATGCCGTGCTCGGCTTCGTTCAGGAATACCGTACCGAGCAGACGCTGCTTGCCCTGCGCAGTATGACAGCGCCGACAGCGCGCGTCCGCAGAAACGGGAAAACAGTCACAATCCCGGCAGCAGAACTCGTGCCGGACGACATTATTCTGACGGAAGCCGGTGACTGCGTTCCCGCTGATGCGCTGATTCTGAGCTGCGCACAGCTGTTTACAGAGGAATCCGTTCTGACCGGCGAATCCGCGTCCGCGGAAAAGCATGCCCATACAGACCGCGACGGTTCGCCGCGCAGTGAAATGAACCGCCCGGATCTGCTCTATGCCGGAACCTCAGTTATTCGCGGAAATGCCGAGGCAAAAGTTATTGCAATCGGAAAAGAAACGCAAATGGGCAAAATATCCCAGATGCTCTCCGATATTTCACAAACCCAGACGCCGCTGCAAAAGCGCCTTGAGGAGCTCGGCAAAACGGTTGCAGTCATTTGCCTGATCATCTGCGGACTGGTTTTCGCGGCCGGCGTACTCCGCGGGGAACCGGTTTTCGCAATGCTGATGACCGGCATCACGATTGCTATTGCAGCCATCCCGGAAGGACTGCCTGCAACCGTTACCATTGCGCTGGCAATCGCCGTCCGGAGAATGCTCAGCCGGAATGCGCTGGTCAACCGGCTGCACGCAGTCGAAACGCTCGGCTGTGCATCCGTGATCTGCACCGATAAAACCGGCACAATCACAGAGAACAAGATGACCGTGAAGCAGATCCGTACACCGGATGCACAGTATCTTGTGACCGGCAGCGGCTGGCAGAAAAGCGGGAACATGACCGAAAACGGAATCCCCTGCCCGCAGCATAAGCTGACGCAACTGATGCCGCTGCTCCGGTGTGCCGTGCTCTGCAATCACGCCGCCCTCACGGAGGGCTCACAGAATGAATGGCAGATCGCCGGGGATCCGACAGAAGCTGCATTGCTGATTGCCGCAGCCAAATGCAGGGTAACAGCAGACAATTTTTCACGCTGCCGCATAACGTCAGAGATTCCGTTTGACAGCGAAACCCGCTTCATGTCCGTAACCCTGGATACACCGGACGGTTCACTGACGGTACTGAAGGGCGCAGCTGACATTTTGCTTTCCCGCTGCACGTATTACCGCTCCGGCGGAAAGGCAGTTCCGATGACGCAGCAGAAGCGGGCTGCATGTTCCGCAGATGCCGATGCCATGGCAGCAGATGCACTCCGCGTCCTCGCATTTGCAGAGCAGACCGCCGCAGAACCGGGAAAAACGGTTTTTCTCGGACTCATGGGAATGATTGACCCGCCGCGAAAGCAGGCAAAACAAGCGATTGCGGACTGTACGCGTGCAGGCATCCGTGTCGTCATGCTGACCGGCGACCACATTCGCACCGCATCCGCGATTGCGAAGCAGGCCGGAATCCCTCATGCGGAATACGCGATGACCGGTGCGGAGCTCAACCGCATCCCCGATGAATCGCTGCCGGAAATTCTGCAAAAATACGCCGTATTTGCCCGCGTGACCCCTGCCCATAAGCTGCGGCTGGTCAGAGCGTTCCGGAAAATAGGAATGATTGCAGCCATGACCGGCGACGGCGTCAACGATGCACCTGCGGTCAAAGAGGCCGATATCGGCGTCGCCATGGGCAAAAACGGAACGGACGTCACCCGTCAGGCCGCAGACATCGTGCTGCTCGACGACCGCTTTGATACGCTCGTATCAGCCGTCAGGCAGGGGCGCACTGTCTATGCCAATATCCGGAAATTCGTCCGGTATCTGCTTGCATGCAATATCGGTGAGGTACTGACCATGTTTCTTGGCATTCTGATGGGGCTGCCGATTGTTCTGCTGCCGACGCAGATCTTGCTTGTCAACCTGATGACAGACGGACTGCCGGCCGTTGCGCTGGGCATGGAACCGCCTACGAAGGACATCATGCAGCACCCGCCGCGTGCTGCTGATGCGAGCTTTTTTGCAGACGGACTGCTCTCGCGGATTGTATTCCGCGGCATCTTCATCGCGCTTTCGACGCTCGGCGCCTTTACGACGGTTCTGCGCATGAGCGGCTCTGTCGGCCATGCGCGGACAGCCGCGCTCGTAACACTGATCTGCTCGCAGCTGCTGCATGTTTTTGAATGCAAGCGTGAGGACGGAACTCTGTTCTCCGTCCCGTATTTCTCAAACGGAAAGCTGATCATTGCCGTGATCATCTCCGCTGCCGTCACGGCGGCAGCACTGCTCCATCCGTCATTACAGCGTATCTTCTCCACCGTCATGCTCCCGCTCCCGGAGCTTTTCGCATCGCTGGCCTTTTCGCTGGCCGTACCGTTCTGCGCTTCCGTCGCTGCCGTTCCGCAAAAGACGCATGAAGCCGTCCGGATTCCGACGCAGATGCATTTTGACCGGTGACTGTTTTAGCGTCCGGCTCTTGCATTTTTTAGCAGAATATGGTATACTTTCAGCAGAAGGGAGTGTCGTTCATGCCGAACTTTACAAAGAACGCAATTAAGGAAGCGTTTATCAAGCTGCTGAACGAGCGTCCGCTCAAACAGATCACAGTCCGTGATATCGTTGAGGAATGCGGCATCAACCGGAATTCGTTTTACTATCATTTTTCGGATATTCCGACGCTTCTTGAAGAAATCATCATGGAGGAGGCGCGGCGGATTATTGCGCAATATCCGAGCATCGACTCCATTGAAACCTGCCTGCTTGCCGTTGTGGAATTTGCCCATGCGAACAAACGCGCTATCTTCCATATCTACAATTCCGCGAACCGGAACATCTACGAGCAGTATCTGTGGCAGGTCTGCGATGAAATCGTCACCGCGTATGCAGATACGCTGGCCGGTGATAAGCTGCTCCGTGACAGTGACCGCGAGCTCATTATCCGCTATTATAAATGTGTGTGTTACGGTCTGACCTCCGAGTGGCTCCGTACCGGAATGCATTCGGATATCAAGCAGGATCTTCACCGGATCTGCGAGCTGAAAAAGGGCATGGCAGAGGAGATGATCAGACGCAGCTGTGAGGATGCAGCAAACTCCGAACCATAAACTGCATATACACAAAACAGAACCCGCTTGGAGGAATCAAGCGGGTTCTTCGTATACAGACTGTGCTCAGGAAACAGTCACGGAAACAACAGCGCAGGGCGGAAGCGTCAGCCGGATTGTGTTACCATCCGCGGTCACATCCAGCGGATGCACCGTCACGGTTTCCGGCGTATCAAAGCTGTTGTGTACACGGCAGGAATCGCTGTACAGCACGCATGCTTCCGCGGTATGTACTGTGAACCCGTCCGCAGATACTGTCAGCTCTGCTGCATCCTCCAGCGAGCAGTTCGCTGCTGTGAATGTCAGAACACCGTCCTTTACAGATGCAGCATGGGAAAGCATAGGCACTTTCGTTTCGGAACCCGCCGTCAGCTCTGTGCAGACAGTCGGAACCAGCATGCCGCCCTGATGCCCCTTGAACAGATCAAAGACATGGTAGGTCGGCGTTTTGATCAGCGCAGCGCCCTCTGTCAGCAGCAGCGCCTGCAACACATTGACTGCCTGCGCCAGATTCGCCATAGAAATGCGTTTGCTGTACCGCGCAAACAGATTCAGATTGATCGCCGCAGTCATTGCGTCCCGCATCGTGCTCTGCTGGCGGAGAAAGTGCGGATTCTCGCCCTCGGCAGGATCATACCAGTTGCCCCATTCATCCACAACCAGCCCGATCTCCCCCGCCGGATCGTACTGATCCATGATCGCAATGTGGCGCTTTAACAGCGTGTCCATATAAAGCGCACGGGAAACTGTCGCGTAGTATTCCGCATCCGTAAAGCGGAGCGCATCGCCTTTTTTCTCCCAGATGCCGCTCGGAACCGTATAATAGTGGACGGACAGCCCGTGCATCATGCTGCTTTTGACATTCGCCATCATGGTTTCCGTCCATGCGTAATCATCACCGTTTGCGCCGCAGGCAATCTTGTACAGCTTGTTCTCCCCGTAGTTTTCGCAGAACGACTGATACCGCCGGTATTCGTCCGCATAGTATTCCGGCCGCATATTGCCGCCGCAGCCCCAGTTCTCGTTTCCGATGCCGAGATATTTCAGGTGCCACGGCTGTTCTCTGCCGTTTTTGCGCCGCAGCTCCGAGAGGTCAGAGTCGCCTTCAAAGGTCAGATATTCGATCCAGTCCGAAAGCTCCTGTACGGTTCCGCTGCCAAGATTCCCGGCAAGATACGGCTCACAGCCGATCTTCTCACAGAGCGAAAAGAACTCATGTGTGCCGAATGCATTGGTTTCGGTCGTATGTCCCCAGTATCTGCTGACGCGCTTTCTGCGCTGCTCCTTCGGGCCGATGCCGTCGCACCAGTGATAATCGTCAGCAAAGCATCCGCCGGGCCAGCGCATCACCGGCATCCGGATCTGCCGGAACGCTTCAATCACGTCATTCCGGACACCGTCCGTATTCGGAATCGAAGAATCCTCCCCGACATAGATGCCGCCGTACATGCAGGTGCCGAGATGCTCCGAAATATGCCCGAAGATCTCCGGTGCAATCCGCGAAACAGGCTGATCCGTCTGAATTTGCAGGTCGATATGCTTCATAGAATGCTCCTTTCGTGCAGAGATTCCTCCTGTATTTTCTTTATATTATAATTGCTGATCAATCGCTTGTCAAGATAAATCCTGATATATTCAACATAATTCGGGGACAAATCGACATGCATTTATCCTTTCCGCGAAAATTTCCGTTTTATGGTTGCTGTTCAGCATGTTTTTTGCTATAATTACTGTGTATCATAATATCAAAACGAGAGGAGTGCTGATTATGCTTGATCTGAAACATATTTCATTCCGGGCTGAATCTGATAACGGCGAGGTTCAGATTATCAAGGATATCAGTCTGCATCTGGACCCCGGCAAATTTGTCGTCATCACCGGCCCGAACGGCGGCGGTAAATCCACGCTGGCCAAGCTCATTGCAGGCATCGAGCCGATCACGGACGGCAGCATCATTTTTGACGGGCAGGACATTACCGGCATGAGCATTACAGAACGCGCAAAGTGCGGTATCGGGTTTGCGTTCCAGCAGCCGGTTCGCTTTAAGGGACTGACGGTCTTTGACCTGCTCCGCATTGCAGCCGGAAAAACGATCTCCGTCAGCGAAGCGTGCGGGTATCTGTCCGAGGTCGGGCTTTGCGCAAAGGACTATATCAAGCGTGAGGTCAATGCGTCGCTGTCCGGCGGCGAATTAAAGCGCATCGAGATTGCAACGATCCTTGCAAGGGATGTCAAGCTCGCCATTTTTGATGAGCCGGAGGCCGGCATCGACCTCTGGAGCTTCCAGAATCTGATCCGCATTTTTGAGAAGATGCAGCAGAACGGGAGCAAAAGAAGCATTCTTGTCATCTCGCATCAGGAGCGCATTCTGAATATCGCAGACGAAATCATCGTCCTGAGCGACGGCAAGATTCTGCGTCAGGGGCCGAAGGATGAAATTCTGCCGGATATTATCGGCACGAAATACGCTGCGGACGTTTGCAGCAAGCTGTCGGAGGAGGCGTGAGATATGGCAAAACTGGACGCAATTCAGTTGCAGCTTCTGGAGGAAATCGCCGGTCTGCACGAGGTTCCGGAGGGCGCTTATAATATCCGTGCAAACGGCGCGGCTGCGGGCAGACAATCGACTGCAAATATTGAAATCATACCGAAGGAAAACGGCAGCGGCATTGACATTCATATAAAGCCGGGTACAAAAAATGAAAGTGTGCATATCCCGGTTGTGCTCAGCGAAAGCGGCCTGAAAGAAACCGTATACAATGATTTTTATGTCGGCGACAATGCAGATGTCGTCATCGTCGCGGGCTGCGGCATTGACAACTGCGGCACACAGGATTCCGAGCACGACGGAATCCACCGGTTCTTTGTCGGCAAAAACGCGAAGATCAAATATGTGGAAAAGCATTACGGCTCTGGAAACGGCGACGGGAAGCGCCTTCTGAATCCTGTCACCGAAGTGCATCTGGACGAAGGCAGCACGATGGAAATGGAAATGGTGCAGATCAAGGGCGTGGATTCGACCGAACGCACAACGCTTGCGGAGCTCAAGGCCGATGCAAAGCTCATTGTACGTGAACGCCTGATGACGCACGGGCAGCAGACTGCGCTGAGCATTTACAAGGTTACCCTGGACGGCGACGGATCCAGTGCGGACGTTATTTCGCGTTCCGTCGCAAGAGACCAATCCTATCAGAAGCTCGATATGTGTATTCTCGGAAACGCCGCATGCTCGGGACATACCGAATGCGACTCCATTATCATGGACGAGGGACGGATTCTTGCTGTCCCTTCTCTGGAGGCCAACAGCGTCGATGCGCAGCTGGTGCATGAAGCGGCAATCGGCAAAATTGCAGGCGAGCAGCTGATTAAGCTGATGACGCTCGGTCTGACGGAAGCAGAAGCCGAGGAGCAGATCATCAACGGTTTCCTGAAATAAGGAGTGACTGAACTATGAAAAAATTATTACCTGTTTTCCTCTGTGCCGCAATGCTGCTGACATCCTGCGGCGAACCGAACAGCGACAGTGAATCGTCTGCCGAAATAACGGCAGAAACCACCGCGGCGGTTACAACCAATGAGTCTGCGCAGACCGATGCAACCGAACCGGATACAAAGAGTACAAAAACGAATGCCGAAAAGCAGACAGCAGCAACAGCAGGATCTGCTGCAACAACCGCATCGAAAAACAATACGCCTGACCCGGCGCCGTCCGGCGAAGAATTGCCGATCATCGGCGGTGATGATACAGTCAGCCCGGAAACGCCTGTTGAAGGAACAAAGACAGCGCCTGCGATTCCGTCTGAGTTTGACGATGAAGGCGTCATCGAGCTCCCGATCATTCCGCTGCGTTGAACGCATTATAAACTGAATCGAAACCGGCAACAAATAAACAGGCAGGTCTTCTATTTTGAAGCACCTGCCTGTTTGTTTCTATTTGTCCACAACCCCTAGCCCCGGAACGACTTTGAATAAGTATTCCCATATGTTCCAGCTCGCGCAGGCGAAGGTTTCCGAAGCGATGGACGGGGATGGATTTCTGCTGAAGACGGATTTTCCGCAAAAAGAAAACCCGAAAACATCGCAACACGACATTTTCGGGTATACGGTTTGGTGGAGCATACGGGATTCGAACCCGTGACCCCCACACTGCCAGTGCGGTAATATGCTTTTCGAACTATTATATTCCGCATCAAATTCAACGAATCTACAATGTTATCATGTGATTATGTTTCGAAGTATCATTTTCTTTTTTATTCTGTGTGCACCCAAAATGCACCCATTGTATCCATCATGAATCAAAATAGACTTTTTTTCATGAAGTCTATTGAACAATTCACCTGCATCTTTTAAACAGATTAACTTGAGCATCTAATTTAGTATTTTACGATTTGCTTATCTTATTTCTGACTAGGCCATCATTTCCGATACTGCAATTGTTAAGTATTCCTTGCAGGAATAGAAACAACTCCACCATATCATCTCCATCACAGTAAATCTCATTGGTGTTTAGGTCAATAACAGCAAAATGTGGTGTAGAATCTTCAATTAACGATTCATATCTGAGCTTCATGATAATCATCACTCCTCTTGACATAGTATTATCCAGTGCCGGACATTTATATTGTGAGTTAAATTTATAATTATTTCGTAATATTAGTAATAAAATTAATGATTCTGACTTATGATAACTCTCATCCTATTTGACATCCAAAAGCAAATGTATTTGTTCAAGGTTGCAGATATTCCGGAAAACTTATATATTGACACGTATCGGGAATTGTGTTATGATATAATTGCGGTTGTGCTCTAATTCTAACCGCAGATACAGGAATGATTACAAAGAACGGAAGGCGAACAGATCATGAGCAAAAATCAAGGCTATGGAAAGACGAAACTCTCGGATAATCATAAGAAACAGCTTGCTACTATTGGTGCGTCAATTATAACTGTTGCAGTCAGTTCAGAAAATCCGCTTGCAATGGTTGGAGCTACACTAACAGCGGGAAAATCCATTTATGAATTTTGGAAGGAAAAGCCTGAAAATGACCTATGTAAAAAACTTGCTTCGGATATCGAAGAAATAGAAAATCCTGATCCAGAAATCATCAATCACGATATGATCGCGGGAATTTTATCCGCAGCTGCCAGAAAAATAAAGGAGAAGGCTGACCAAAACGAGCTGATTCCATACAGAGATGATCCATACGCGCTGTTTCGGGACATCTGGGGCGAAATGGTGCATAAGGATGAGAATACATTAAAAGCAGAAGGATATTACCGAGCTGTTTTAAGAGCAATATCAAAAAACATTCAAATTGGCGAAAATGAAATGCAGTCTTATCTGTTTGATATGCGGAATGAGATTAAATCAGACCTAAAGAAAGCAACTGAGGAAATCATCCGGAATACTGAGGGCGAATCAGAAAAAACAGCCGAAGCAGTAAATCGACACATGGACGAAAAAATTAGCGTACTAACAAATCTGATTCAGTCTCAATCGGGTATGACACAGAACACAGATCTATGCTCTGACAATGAAGAATATCTTGATCTCTTCAAAAGAAGGTTGTTTTTGGACAGCGATAACCCTGATATTACGCTTGAAACGATGTTCATTCCGCCTTTGGTTCAAAATGGGCATAAGAAAGCAGAAGATTGCATCGTGGAATGGTATCAGAAAGCTGATTCATCATGCATGATCCTGTATGGCGAAGCTGGGATTGGAAAATCCAGTCTGGTCGCAAAGCTCATTTCAAAAGCGTGTGATAATACTGACACGAAAGATAATCCGGATAAAGTTCCTTTTCTCGCAGTCGCTCTTAGAGATCATTGTGAGCGATTCAGTCGGAACAAATTACCGGATGGCTATTCAGCGAAAGATGTAATCCTGAAACTCTTTAATGCAAAAAATATACAGGAACTGCAAGGAAAACTACTGATCCTTGACGGGTTTGATGAACTGACCGTATTAAGTAACGGTTTTGGCAATGAAGAAGCCAAAACATTCATTAACAATCTCGCCGCTTCATGTAAAAAGCTGAAAATCCTGATTACGTCTCGGGAAGGTTATTTTGATAACAAACAACTAGATAGGTCAATCAGTCAGGAAACACTTTGCTGGAAAGAAGAACAGGTTGCGGATTGGTGCAAACTATACGGTGAAAAGAATCCGCTGCGAGCAACTTGGTGTGGAGATTTTCCGGATCAGTATCAAAATTTGCCACGTGATAAAGATGATGATAAGCGTTATCAGATTCTTTGTATTCCTTTTATCCTTTACCTCTGCTGCAATAGTGAAGTGAATGTCAATGAAAATAAGTCCATTGGCAAAATCTATGACAAGGCTTTTAGGCAAATTCTTTTGCGTACACACGGTAATCAACTGACCGGTGAAGGTCGGTTTCTCACTTCCAGAACAGACATAGAACGGCGCCTTGTTCATTGGCAATATACGAAAGAAATTGCCTATCAAATGTTTTTGCAGGATACGTTGGATCTTTCAGATGCCTTCGATAAAAAAGATAAAAGGCGTATCGGCTTTGACAATGCAATAAACAGAACAAAGCAAGTAATGGAGATGAAAGGGATTGATCTGAATGATACGGATTTATTTCCTCAAGAATATCTTTCTGTTTTCCGATTCGCAACGAAAAAGTGTACTGACGGAAAATCAGGCATTTCTTTTGTTCATAAGACCGTTTATGAATACTTTACGGCAGTTAAGCTGTACGAAGATTACTTTGCGAAGTTCAGCAAATCCTATTTTGATAAACATGCAGATGAAAATGGAGATTATTCCTTGAATGTTGTTCATGAAGTAATGGACAGTTTTATTAAAGCATTCCGTTATAAACCAATCAGGGAGCAGGATCATATTTTTCAATACTTATGCGAAATGAATGAGCCGCAGTTTAACGGTGAAGAACGTACAATAAACGAAGATGATCGGTTTGATTTTGGACAATATTCAAAGGCTCTTACCATTGGCATGAAGCAACATTATTTGTCAGATTTTGATATGCCTAAACGCATAGACGCGTATAATATATCTGGATATAAGAACTTGCCGATTTCTGCACAGCTGAATCTCTCTTTTTGTAATTTTACATGGTTCTTGACCGGACGTGGATTTGAAAATTCAGAAAGAGTTTTGAGTTTGAACCTTGGCGATTTGATAGGTTCGCGCTATATAACTGTTAATTTAAGAAAATGGAACCTTTCTCATACCATTTTGGAAAAAGTCAATCTTATGGAAGCCAAACTGGAAGATGCCAATTTAGGTGTTGCAGATTTATTTTTGGCGAATCTGCAAGGGGCGAATCTGCAAGGGGCGAATCTGCAATCGGCGGAGCTGCAAAAGGTGAATTTGAAATCGTCGAATCTGCAAAAGGCGAATCTGCAAGGGGCGGATTTGCAAGAGGCGAATCTGCAAGAGGCGGATTTGCAAGCGGCGGATTTGCAAGCGGCGGAGCTGTATAGGGCGGAGCTGCGAGAGGCGGATTTGCAAGAGGCGAATCTGCAAGGGGCGAAGCTGTTTAGGGCGAAGCTGTTTAGGGCAAAGCTGAAATGGGCGAATCTGCAAGAGGCGAATCTGCAATCAGCGGAGCTGCAATGGGCGAAGCTGTATGGGACGAATCTGTTTAGGGCGAAGCTGTTTAGGGCGGAGCTGCAAGAGGCGAATCTGCGAGAGGCGAAGCTGCAAGAGGCGTATCTGCAAGAGGCGAATCTGCGAGAGGCGGATTTGCAAGAGGCAAATCTGCAAGGGGCGAATCTGCAAGGGGCGAAGCTGCGAGAGGCGAAGCTGCGAGAGGCAAAGCTGCAAGAGGTGAAGCTGCAAGAGGCGGATTTGCAAGAGGCGAATCTGCAAGAGGCGAATCTGCAAGAGGCGAATTTGCAATGGGCGAATCTGCAAGGGGCGAAGCTGCAATGGGCGAATCTGCAAGAGGCGGATTTGCAAGGGGCGAAGCTGCAATGGGCGAAGCTGCAATCGGCGAATCTGCAAAGGGTGAAGCTGCAAGGGGCGAAGCTGCAAGAGGCGAAGCTGCAATGGGCGAAGCTGCAATCGGCGAAGCTGCAATCGGCGGATTTGCAAGGGGCGGATCTGTTTAGGGCGAATCTGCAAGGGGCGAATCTGTTTAGGGCGAATCTGATAGGGGCGAATCTGATAGGGGCGAAGCTGCAGTGGGCGAAGCTGCAAGAGGCGGATTTGCAAGAGGCGAATCTGCAAGAGGCGGATTTGAAAGGGGCGAATCTGCAAGGGGCGAATCTGCAATGGGCAGATCTGCAAGAGGCGAAGCTGCAAGGGGCGGAGCTGCATGGGGCGAAGCTGCAAAGGGCGAACCTGCAAGGGGCGAACCTGCAAGGGGCGAAATATTGCACGCATCCTAATTTGTGTACTATTTTTCCGGACGGGTTCGATCCGAATGAACACGGCATGATCGAAGTGGATATAAACGGAAATCCCGTTAAATGAAACTGGCTTTATGCGCAAATAAGGAAGCAATGGAATCGTGTAAGAGATCTCATTGCTTCCTTTTTGATGCCGAATTCTGTATATATTTGTCCTTTCTCTAAAATTGTGTAAATCCTATTGACTCACGCCTATTTACATGATATAATAAATGTGTACGGGTAACGACCGTTACATTTATACGGAAGTGAGGGAAACATCATGCAGAGAGTCTATGGTTATTGCCGGATCTCGACCAAGAAGCAGAACATTGAGAGACAGGAGCGGAATATCCTTGCCGCATATCCGACGGCGCATATTATCAAAGAGACATACACCGGCACAAGACTTTGCCGGAAGGGACTGGACAAGCTGCTGCGCGAAGTCCGCAGCGGGGATCTGATCGTGTTCGACAGCGTGAGCCGCATGAGCCGCAGCAGCGCGGACGGGATCGCGCTTTACATGGATCTTATGGATAAGGGAATAGATCTTGTTTTCCTGAAAGAACCGCACATCAATACTGAAACATATAAACAGGCTCTCAGCAACGGCGTGGATCTGGTCGGCAATGAGATCGCTGACATCTACATCGAAGCAACGAACAAGGTACTGCGGATCCTTGCCACCAAACAGATCGAGCTTGCTTTTCAGCAAGCTCAGAAGGAAGTCGATGATTTGAAGCAGCGGACTGCCGAAGGTATCGAAACAGCCCGACGCAAGGGAAAGCAGATCGGCACACCGCAAGGGGCTGTTCTCAATGTCAAGAAAAAAGCCCCGGCTATGAAGGTGATCCGCGAGAACTCCGTCCGGTTCGGCGGAACTCTGAACGATACACAATGCGCACGAGCTGCCGGTGTGTGCCGGAAGACATTCTATAAGTATCTCTATGAGATTGAGCAAGAAAACAACGGTTAAAATCAGAGAGTCTGTTCCCTTTTTATGTGTAATCCATTTCAGCACTATTTACAAATCATTATTATGAAGATTTTTTTCTTTCTTGACTTTGTGACAAAAAGATGCTATACTGAAACTGTTCCGGCATGGAACAATATAATACAATTATAGGAGGACATTTATGAAAAACACCAAAAGAATCGCGGCAATTGGTCTTGCAGCGATGTTGTCCGGCTGCATGCTCGGCAACACAGACACACTGGGCGCTCTTTCTGAGTCGTTGGCAATCACCGCAAATGCGGCGACTGCAAGCGGTACCTGCGGAACCGGC